>WGFU01000020.1 GCA_015492075.1 Gammaproteobacteria bacterium
AAGCGGTTCCTATATTAGGCTCGATGCCTGATCTTTGCTATCAATAACGATAAACTTATGCATATAAAAATATGGGGTTGAAGAATCACTGTCGCCTTACCATTTTTTTGGTAAAAAGCTGAGTTTAATATTCCTTTATTAATGATTGTAGCAATTCGATCCAGTGCTTGACTGGTGTGCTTGTCTTTGTCGCCAGGTGCAATTGACAACCAATGTTGGCGGTGGCAATGATATTTGGCTCTTCTTTTTTTAAAGCATCGAGTTTATTGCTCAATAGCTGTTGTGACAGCTCTGGTTGCATAATCGAATAAGTCCCTGCTGAGCCACAACATAGATGGGAGTCGGTAACGGTTGTGAGCTGAAACCCTACTTTGACTAATATCTTTTCTACTACGCCATTAATTTGCTGTGCATGCTGCAGTGTGCAAGGGCTATGAAAGGCGACTTTTAATGGCTTAGCTTTTTTTGCAAATTGTTCTAGGCGTTCGTCTACAATCACTTCGCATAAATCTTTTGCCAGCTCACTGATACGTTTTGCTTTTTCCGCATAGACATTATCGTATTTTAAAATATCGCCGTATTCTTTCACGGTTGCACCACAGCCGCTGGCAGTGATGATGATCGCTTCAATACTTTGCTCCCCATTACTGGGTTCGACGTATGGCCACCATTGATCAATCAAGTGACGCATGTGCTGGCGTGCAGTGTCTGGTGCTGACAGATGATGGCTGACGGAGCCACAGCACTGTGCGGGTTGTGGCTCGATGAGTTCAATACCGAGCTTGTCTAATACGTTGACAGCAGCAGTGTTGGTGTTCGGTGTCACTACGCTTTGGGCACAGCCGGACAGTACTAACATGCGTCGTGAATGTGCACTCTTAACGCGGTGTAAAGGGGTTTGCTCGGCTGGGATCTTTTGTTGTAGTTCTTGCGCTAAAAACGGTTTTAAAAATCGCCCTGTACGAACAACAAACCCGAATAAACGCGGATCTTCGATGAGCTTGCGTAATAAATAGCGTTTAATCTTATCGCTTATGCGACGTGAGACCTGTTGTTCGACCACTTCACGGCCAATATCCACCAAGCGACCATAGCGTACGCCAGAAGGGCAGGTGGTTTCACAGGCGCGGCAGGTTAGACAGCGATCGAGATGAAGCTGCGTCGCTTCAGTCACTTGGTTACCTTCCAGCATTTGCTTGATCAAATAAATTCGGCCGCGCGGACTGTCTAGCTCATCACCCAGCAATTGATAAGTGGGGCAAGTAGCAGTACAAAATCCGCAATGGACACAACTGCGCAAGATATTATCGGCCTCTTGGCCAAGAGGGGTATTTTTGTATTGCTCACTAAGCTGGGTTTGCATATCAGAATTCGGCGTACATACGTCCACGGTTAAAGATTCCGTGCGGATCAAAGGCCTGCTTTAATTTTTGGTGAATGCCTAGTAAGTTCGTCGGCAGTGGATGAAAGACATCGGCACAGTTCTGATCATGGTGGCGATAGCGTATCGCATGCCCACCTGCTTTTTCAGCAGCGGTACGTATGATTTCTGCTGAGGCGTTGGAAACCAACCAACGTAGCGCGCCGTTCCATTCGTACAGCCATTTGCCGTCGATGTTGATAGGCGGTGTATCAGCTGCTACGGACAAACGCCATAATGGTTTCTTGGTGAAAAAAAAACCGTGTTGCTGTTCTTTTATCTTGTGCCAGATAAGCTGGTTCGATTTTACCACTTCGCCACCGATGGCTTTCTTTGAGCTTTTGACAGCGCCCTCGGTGCCGCTGAGACGAAGAAATAAACGGTCGCCGTCATAACAACTAGCACTAAGCGGAAAATCAACTTGGGCAAGGCGGTTTAATTTCGCCAGTGCTTTTTCTGTATCACGCTCTAAGGTCAGTGTGATTTCTGCTTCGGGTCTAGGTAATACCTTCAGTGATATTTCTAGCAGTATGCCTAAGGTGCCTAAGTCGCCAGTCATCAAGCGCGAGACATCGTAGCCTGCGACATTCTTCATGACTTCGCCACCAAAGGAAATAATTTCACCTCTGCCATTGAGAATCTTACAGCCAAGAACAAAGTCGCGTGCTGCGCCGGTGTAAGCGCGGCGTGGGCCGGACAGGTTGCAGGCGATAGTGCCACCCAAGGTCGCGGTTTCAGCATAATAAGGCGGCTCAAAGGGCAACATCTGATTATTATCTGCAAGTGTTTGCTCTATTAGCGATAAAGCTGTGCCAGCACGAGCAGTGATAACAAGTTCGGTCGGTTCGTAACTGATGATGCCGCAGTTCTGGCTAATGTCGATGGCATCACCAACAGCTTCTCGGCCATAAAATAACTTACTATTGCCACCACGAATAGACAAAGGCGTTTTGTTTTCTATCGCATGATTGACGCGTACTTGTAAATCGAGACTAATATCTTGAGGAGTCATTGCAGGGTCTAAAAACGTTCAAGTTCAGGGAAGGGCAGTTTGCCCTTGTGTACATGCATGGCACCAAACTCGGCACAGCGATGTAATGTTGGCACTGCCTTGCCCGGGTTGAGCAAGCCTTTATCATCAAAGGCGGATTTAATGGCATGAAACTGTGTTAATTCTTCTGTGTTGAACTGTACACACATCTGGTTGATTTTTTCCACGCCAACGCCATGCTCGCCAGTGATAGTGCCACCGACATCGACGCAGAGCTGAAGGATTTTTCCACCAAATTCTTCGGTGCGTTCTAATTCGCCGCGTTTGTTGGCGTCGTAAAGAATTAAGGGATGTAAATTACCATCACCCGCATGAAACACGTTGGCGACGGGAAGGTTGTATTCTGTTGAAAGATTACTAATGGTTTTTAATACATGCGGCAGTTGTTTGCGTGGTATCGTCCCGTCCATACAATAATAGTCGGGCGCGATGCGGCCCACTGCTGGAAAGGCGGCTTTTCGTCCTTTCCAAAAACTCATTCGCTCGGCTTCATCTTTTGCAGTACGCACTTGAGTCGCGCCGCTTTGCGTCAAAATACCGCGTACTTTTAGAATGTGTTCCGATACCTCGGCGTTGCTGCCATCGACTTCGCATAATAAGATGGCTTCAGCGTCTGTCGGATAACCGGCATGAACAAAATCTTCGGCGGCTTGGATTGCCAACTTGTCCATCATCTCTAACCCAGCTGGAATTATTCCAGCGGAAATAATATTGCCTACGGCCTCGCCAGCTTTAACGATATCATCGAAGGCAGCAAGAATGACCTGGGCACGATCTGGAATCGGCAGCAGCTTCACTGTGACTTCGACAATCACACCCAGCATGCCTTCAGAGCCAGTCATTATCGCCAGTAGATCAAAGCCCGCAGAATCGAGGCCATTGCCGCCAATGGTGAGTAATTCACCATCTATAGTGATGACTTTTAGCTGCTGAATGTTATGAACGGTCAAACCGTATTTTAGGCAATGCACACCACCAGAGTTTTCGGCGACATTGCCACCGATAGTGCAGGCGATCTGCGAGGAAGGGTCTGGCGCATAATACAATCCGTAAGGTTTGACGGCTTCAGAAATGGCGAGATTGCGCACACCGGGTTGGACGACGGCGGTGCAGCGTTGCGGGTTAATTGCAAGAATTTGTTTGAATTTGACGAGGCTGAGTAAGACACCATTTTTGTGCGGTAAGGCACCGCCGGATAATCCTGTGCCTGCACCCCTGGCAACCACTGGAACCTCCAGTCGATAGCACAGTTGCAAGATGGCTCGAACCTGATCAATGGTATTCGGCAATACTACAACGAGCGGTAGCTCGCGATAGGCCGACAGGCCGTCACATTCGTACGGCCTAAGGTCTTCTTGCTGATGCAATAATGCACCGCTAGGCACTATCTGGCTGAGTTCTGAGAGCAGTTGGATTTTATCCACGTTGAGTTAACTTGCATGCCAGGCAAAGATGGTTATCTTACCTGATCTTGGTGAATAGAATTGGTGTTTGAGAGTATCGGTGCTGGCTATAAGCGCATCGATAAAGTCAATTGGGTCAAGAGAGAGTGGCTGAAGTTTGGCTCATGCGCATCTGGCCAGGGCCGCTAGCTATCAGCATAGGTCTGACCTCAGTCATTGAAAGGTTGCGAGTCAGCACTGTCGAAGTGTTCGGTTTCGATGCGGTTTCTGCCGAGTCCTTTGGCGCGGTAAAGCGCTGTGTCAGCGCGCTCGATCAAGCTGCTCGGGGTTTCGCCCGGGCGATACATGGTGACACCTGCAGAGAAGGTGGTGAGAGGGAACTCATAGCCATTGAACTTTATAACGGTTTCAGCCGCAGCATGTTTGACTTTCATTAGCGCATGGATAGCGCCTTCATGGTCTGTATTGGGCAGGATTACAGCGAATTCTTCACCGCCGTAGCGCGCGACCATATCATGGTGTCTAAACGCAGCAAGCACTTTTTGACAGAAGACGCGCAGTACTTCGTCGCCCCCTGCGTGGCCATAGCTATCGTTTATCGCTTTAAAGTTATCAAGATCGATCAATGCCAGGGTGAGCGAATAGCCATAGCGCTGCACACGGCCGATTTCGTCTTCGAGACGGCGCATGAATGCACGACGATTGGGTAGTTCGGTCAATTCGTCGGTCATGCTGAGCAAATGAACGCGTGCCAGTTCATCACCAAGTTGCTGGCTATCACTTTCAAGAATTTTCAGATAGTTTTGGGTGTCATCAAATTTGCTAGCAAGATTGCGGTTGCCATCAGTCAGTTTCTCGACGGCGCTCAAGATGGCTTCTTTAAGTTGCCATAAATGCTCGATAGTCTCTGAACGTAATATTTCTTCACGTTCAAGCTCTAGGAGCACACCAAACTGTTCGCTTTGTCGGATGGCGTCACTAAGCTGCTGGCTCAGTGTTGTTTGAATGCGCTGAATCCGCGAGCGATTTCCCTCAAGAATTTTTCGAAACGCGTCATCATTATTGGCATCAACCTCATCAACTACCGGTTCTGGAACGGTGACCTGGGCTTGAGAAAGGTTTTCCACTAGTTCGGTTTGTGGTACCGGAGTATCAGCGGACTTTTCTCCGCTTATCTGATACTCGTTTGCGGTAAAACCCAGGCTGGTCAGTATGTTGCCCAGCTCTGCCTGAAATTCAGGGTGTTGTCGAGACTCGGTTAGCGCCAGCTTGGTGGCGAACTCTTCGGTAATCCCCTTGAGCGCGTTGATTTCGGATATTGACAGAGGTGGAGTTAAGCTCATTTGCATCAATGTGAGATCAACTTTCTCGGGTGAGTCCGGGTCAAGGTGCTTACCGTAGGCATCCAGTAACCTGCTGAGCAGGTTGGCATAACCATTTTGCACATCCATATGTGACGATTCGAGATCACACAAGGCCCGCTGTACGTGCGCATAGATCGCTTTGCCTGTAGCGCTTTTACGTAAGCCATCGAGCAGGCGCATGATTTTGCGCGCGAGAACGGATTTTGGTTCGCTGGTTTTAACGACCTTTAAGTTTTGCCCGCCAAGGGGGTCTGTCTGATGCATGCTTGTCTTTAATCAAGGTTAAGAAACAGATGAATTATTGTGCCGGGAGTTCTGGTGCACCAGCCCTTCTTATAAGGAACCCTTACGCACTATTTGTGCCATGAGATTTTTTCTATATTTTCCAATAAGTTATAGGCGTACATCGGATTAGTCTCTGTATGGTTGTAAAAAAATCCGACACCTGTTCTAGTGTCTATCAAAGCCCATACCATGGCCGATTGTAATGCATAGTGGTGGCCAGAGTCATGAATAATCCTGATAGGAAATGCAGGGCAGCGCCAAATACTTTACTATGTGCGTCCTCAAAGTTTATCAAATATCAGGATTCCCATGTTTTCAGACAACAAAACTATCGCCGGATATGACGACGAGTTGGCCCAAGCCATTGCTGATGAGGCGACACGACAGGAGGAGCATGTTGAGTTGATTGCTTCGGAAAACTACGCCAGTACGCGGGTGATGGAGGCTCAAGGTTCTTGCATGACCAATAAATACGCTGAGGGTTATCCTGGCAAGCGCTATTACGGCGGTTGCGAGTATGTCGATGTTGCCGAGCGGCTGGCTCTTGATAGAGCGAAGCAATTATTTTCCGCAGATTATGCCAATGTGCAGCCTCACTCCGGCTCGCAAGCCAATGCGGCGGTCTATATGGCATTGCTGCAACCTGGTGACACAATTTTAGGTATGAGTCTCGCCCATGGTGGTCATTTGACGCATGGCAGTCATGTCAACTTTTCCGGCAAAATCTACCATGCAGTTCAATATGGTCTCGATGAAGGCGGCAACGAGATTGATTATGACGAGGTAGAACGCCTGGCCAATGAGCACAAGCCAAAGATGGTGGTCGCTGGGTTTAGTGCCTATTCGCGCACAGTGGATTGGGATCGCTTTCGTCGTATTGCCGATGCCGTTGGTGCGTATTTATTTGTTGATATGGCTCATGTAGCCGGACTGGTGGCGGCAGGAGTCTATCCAAACCCAGTTCCTGTTGCCGATGTGGTGACATCTACCACGCACAAGACCCTGCGCGGGCCCAGGGGGGGGATTATTCTGGCAAAATCCAACCCTGAAATTGAGAAAAAGATTAGTTCTATGGTGTTCCCGGGTTCGCAAGGTGGTCCGTTGATGCACGTGATTGCCGCCAAAGCCGTAGCCTTCAAAGAGGCATTGGAGCCAGGTTTTGTTGATTATCAAAAGCAGGTGATTCGTAATGCGCGTGTAATGGCGAATACCTTGATTGAGCGAGGCTATAAAGTGGTTTCCGGTGGCACCGATAACCATATGTTCCTGCTTGACCTGGTTGATAAAGAGATTACCGGTAAAGATGCCGAAGCCGCCCTGGGTGCGGCCAATATTACGGTTAACAAGAACGCTGTACCGAACGACCCGCGTTCACCGTTTGTGACCAGTGGCATTCGTATTGGCACCCCCGCCGTGACAACACGCGGTTTTCATGAAGCCGAATCTGTGCTGTTGGCCAATACTATTTGTGATGTGCTGGAAGCGATGGATGATGATTCAGCGATCACCGCTGCAAAGCGGGCAATGCTCGATTTGTGCAAGCGGTTTCCGGTCTATCGTGCTAGCTAAATATTTATTCAACGCCTCTTTGGTCTCGCTGTATGCGCTGTCCATTTTGTGACGCACAAGACACGCGTGTCATAGATTCGCGTTTAGGTAATGGTGGTGATAGTGTCCGCCGCCGCCGGGAATGCAATGCATGTGGCGAACGCTTTACCACGCACGAAACGGCAGAGTTAAATCTGCCACGCGTCCTCAAACACGATTCACGGCGGGAACCCTTCGACGAAGATAAGCTTCGCAACGGTATTCTCCGAGCGTTGGAAAAGCGACCGGTCAATATTGATCAGGTTGAGGATATTATTCACCGTATTAAACATCGCTTGTTGACGCAAGGCGAGCGAGAGGTCAACACCAAGCTGATGGGTTCGTGGGTTATGCAAGAACTTAAAGATTTGGACGCTGTCGCTTATGTGCGCTTTGCCTCGGTTTACCATAGTTTTGCTGATATCGAAGCGTTTAAAAAAGAGATAGAAGACCTTGAGAAAGGAAATAGCTAGGTTTTTTGCTGTTTTTTTTAACTTTATCTCTCTTATTTCCCCCCGGGAATTATAGATAATTTTCCACTTATATCTATAATATTTGGTAATTATTGATTTCTATAGATTTTTTTATCGAAAATACGGTTTATTTTTTATAAATTCACCCACTCTTATTATTTTTAATAAACTAGTCATTATTGGCCGATACATTGGGATATAATCAAGAAGATCATCGTTTTATGGCGCAAGCGATATCACTCGCGCGGCGAGGTCTGTATTCGACACTACCTAATCCTCGGGTGGGGTGTGTCATTGTTAATAATGGTGACCTGGTCGGTAGTGGCTGGCACCAAAAGGCCGGCGGCGATCATGCCGAGATTGTCGCGCTTAAAGCAGCAGGTGAGCGCGCACGCGGCGCGACCTGTTATGTCACGCTGGAACCGTGCTGTCACCAAGGTCGCACGGGCCCATGCGACCGGGCCTTGATTGAGGCAGGGGTGAAGCGCGTGGTGATTGCCATGGAAGACCCAAACCCTCAGGTACTGGGTCAGGGTATGGCGCAGCTTAAGGCTGCGGGCATGGATGTTGAGTTGGGTTTGCTGCGTGAGCAGGCGCTTGAGTTAAACAAAGGTTTTGTATCGCGTATGCAACGCCAACGGCCGTATGTTTATTGTAAATTAGCGATGAGTTTGGATGGTCGTACTGCTATGGCCAGTGGCGAGAGTCAGTGGATTACTTCTGCGCCAGCGCGTCTTGATGTACAGCGATTACGTGGCCAATGCGGTGCGATTGTAACAGGGTGCGGAACCGTGCTCAGCGATGAGCCTGCCATGCAGGTACGCTGGTCTGAGCTGGCGGATGTCGGTGAGTTAAACGCACCGGCGTCTGAGTATTCACAACCCTTGCGGGTTGTGCTAGATAGTCAGCTAAAGACATCGCCGCAAGCTAGGATCTATGAACCACCGGGCGCGAGCATGGCGATAACGGCGAGCAAGGCTGCAGAGCGTTATTTAGCCTATGAGAGCCGTGGCATTGCGGTGGAAGTGTGTGCGGACGAGACAGAGCGCGTTGATCTGGAGAAGATGCTTAACTATCTTGCGCAACGGCAAACCAATGAGGTGCTCATTGAGGCAGGAGCAACATTGAGCGGCGCTTTTTTGCAAGCTGGTTTGATTGATGAGCTCATAATCTATATGGCGCCAAAGTTAATGGGTTCGACAGCTCGGCCATTATTTGATTTGCCCTTGAAGGCTATGGCGCAAGCATTGCAGCTTGAGATTAAGGAAGTGCGCCCAATCGGTGATGATTGGCGTATCACCGCGACGTCGGTTAAGACCGAGGCATAGCATTACAATGAATAATAGAGATTGATGTTTACCGGAATTATTGAAACGGTTGGCAAGTTGGCTAGCCAGCAAGCGACTGGCGGTGATATGCATTTGCATATAAATACGGGTGATATGGATATGTCCGATGTCAATCTCGGTGACAGTATTGCGGTTAATGGCGTGTGTTTGACTGTTGTTGAGTTATCCAAGCAGGTATTTTGTGCTGACGTCTCTAATGAAACCCTGTCGCATACGACTCTAGGGCAACTCAAGGTGGGTGCGCCTGTTAATCTGGAAAAGGCCATGCAACTCACTACTCGTTTGGGTGGGCATCTTGTTAGTGGCCATGTCGACGGCATGGGTAGGGTACAATCACGGCGGAACGATGCGCGTTCAGTGCGTTTTAGGATCGAGGCACCAAAGGAGTTGGCTAAATATATCGCTGCCAAAGGTTCTGTCTGCATAGATGGCGTCAGCTTGACCGTTAACCAGGTCGAAGGCGCGTGTTTTGATATTAATATAGTCCCCCATACGATGAGCAAAACAATCATCTCGAATTACAAAGAGAATACGCAGCTTAATATCGAGGTAGACGTCGTTGCCCGTTACCTGGAACGCTTGCTGTTAGCGGATAAAGAGAACGCTAACAGCAATATAACCATGGCATCGTTACGTGATGCCGGATTTTCACTGTAGTTAATGCCGTCTATGCCACTACATACTATCGAAGAAATTATTGCAGACATCCACGATGGCAAAATGGTCGTGTTGATGGATGATGAAGATCGTGAGAACGAAGGCGATCTCATTATGGCCGCTGAAAAGGTAGATACCCAAGACATTAACTTTATGGCGCGCTATGGCCGCGGCCTGATTTGTCTTACCTTGACACCAGAGCGCTGTCAGCAGCTTGAGTTGCCCTTAATGGTGCGCAGCACCAATGCTGAGCATAGGACAAATTTCACTTTATCTATTGAAGCGGCTAGTGGTGTGACTACCGGTATTTCTGCCGCCGATCGGGCAACAACGATCAAGGCCGCCGTTGCGCCGAATGCTAGTGCTAGTGATATCCGTCAACCTGGGCATGTTTTTCCTATTATGGCGCAGCCGGGTAATGTGCTGACTCGCGCAGGACATACCGAGGCGGGTTGTGATTTGGCTCGCTTAGCCGGTTTAGATCCCAGCGCAGTTATTGTTGAGATTCTTAACGAAGACGGCACGATGGCGAGGCGTCCGGATCTTGAGACTTTTGCTAAGGCCCATAACTTGAAAATAGGAACCATTGCCGATCTCATTAGTTACCGCCTAAATAATGAGAAAACAGTCAGCCGCGGTGCGGAATCAGTTTTGCCTACCGAATTTGGCGAGTTTAAATTAATTGCCTATCGTGATCTTATTACTGAAGACACGCATTTGGCGTTGGTATCAGGTGAGATTAAACAAGATGAGCCAGTCTTGGTGCGTGTTCATGTGCAAGATACCTTTAACGATATTTTGTCGCTCGATATGGTAGGTGCTGGTATTCCTTTACATAAGGCGATGCAAGCAATTTCGAACTCAAAAGAGCCAGGGGTTGTGATTATTCTGGCGCATGATAGCAGCGCCAAAACATTCAATCAGCGAGTCGAAGAGCTTAATATGAAAAATGAAGCGGATCAGGCATCATCGGCCTATGACGACGTGCGGACCTATGGTGTTGGCGCACAAATGTTGGTTGATCTTGGTGTCAGTCGCATGCGTATTTTAAGTTCTCCCAAGCGTTTTCACGGGCTTTCTGGTTTTGGCCTGGAGGTGGTTGACTACGTTAGTTGTGAGTTGCCACCAGGCAATAAATCACCCGATTAAGTTAGCAGGTATACGAATGTCTATTAAATCCATACGCGGCAATCTGGTCGCAAAGCAAACACGGTTCGGTATTGTCGCAGGTCGTTTCAACGAGTTTATTGTTGGCCAACTTGTCGCGGCTGCGATCGATAGCTTGATTCAGCACGGTGTGACTGAAAAAGATATCGAGGTATTGTATGTCCCTGGTGCTTTTGAAATTCCGCTGGCGGCAAAACGCATGGCCGCGAGCGGAGAGTATCAGGCCATTATCGCGTTAGGCACAGTCATTCGTGGTGGCACACCGCATTTTGACTATGTTGCAGGGAGTTGTACGCGTGGCTTGGCAGAGGTGCAAATGACTTACGATATTCCGGTTGGCTTTGGTGTGTTAACGGTTGATAGTATCGAACAAGCTATTGAGCGGGCAGGAACCAAGGCAGGCAATAAAGGCGCTGACGCCGCGTTAGCGGCCTTGGAAACAGTCAATGCTTTGGCGCAACTAGAAGATTAAATACCATAATATGGCTAAATCACCCTCTTTGACACGTTCGCGCCACAAGGCCAGAAATTTGGCCGTCCAGGCTCTATATCAATGGCAGATTACAGGCCAGGAGCGCGATGATATTATTGCACGCTTTCTCACTGACCAAGAAATGAATGAAATAGTAAAGGAGTACTTTAAAGAGTTAGTTGCTCAAGTCTCTGCCAACGTAGCATCCATAGATGACGCGTTATCACCATTGCTTGATCGGCCGATAGAGCAGCTTGACCCCGTTGAGTCTGCGGTGCTACGCATTGGTGCTTATGAGTTAGAACACAGGCTCGATGTCCCGTACCGTGTTGTGATCAATGAGGCGATTGAGGCCGCAAAGCTCTTTGGCGCTGAAGAAAGTTATAAATACATTAATGGCGTGCTGGATCAGCTTAAGGGAAAATATCGGGCGCAAGAAATCGAGCTGGCAAAGACCTCCTGATTGCAGTGTTTTCTCTTTTGTCGGAATTTGACCTGATTAAGAATTATTTTAGCGGGTTCGCTAATAACGAGTTTGTTCGGCTCGGCGTTGGTGATGACGCGGCGATTACATCGATACCCGCAGGGCGCGAGTTGGTGACGACGGTAGATACCTTAGTTGCTGATGTGCACTTTTTCGTTGACACAGCGCCTGAGTTAATTGCCTATAAAGCATTGGCAGTCAATCTCAGTGATCTCGCGGCGATGGCCGCAAGCCCTGCCTGGTTTACTCTGTCTATCGCGATGCCAGAGATTGACGAATCTTGGTTGGATGCATTTTCCCGTGGACTGTCTGACTTGGCATCGCAGCATAATATTGCTTTGATTGGTGGCGATACTGTGCGAGGCCCGTTAACAATTACGATACAAGCCTGTGGTATTGTCGAACGCGGCAAGGCCTTACGGCGCGACGGTGCAAAAGCGGGAGATGGTATTTTCGTAACGGGTTCGCTAGGCGATGCGCGACTAGCCTTGGAGTATTTGAAAGGTGAAAGAACGATTGGTAAAA
Organism: Gammaproteobacteria bacterium; assembly: GCA_015492075.1. Taxonomy (GTDB): domain Bacteria; phylum Pseudomonadota; class Gammaproteobacteria. Next base: position 12,238 of record WGFU01000020.1, read on the forward strand.
CTTACCAGGCAGCAGTTTGCGATAAGCTGCATAGGCCAGTAGCAAGAATAGATGAAGCTTTATCATTAAAAAACTTTGCCAGTGCCGCCATTGATATTTCCGATGGCTTAGCTGCCGATTTATCACATATTCTTCATAGCAGTGATGTGGGTGCAGAGATTCTGCTCGACAAACTCCCTGTTTCCGATGCCATGAGAGCGTGCGTCGACGCCGGTGACAGGCAAGCCATGGCTTTGCGCGGTGGCGATGACTACGAGTTGTGTTTTACTGTATCTGAAAGCAGACAAGCTGCCATGCTGACGCAGCTGGGAGTAGATGGTTTTGAGGTTTACCGTATTGGTACCATCACGCAAGATAAAGGGCTTCGTTGTATTGATTCTAAGGGTGAATTTACTATGGCTGAAATTAGTGGTTATGATCACTTTAGCGGACAAGACTAGTTAAGTGCTATCACCAAGCTTATTAAAAAACCCCATTCATGCGTTGGCTCTGGGTTTTGGTAGCGGCCTTGCGCCGAGAGCGCCGGGCACCTTTGGTACTCTGGTGGGTGTTGGTTTGTATTGGTTACTGCAATCTATGGCCTTGTCACTAACAATTTATATTGCGCTGATCGTGGGGTGTTTTTTTGCGGGTATTTGGATATGCCAATATACAGCGAATGCCTTGGGTGTTCATGATCATCCGGCGATAGTTTGGGATGAAGTGGTCGGCTACCTTATCACGATGATGTTCGCACCTAGTGGCTGGTTGTGGATGCTTATTGGTTTTGCTTTGTTTCGTTTATTTGATATCTGGAAGCCGTGGCCTATCCGCGTAATCGACCGTTGCATGCACGGTGGTTTGGGGATTATGCTGGACGACGTGTTGGCGGCTGTCTATGCGGCAATCGTTTTAGCATTGATTGCCCATATTATGTAGCCTCATATGATCAGGTGGCGATGCCACCCGCCCAAACAATTTGGGGATCTAGCTGGTTTGCTTGTCTTTTTCGATTAATGCGTAGGCTGAATGATTGTGAATCGACTCGAAGTTTTCTGAGGCGACGCTGTATGCCAGTATACGATCATCTTCGTTAAGACGCATGGCGATATCGCGTACCATGTCTTCAACAAATTTTGGATTATCATAAGCACGTTCGGTGACGTATTTTTCATCCGGGCGTTTGAGTAAGCCATAAAGCTCGCACGACGCCTCAGACTCAACATAGTCGATGAGTTCTTCAATCCAAATAAAATCATTAGTTTTGGTATTAACAGTAACGTGTGAGCGCTGATTGTGCGCGCCGTAGTCGGATATTTTCTTCGAGCAAGGACAAAGGCTAGTTACAGGGACGACGACTTCGACCCATAGTTCAGTATTACCTTGATGGCTTGAGCCGGTAAATTTTACTTCGTAATCAAGTAGGCTTTTTACACCTGAAATAGGGGCAGTTTTCTCGACGAAATAGGGAAACCGCATCTCAACATGGCCTGATTCTGCATCAAGACATTTTGTTACTTCGCAGATGATGTCGCGGAACGAGGCGACAGAGATTTCGCGCTCATGCTTATTCAACACTTCAACAAAACGTGACATATGTGTGCCTTTGAAATTGTGAGGCAAATGCACATACATATTGAAATTTGCGACAACATGTTGTTCTCCGCCGGTACGGTCTTGGATTCGTACCGGGTGGCGGATGTCTTTGATGCCGACTTTATTGATATCGATGCATCGCGTATCAGGCGTAGCCTGGACATCAGCGATGATATCTGCGCCGATGCTTTCTGTGTCGAGGGCCATGATGTTAGAGCTTCCTGTCGGAATAATGGGAGGATACCTGAGTAAATCAGTCAAGTTTCAGGTGGCGGACTTTACCTTAGCTTTGTTACTTTGGCAATCATTATATGTCATAAACTCGGTGAGTTGCTTGTGAATTCCATCACGATCGAGACCATATTGTTGCAGTAATTCTTCTTGAGTTCCATGTTCAACAAAATAATCCGGTAGGCCAATATTCAGTATGTGGGGTGTCAAATGATGAAATGCAAGGGTTTCATTGACACCGCTACCTGCCCCGCCGGCGACCACGTTTTCTTCCAGTGTGATGATGGTGCTATGTTGCAACGCCAATTCAACAATCAGCGTTTCATCCAATGGCTTAACGAAGCGCATATTAACGACGGTGGCATCGATGGCATCGCCCACTTCTAACGCAGTGTTTAGCAAGGTGCCGAAAGACAGTATGGCGATGTCTTTGCCTTGGCGCCGCACTTGCGCTTTACCGACAGGTATTGCCCGCATTTCGGTTTGCGGTTCGGCACCGGCACCTGAGCCGCGAGGGTAGCGCACGCTGGCGGGTCCATTATGTTGAAAGCCGGTAAAGAGCATTTGCCGGCATTCATTTTCGTCGGCCGGTGCCATGATCATCATATTGGGTACGCAGCGCAAAAAGCTGATATCCAGGTTGCCAGTGTGAGTGGCGCCATCAGCGCCGACCAGTCCGGCGCGGTCAATAGCAAACAAGACCGGCAGGTTTTGCAGGGCAACATCGTGCACGAGTTGATCGTAGGCGCGCTGTAGAAAAGAGGAGTAAATTGCTACCACAGGTTTTAGGCCATCACAGGCCATGCCGGCAGCCATGGTCACGCTGTGTTGCTCGGCAATGCCGACATCAAAATAGCGTTCTGGAAAGCGTTTTGAAAAGTCGACCAAGCCTGAACCACTGCACATCGCTGGTGTGATAGCTATTAGCTGCGGATCTTGTTGCGCCATATCGCATACCCAGTCACTAAATACGTCGGTGAACGATTTTTTCTTTGGTGCGTTGCTGACAGCGCTAGATTTTCCAGTGCTACGGTCAAAAGGGGAAACACCATGATAGCTGGTAGGGTTTTTCTCGGCGAGTTCAAAGCCTTTACCTTTTTGCGTGACAATATGCAAAAACTGAGGCCCCTTCATGGCGCGCATATTTTTTAAGGTGCGGACTAGCACATCGAGGTCGTGACCATTGATAGGGCCGATATAGTTAAAACCTAATTCTTCGAACAAAGTACCGGGAATTACCATACCTTTAAAGTGTTCTTCAGCGCGACGCGCTAATTCCCATACCGGCGGCATCCGGCCTAGCAGTTTTTTACTGCCCTCTTTTGCGCTTGAGTAAAGCTTGCCAGAGAGTATGCGTGCTAAGTGGTTAGACATGCCGCCGACGTTGGCTGAAATCGACATCTCGTTGTCATTGAGCACGACAAGGAGGTTGGTGTCGAGGTCACCAGCATGGTTGAGCGCCTCAAAGGCCATGCCTGCGGTCATGGCGCCATCGCCAATAATCGCGGCAATTTTACGGCCTTGTTGTTCATGTTGGGCAGCCACTGCCATACCTACTGCGGCGCTGATTGAAGTGCTGGAGTGGCCGACACCAAAGGTGTCGTAATCACTTTCGTCGCGTTTGGGAAAACCAGAAAGCCCGCCATGCCGGCGCAGGCTAGCCATGCGTTTACGGCGACCGGTAAGAATCTTGTGTGGATAGCTTTGGTGGCCGGTATCCCATACCAGACGATCAAACGGCGTATTATAGACATAGTGCAGCGCGACGGTCAGTTCGACAGTGCCTAAGCCGGCAGCAAAATGGCCACCAGTTTCGGCCACCGAGTCTATCAAGAAGTTTCTCAGCTCGTCGGCAAGCTGGGGTAGCTGCGCTTCGTCAAGTTGGCGTAATTGCTCGGGGGTATCGACGCTGTCAAGCAGAGGGTAGACGTTGGAAGTGGAAGAGCTATCTGACATATTGCTGCTGGATCGAACCTGGTATCGGCGTATTGCGGCACATAATTATAACATCCCTGATAATAAGGCTGGGACGCTGTTGTTAATCAGTGCGTGCGCTCTACAATATAGCTGGAAAGCAGGCGTAATGGATCGACATCGTCACCTAATGGCTGCAATGCCCTTAATGCGTGATCATGCATCTGTTGCGCCATATTTTTTGCGCCGCTGAGGCCCAGCAGTGATGGATAGGTGGGTTTGTCCTGCTCTTGGTCTGAACCTTGAGGTTTGCCCAGAGTTTCGGTGTCTGCTTCAATATCGAGTAAATCATCGCGAATCTGAAAGGCAAGGCCAATACACTGAGCATAGTCTTGCAAGGGCTTCATCGATGCTGCATCGCAGTTTGCCGCCAGGGCACCTACGGTGATACTGGCTTCGATAAGGGCGCCGGTTTTCAGCCGGTGCATTTGTTCCAATTGCTCGATCGTAAGATGTTGACCGACAGCAGCCAAATCGATTGCCTGACCACCTGCCATGCCGGTGGAACCAGACGCGCTGGAGATCGTCGCGATCATTTTGAGTCTGGCGCTGGATTGAGCCTCGTTGTAGTCACCCTTGGATAGGATTTCTATGGCAAAACACTGTAGTGCATCGCCTGCCAGCAGCGCCATAGCGTCACCATATACCTTATGGCAAGTGGGGCGGCCGCGCCGCAGGTCATCGTTATCCATCGACGGCAAATCATCATGTACCAATGAATAGCAATGGATTAATTCCAGCGCACAGGCCGCCGCATCGACATCGTCAAGGTTGGCACCCAGGCACTCGGCCGTAGCGTAGGCGAGGACAGGGCGTATGCGCTTGCCACCACCAAGCACCGCGTAATGCATCGCATCATGCAATTGCGTAGGTGTCTGCTCGGTTGGGGGCAGAAAACGGGCCAAGGCAGCATCGACACGCTCTTGGTAGCGGCGCATCAAATCGCTAAGCTGTTTCAGCGCTATTATCCTCGTCGGTGCCAGCAAAGACTTCAAGTTCGCTACCACCGTTTTTTTCGACCAATTGCCTCACACGTTGTTCGGCTTTTTTCAGTGATTCTTGACAGCTGCGTGTCAATTTTACCCCGCGCTCAAAGAGTTCAAGCGACTGTTCAAGGCTTATATTGCCTTGTTCCATCTGCTCTACCAGGGTCTCTAGTTCGTTGAGAGATTGCTCAAAATCAGGATTTGTCGATTTCTTACGTGGCAAACTGATTGCTCCTTCGTTATCATTGCGGCCGCGCTTACGGTAGCGTAAGCCAATGCGTTGGTCAACGTGCCCGGGTTTAGGGTGCAATGTGTCCGGTTTTATTGGGCATATAGTACTGTAGGCCAGGTAGTAACTGCGTATAATCCGAACTGTGGAGAGGTGGCCGAGTGGCTGAAGGCGCACGCCTGGAAAGTGTGTATACGTTAATCCGTATCGAGGGTTCGAATCCCTCTCTCTCCGCCAATTAACAAATTGACTTTATTAGTGTTTTTTTAGATTTTAATTTTTTTGGTCTACCAGTGGGATAAAACATGAACCGCCCCGGGTTTTGAGGAGGCTGTTTGGTTTAAGTCATGCTGCTACAGCAGCCTGACCGTTGTGTTGCCTGTAGTAGTTTGCCTCAGCTTCTGCCGGAGGTATATAACCCAAGGGCCCCATCAAT
>WGFU01000021.1 GCA_015492075.1 Gammaproteobacteria bacterium
CTCAAAATTTAGGGCTTGTTCAGAGGTTCCTTAAGTAATAAGGCTGGCCTTTTAAGTTGACCTTTTCAATCTAAGCAGCGATAACTTTACCCAGGTTATCGCTGCCGGCACGGCCAAAAAAGGTAGCAACAACGCAAATATCATGTATAGCGCCATATACACTGAGCAGCCAGAGTGAAAACCGAATCGGCTTATAATTGAGCTCGACGGCCATTATACGGCTAATAGTTTAACCTACTGTGATGAAATAGAACTATTTACAATCCGTGGCTGTGACAACTCTTTATTGCCATCCTAATTCGCCAGTTAATAATAGGAGAAAGAATCCTATGCAAAACATGGCAACAGCGCAGAACCAGCACAATGACACCTGCCTATTTTCTGCCTCGCGATACCCAGCCTGGTGGCTATTGCTTAGTCAGGTGATAAAAATATTTTCCGTCGTTAACTTTCATAGTGCCGCCGGCAAAACTATCAATAGTAACGACTTGATCACCCTCACTTTTTTTTATGATAATCTTATCATCATGAAGTACATAACCAGTTTCAGCAAATTTAAACCCTGAGGCGTAAACTGCATATTTCGAGTTTTTGAATTCCCAAAAATCAGTCCCGTCTGCCGCAACTGGCTCACCACCCTTCATTTCCTGATATGACGTGATTAGCCACATCCCGTTAAGTTCGTCAATTTTAACGGCGTTAACAACGCCAACGAAAAACATCAACACAGCTGCTAAAATAATTTTGTTCATATGCACCCCTAGTCATACTCTCACAATGCCCTAATCGCCGCATGCCACACCGAAGCTGTCACTACCATGATCGCTTGCGGGGCCGAGTGCGGCTTACCAGCATCCTGCCAATCTTTATCCGGAGGGGAAGGCTTTCCATATGCCCAGCTAGCAACGAATCTATATCTGGGTATTCGATAAATTATAGCGACACATTCCTAACTTAACTTTAGTGATTTTCTAACAAACTTAGGAATAAACATGGTGCGAAGGGAAAAATATCAAATCAACAGCTGCATCACCCGCGCAGAGGCATCATTTTGTTACTACCAGACGCCTATTTTAATATATCAGTCACCAAGCCTTAACATAAGCACTCAGGCACTGGTGAGGGCGAAATAGGTAGGCCAATAACTACAATACACGTTCTTAGGTAACAGACAATGACTCCTATATCACGCACCTATCTGGCTGCGCGGCAGGCGACCAAAAAACAACCCGTGGCCTACTTGAACTGTAACCACAACATCTTGCCACCCGTCTTCTCTGCCAATGTTTCATATTCCCACCGTGTTGACGGGCTTATCCGGCCCAGTGGCAAAGTGAAAACCGGCGCTTTGATTTTTTTATAGTAAATACGGTCGTCCGAGGGCTCATCACCGATAAGAATATAAGCGCTCGGTATATCTGCGTTTTGTTCGGCTCGTTTAAAGGCAGCACCGATAGTTTCCTGGCTACCGGTAAAGGGTGCGCCATCAATTAGCGCATCTAACATTGCTGACATTGAACCGTTATAGGTATCACCACGGCCATCTGCAAACCAGGTAACGGCATCGAGGTCTTTACCTGAGCGTAACGCGATAACGCGTAGCACTGGAATAAGAAATGTCGCAGCGCCGTGCATGGAACCCGTGCCATCAATGACCATGTGGATAGTAGTACCGGGGATTTCGCGTAGACCTTCAACAAACAATTCGAAATCTTTACGGCCTTCACCTTCGCCTAAGCCGGCACCTTCTAACACGAGTTCTACTTGTGCACCGGTGCCGAGACCATTCATCTCGCTGATATCGCGTTGAAATACCTTTAGGCGTTTTTGTGTACGCTCTAATTCTTGTTGTGCGGCAGCCAGTTCTTTTTTTAGGCGAGGGACTTCATGCGTGTCTTGTATACGGTAGGTGATAAGAATGATAACAAAGAGAAAAATAAACGCGGCCAACATCAACAGCGAAAGATCAGAAAAACTTTCATACATGGTGCCACCGGTACGGCGGCGTGTGCGGACACCCATCGCCTCGCTACCTGCGAGTTGGCCCTCGCCAACGTCTAAACAGATGACGCCAGCGTATCCGCCACGGATTATTGAGGGTGTTGAGCATTTCAATTTCTTCTTTTAGCAAATAGCAATAATAGTCCTGCATTTTGACGGCTTGGTGCAATGAGTCTGTGCTTTCTTCTTCGCCCGCGGGTTGTCTTAGTAGTTGCACCTCAGACCTAAATTGCGCCAGGGAATTAGCCGACCCAGCAAAGGCCTCGTCAAGCCCAATGACATTTTTTCTTAAACGTTCCAGCTCAGCTTCCAGCGCATGAATGTCACGTTCAGATGATGGTTTAAGGTCTGCACCGAAATATACAATACACAAACGCATGATAGTATCGTGCAAGCCATCAATACTGTGCTCGCAAATTAAAGCAAAGACACGCAAGATGACACCACCTAAAGCGGCGCCCAATAAGGTCGTATAAAAAGCTGTCCCCATACCCGCCATTGAATCACGCAGGCTGGCAATTAATAACTCTTGATCGTTGCCTAGCGCTTTGAGTGAGCCGGTAAGACCGGTTAGCGTTAAAGTGAGGCCGACTACGGTTCCGATCAAACCAAGGGTAATAAGAAGATTACCGAGTACTTCTATAAAGTGATTAACACGGCGATAGCTACCAATCTCTACGTTAAGTAATTGCTCGGGATCGGGGCTGGCATTGATAGAAAGAGAATACTTAAGATTGCGCAGATAACGGCCCAGCATGCGCCGTAGTCTATTTGTATCAAGGCCTTCAAGGCCACGCTTATCAACACTGTCCTCGACATCATAGGCCTGCGCCCATTCAAAGGTTAGCGCCAACACTAGCAAGAGACTTAGAATGACGCCGAAAACAAATACACTCACGATCAACCAGGTGATGCGGCTATTGTCTTCCTTCATAAACTCGACAACGTCGGTGCCCTGATAGAGCTGCGCATAGCCCACTATGGTGACGGTCATCCATATGACCCAGTAAAGCAGTGCTTTAAGCGCGCGTTGATTCACGTTATCTTCGGTCTTCTGCTAATTAATGTGGGTAGCCCGGTTATTTTAATTGCTCGATCTCTTTGCGACCAGAAATCTAGCTAACAATTCCCTTAGCCTGCAGAAATTGCTTCGCCTCATGTCCCAATAAGGCCATCTCTAATTCTTTTTCCCAATCATAAGACTCAACAACTTCTTCATCATCTTCAACTGCAATATCAAAATAGTCGGTCGATGCATAAATACGGGTGTGTCGTGTCTCTTCCATCGATGGCGTCAAATCAGGCCAGATTTCATGAAACAAATCGACAGGACGAGTAATAGACCATTCTTCAATCAATTTGTAATTGGCTGGCAGGTCGTTAAAGGCCTCCGGCACACCCGTCTGCGATACGCCCTCGTGCTCATGACTAGAATACATATAGACGACAAGCTTAGGCCTGGCTGCCAGAATTGCTGGGGTTAAATTAACACCTGATGGCATCCAGATACTCAGTGCGACATCAACCTGGTCAATATCGTCGTCAAGCAATGAAAACACTGCTGAATCATAGAAGGATTCAATCTGGTTAGGTTTGTAATGGTTACCGCGAATCCCTTCGACTTTGATACCTTCTCGACCTAACAAACTGCCGATAAAACCGTTACCACATTCAAACTCGACGGTGCGCACATTAGCACCAATCTTTTTGATAAAGGCGGCGATGCGTCTAAGTTCACTACGCAAAGGGTAAAACGGCGCGACGGTATGACGATGGGTCGCGGGATTACGATCGGGGTTGCTGAACACTAATGCGTGCAATGGCAGATCTTTTATGCGCTCATCAAAACTCGCTGTTTCGTCCCAGGCCGGGTGCTGCTTCTCCTGAAAAGAGATAATGCGATTAAGCATCGCATCCGAAAACGGACCCATCTTTTTCAGTTTTTCAAAATCCACTAGCTAGCAGCCTGCTGCGATGTATCGACTTGATGATATGGCTGACTGAGCTCATGCACTGATTCGATAAACGCTTTAACGTTGTCTGGATCAATCTTAGGATGAATGCCATGTCCTAAGTTGAAAACATGGCCAGGGCCATTGCCATAACTTTCTAATACTGTCGCGACTTCAGCGCGAATGCGATCTGGCGAGCTATACAAGACACAAGGATCCATATTGCCCTGTAAAGCGACGCGATCTTGCACACGTTCACGTGCTTCAGAAAGATCCATGGTCCAGTCAACACCGATGGCATCACAACCGGTATCGGCAATCTTACCAAGCCAGTTGCCACCACCTTTGGTGAATAAGATAACCGGAACTTTACGGCCATCGTATTCACGTATCAGGCCATCAACAATACGTTGCATGTATTGCAGTGAGAATTCCTGATAATCACGCGGTGTTAAGGTGCCGCCCCAGGTATCAAACACTTGTACCGCTTGTGCTCCGGCTTTGATTTGCGCATTGAGATATTCCGTCACCGAATCAGCGAGGACTGCCAATATATTATGCAGTAAATCAGGTCGCCCAAACATCATGCCTTTGATGTGCGCATATTCCTTACTCGAACCGCCTTCGACCATGTAGGTGGCAAGTGTCCATGGGCTACCGGAAAAACCGATTAACGGGACTTTGCCGTTGAGTTCACGGCGAATCAGGCGCACTGCATCAACAACATAGCGTAGGCTTTGTTCTGGATCAGGCACACCTAGCTTGGCAATATCAGCTTCTGTTCTAATAGGTCGCTCAAACTTGGGGCCTTCACCCTCAGCGAAATACAGCCCCAAACCCATGGCATCGGGAATCGTCAGAATGTCAGAGAACAAAATGGCGGCATCCAGTGGATAGCGACGTAGCGGCTGCATGGTTACTTCACATGCTAGCTCGGGATTGGTGCAAAGATTCATAAAACTACCGGCTTGCGCGCGGGTAGCACGGTACTCGGGCAAATAGCGGCCGGCCTGACGCATCATCCACACTGGGGTAGCATCGACGGGTTGACGCTGTAGCGCGCGCAAAAATCTATCGTTTTTTAAATCACTCACATCTGTCCCCTGGCGTTTGCCTTTAGGTATCTACTCTTATGGCACAGTCGCCAACGCCACTTAGACACCCAGATATTCTAGAATTGCCTTAGCCGCTTCACGGCCTTCGAACACTGCGGTTACGACTAAATCAGCGCCACGTACCATGTCACCACCGGCAAATACTTTTTCGTGGGTGGTTTGATAGGCATGCTTGGCTTTATTCACCGCGACACGACCGCGCTCGTCAGTATCAATACCTAGGGTATCAAACCAATCGGGTGGATCAGGGCGAAAACCAAAGGCAATAATGACGCGGTCGGCAGCCAAAATTTCTTCACTGCCCGCTACCGCCTTCGGCGTACGGCGGCCACGGGCATCGGCTTCACCCAACTCGGTGGTCACTACCTTAACCCCCGTAACTCGACCATTTTCACCCACGACTTCGACTGGCTGCCGGTTCCATAGAAACTGCACACCTTCTTCCTTGGCATTGGCCACTTCACGTTTTGAGCCTGGCATATTCTCTTCATCACGGCGGTAGGCGCAGTAGACATTAGCAGCGCCCTGGCGAATAGCGGTACGGTTGCAGTCCATAGCGGTATCACCGCCACCGAGAATAACAACGTTCTCATCTTTGGCATCGATAAACTGATCAGCGCCAGCACCGTTCAGGCTAGCTTCTTGGTGCCGCGTATTGGAAATTAAATATGGTAGCGCTTCGGTGACACCAGCAAGCTCTTCGCCGGGAAAACCGCCTCGCAGTGCGTTATAGGTACCCATGCCGAGAAATACCGCGTCGTATTCGGCAAGCAGATCGTCAAAGACCACATCGACGCCGATTTCGGTGTTCAGTCGAAACTCAACGCCCATCTCTTCAAGTAAACGGCGGCGCGTTCTCACCACGTCTTTTTCCAGCTTGAATGAGGGGATACCAAACATCAGCAGGCCGCCGATCTCTTCATAACGATCAAAAACAACGGCCTTAACACCATTGCGTGTGAGCACATCAGCACAGCCTAAGCCCGCCGGACCGGCACCGACAATAGCGACGCGTTTGCCAGTTTCTACTACGCCCGACATGTCGGGGCGCCAACCTTGTTTCAGTGCCTCGTCGGTAATATACTTTTCAACCGAACCAATCGTCACTGCGCCAAAACCGTCATTAAGTGTACAAGCACCTTCGCACAAACGGTCTTGCGGACAGACGCGTCCGCAGATCTCAGGCAATGAATTAGTGCGATGCGACATTTCAGCCGCTTCAAATAAATTACCTTCGGCAACCAGCTTTAACCAGTTCGGGATAAAATTATGAACCGGACATTTCCATTCGCAATACGGATTACCACAGGCCAAACAACGCTCAGACTGCTGGGCAGCATCCCCCTTATCAAACTGACCGTAGATCTCCTTGAATTCGCGAATACGAACTTCTACACCGGTCTTTTTTGGGTCCTGCCTTGGCAAGTCCAAAAACTTAAATACGTCACTCATTATTTCTATAACTCAAAAGAGGGTGGCTAAGCTGCATCACGCAGCGAATGCAGCAAGGTTTCGATATTTGAGGCCTTTGGTTTGACCAACCAAAAGCGCCCCACTATGCTTGCAAAATCATCAACAATTTTTTGCCCGTGTTGGCTATGCGTTTCATCAACAAATTCGCGCACTTTGCCTAACAAATACTTGTGATGGGGTTTCATGCTTTCTGCCGTGATACGATGAATATCAATCAGCTCGTGATTGTAACGATCAACAAAGGTATTGTTTATGTCGAGCACAAAAGCACAGCCGCCGGTCATGCCGGCGCCGAAGTTCAAGCCGGTTTCGCCAAGCACCACTACGACGCCACCGGTCATATATTCACAACCGTGATCGCCAACACCCTCAACCACGGCGTGCGCACCTGAATTACGTACAGCAAAACGCTCGCCGGCAAGGCCGGCTGCATAGAGACGGCCACCGGTCGCACCATAAAGACAGGTATTACCCATAATGGTGGTTTCAGAGCTGGCGAAAGCACTGCCTTTTGGCGGCCTAATAACAATTTTACCCCCGGCCATGCCTTTGCCGACATAGTCATTGGCATCACCATCCAGGCTAAGGTGCAAACCACCGGCGTTCCAAACCCCGAAACTTTGTCCCGCCGAACCACTAAAGTGAAGGCTGATCGGCATGCCCGACATCCCTTGGTTCCCATGACGCAGCGCAATCTCACCTGAGACACGGGCGCCAATCGAACGATGTCGGTTACAAATCGTATAGTAGTAATCGCCACCGCTGGAAGCTTCAATGGCTGGCAATACATCAGCAACAATCTGCTCGGCAAACTCGCCTTTATCAAAGGGTGCGTTTTGTCGCTGCTGACAATATTGCGGCTTGTCTGCGCTAACGCCTCCGGCTGAGAGGATCGGCGTCAGATCCAGGTGCGACTGCCGATCAGTCTGCCCTTCCACAAGCTTTAGCAGATCAACGCGGCCAATCAGATCCTGCAACTTGCTCACTCCTAGCTTCGCCATCCACTCGCGCGTTTCCATCGCTACGAAGCGGAAATAGTGCATGACCATTTCAGGCATACCGATAAAGTGCTTTTCGCGCAGCACATCATTCTGAGTGGCGACACCTGTCGCACAGTTATTCAAATGACAAATGCGCAGATATTTGCAACCCAGTGCCACCATTGGCCCGCTACCAAAGCCAAAGCTCTCGGCACCGAGAATGGCCGCCTTAATAACGTCAAGGCCGGTTTTCAACCCACCGTCTGTTTGCAAGCGCACACGGTCACGCAGATTGTTCGCGCGCAGCGTCTGATGGGTTTCAGTCAAGCCTAGCTCCCAAGGTGAGCCGGCATATTTCACCGACGTCAACGGGCTAGCACCTGTGCCGCCATCATGACCGGAAATGGTAATCAAATCAGCATAGGCTTTGGCCACACCGGCGGCGATGGTACCCACGCCTGCTTCGGACACCAGCTTGACGGAAACCAGTGCCTTGGGGTTCACCTGTTTTAAATCAAAAATCAATTGCGCCAAATCTTCAATCGAGTAAATATCATGATGTGGTGGCGGCGAAATCAGCGCTACGCCGGGCATGGAATAGCGCAAGGTCGCAATCATCTTGTTGACTTTGCCGCCAGGTAACTGGCCGCCTTCACCCGGCTTGGCACCCTGCGCAATTTTGATTTGCAGCACTTCAGCATTCACCAAGTAATGTGGGGTGACCCCAAAGCGACCTGACGCAATCTGTTTGATTTTAGACATGCGCTCGGTGCCATAGCGGTCAACTGCTTCACCACCTTCACCCGAATTGGAACGGCCACCGAGTCGGTTCATGGCAATCGCCAGCGCCTCGTGTGCCTCAGGCGACAGTGCACCCAATGACATGCCCGCGCTATCAAAGCGTGGCAAAATCTCTTCTATAGCTTGAACTTCATCCAAGGCGATTTCGGTCTGCGAATCATCCAGCGCCAACAAATCACGCAGCGCCGCCACCGGGCGCGTGTTGACCAACTCGGCATATTCTTTATATTTCTCGTAGCTGCCTTGTTGTACCGCTTCTTGCAGGGTCGCTATGACATCCGGGTTATAGGCGTGGTATTCACCACCGTGAATGTATTTAAGCAAACCTCCTTGCTCCGGTAACTGACGCGGATCCCAGGCGCTGTCGGCCAATAATTGCTGATCACTTTCAAAATCACCAAACCCGGCACCTTCGATGCGGCTGACAGAGCCACAAAAACAAAGATTGACAACGTCACTACTCAGACCGACAAGCTCGAAGAGCTGAGCACCACGATAGCTGGCGATGGTAGAAATCCCCATCTTCGAGATGATCTTATAAAGCCCTTTGTTAATGCCCTTGCGATAACTGGCCTGCAATTCGGCCGCCTTGCGATACTTGATTTCGCCGTTGCGAATCATCCCGGCCAAGGTTTGGTAAGCTAAATAGGGGTAGATCGCGGTGGCGCCATAGCCAAGCAATACAGCAAATTGATGCGAATCACGCGCGGTACCGGTCTCGACAATAATATTGGCATCGCAACGCAGGCCTTCTTTAATCAAGCGATGGTGCACTGCGCCAGTCGCCAATAAAGCATGGATCAGGAGTTGATCTTTGCTGACATTACGGTCACTCAGCACCAATATGACACTGCCAGATTTGATGGCGGCAACGGCTTCATCACAGACAGCGACAATGGCCGAACGCAAATCGCGCTGCTGCGGGTTATAACTCAGGTCGATAGTATAATGACCGTAGGCGTCTGGGTTCTGCGTCATCAATAACCGATATTTGCTATCGCTGAGCACAGGCGAATCGACGACCAAACGCTTGGCGTGATCAGCGGCCTCGTCAAACAAATTATGCTCTCGACCAAAGCAGGTTTCCAGCGACATCACCACATTTTCGCGCAAAGGGTCAATCGGCGGATTGGTAACCTGCGCAAACTGCTGGCGAAAATAATCGTAAATTGAACGCACGCGGCTCGACAGCACCGCTATCGGTGTATCGTCGCCCATTGAACCAACCGCTTCCTGGCCTGCTTCCGCCAATACACGTAACACTTGGTCACGCTCTTCAAAGGTGATTTGAAACAGTTTTTCAAGTATCACTAGCCGTTCTGCTGGCATTAAATCAGCCGAGCCAGCGTCTTCAATATCCGATACCAAACGACGCGTATTGGCGCTCAACCATTGCCGATAAGGCTGCCGCTTCTTCAGTTCGGCATCGATATCATCCGGCAGCAATAATTTTCCGGTTTCGGTGTCGGCAGCAATCATCTGGCCTGGCTTCAATCTGCCTTTGGCAACTACATCACCCGGCGCATAGTCATAAACACCGATTTCTGAGGCCAGCGTAATATGGCGATCTTTAGTGATCACATAGCGCGCGGGTCGCAGACCATTACGGTCGGTAACACATGCCGCATAGCGGCCATCGGTCATGACAATGCCAGCAGGGCCATCCCAGGGCTCCATGTGCATGGAGTGATATTCGTAAAATGCGCGCAGATCATCGTCCATGGTATCGACGTTTTGCCATGCCGATGGCACCAGCAAACGCATGGCGCGGAAGATATCCATGCCACCAGCGAGCAAGAGCTCGACCATGTTGTCGAGACTGCTTGAATCTGAGCCGCTGGTTGACACCAATGGGCGAATTGTTTCGATTTCAGGGATGAGCGGTGTGGAAAACTTATGACCGCGCGCTAGCGACCAGTTACGGTTACCCTGGATGGTATTGATTTCACCATTGTGCGCGATAAAACGGAAAGGCTGGGCCAGTCGCCACTGCGGCCAGGTGTTGGTTGAAAAACGTTGGTGAAACACACAGAGCGATGATGCCAGGCGCTCGTCATCGAGGTCCAAATAAAACTTGGCCAGAAAGGCCGGCATCACCAGGCCTTTATAAGACAAAACCTTGCTCGATAGGCTGGGCACATAAAACGTGTCATCGCTGTCAGCCAGGGCCAGCTCGCTGCGACGACGGGCAACGTACAGACGCCGCTCAAAGGCATCAACCACCATGCCATCAGGAGCATTAACGAATATCTGCTCTATTTGGGGCAAACTCTTCAAGGCCTCTTCGCCACAGGCAGCAGGGTCGGTTGGCACCACACGCCAACCCGCCACGCTGAGCCCTTGCAGCGCCAGTTCTGCTGTCAGCCTAGCCCTGGCCACATCACGCAGCGTACTATCCTGGTTGAAAAAGACCATGCCAAGACCATATATAAGAGCCAGATCAACGCCGTTTTCTTTCGCGATAGCAGCAACAAAATCGCGTGGCATTTTCATCAATAGGCCACAACCATCACCGGTTTTACCGTCAGCGGCAACGGCGCCACGGTGTGTTAGACAGGCGAGCGAACTGATCGCCGTGCCAACCAACCAATGGCTGGCGACGTCGTCCATTTGGGCGATCAAGCCAAACCCGCAGGCATCTTTTTCAAACTCTGACCGATAAAGCCCGTCATGGACTTGCGATTCGTGACCCAAGGTGTTGCTCCCGCTTACTGCGATTTAGGCCAAAAGAACTGGCCCCAATAAAAAATGTTCAGGCAAAAGGGCAGGAATTATAGCTGAGGCAGCATTGAGCGTTCAATCAAAGCCGATTAATCGCGGGGCGTAAATGAGCGGTTTATATATAAATCAATGAGTTATTTTATATTTATCGGCACAAAAAACACCTCAATGCGCTAGCGTGCGGCACGTATCGCGTTGTGGATACCACCAAAGGTGCGCACCCAAGGCTTTATGCCACGCAAGCTTGGTGGCAAAGTTGCCGCATTGGCCTCGGCACGCGTCGCATAACTACCATAGGTGACAGCGTACCAGGGGTTACCATCACGCTCGCTGAAGAAATACGCGGCCGACTCCACCAGGCCATTTTCCTCAATAAATTTGATCACACCCGCTTCATTGTTAGCTGCCATAAGCTGCAAGGTGAAGTGTTCCGGGCCTTGCTGCAGCAACCAGTCATCGCGCTTGATGCCAGAACTGTTCGACGCGGGTGCAGACTCGACCACGGCGGGCTCTGTCGCCACTTCAGTCGCTGGAGTCTCTACCACCTCTTTGGCAATCACTTGAGGCGCTGGCACAATCTCTTCTCTGGGCACTGCCACAGGTGCTACGGTCTCTTTGACAGGCTCTATCTCTGATACCGGTTGCGGGATGTTAGCCACTGGCAACGCGTCCTTTTCTGCGGTGATAGTCTCTATCGGCACGACCTCATCGGCCTTACTCACCACCTCTTCGACAAAGGGCTTAGCTGCCATTTGGGTCGCTTCAACCACGGCAACGCTCTTAGGTTGATCCAGGGCAGTCGGCTCGGCAGACTCAGGCAAGGACTCTGCAATAACCGGGGTAGAGGGGCTTAGCAGCGATTCAACAATCGACTCTTCGGGGTCTGCTTGCGCTAACGGTTCAGGCTTTGGCACCGGAGTCGGCTCTAGTGCAACAGGCTTCTCCGCCGCTTTCTCTTCTACCACGCCACCACCACCGAGCCGCAGCACGCCCATGACGGCAAGCGTAACACCCAGGGCGATAGCTCCGAATATCAGCGGCCGCGAAGAAAGCTTTTTCAATGTGGCGCCGCCTTTTTTACCGTCAAACATATCAAGGGAGGGTAACGCCGATTTCGCAGCGCCTTTGTCCAACTGGACAGCATTCAACACATCGCCTACTTCGTCGATAATTTGGCCCGGGTAACCCTCGGCACGCCGACAGATACGCTTGATCACGCTGGCATTAAACTGTTCTTTGTTATCCGCGCCCAAGCGGTCGAGGTAAGAGTGGATAAACTCCGTGCAATGTGTCTCGGATAAAGGCGGTAGATTAAGTCTGTGGGCAATACGATCATGCAAGCCTGCCAGCTCCGGTAATGCCAGAGTATCGTCTAGCTGAGGGCGACCAGCTAGCACGATATGTACGGGTTTACCATAGTTATCGCCTGCGGCTAACATTTTATCGAGTAGCTGCATAGATGCCAGGGTGAGTTTTTCAGCATCATCGATAATCAATATAATGGGCTTGCTGAGACGACGCAGCCGCGGGATATGATTGATAAGGTGCTGCACTCGATCAGCATGACCGTCTCCCGCACTGCCAAAGATATCGGCAAGGCGATTAGACAGACTGGTTTCCTGTGCCAGGGCAGCGCCTTGCAACAGGTGAATCTGCCAGCCATCACCCATGCGTTCAACAAAGTGCGCCAGCAAGGTGGTCTTGCCACTGCCTTCAGCGCTGGAGAGCAGCAGTAAATCGGCGTAATGAATTAGATGCAACAGCAGATTGATGCGCTGCTCGCGCGCCGGGTCAGAATAGAAAATGCCTGCCTCGGCTGCGTCCGGCTCAACACCATCGGTATGCTTTTGCATCACATCAGAGATAAGCGATATTTCTACCCGATCGGCCTTCAACTCCATTTTAGATTGGCACCACTCAGTTAATTCCCGTTAAGTCAGTTCGCGCGGATCAAAGATACGCGAGTACTCTTTTATCGCGAAGCGATCGGTCATTCCCGCAATATAGTCCGCTACAATTCTTGGTGTGTTGTTTTCATGATGCCAATGATTACCGTCTTCGGCAAGACCGTAGGCACTTTCCGGCAATAATTGCGGGTCATTAATAAAGGCCTCATAGAGGCCGCTGATTACTTTAGCAGCCTTGGTCGTCATACGTTTTACCCGGTAGTGGCAATAAAGCTTATCACGCAAGAAACGCTTGAGCGCGTGATTAAGCGCGCTCATTTCAGCGCTGAAACTGATAAGCGGGGTGCCGTAGTGGCGTACGGCCTCAATGCTGTCAACAGCGGCGTCTTGCAGTTTTTTGTGGCTGGTCGCAATCAAATCATTCACCTGGGCATTGATCATGCGCCGAATCACTTCATGAATCAGTCGTCGCTGCGTCAAACCGCCATAACGACTGGCAACCTCATCATAATATGAGGCAAATATCGGCAGGCTGCGAAGCTGTTCAATACTGATCATTCCTGCGCGTAGACCATCATCAATATCGTGGTTGTTGTAGGCGATTTCATCGGCAGCATTGGCAAGCTGCGCTTCAAGGCTTGGTTGCTCTCTGTTAATAAAACGTTGACCGAGTGGCCCCAACTTCTTAGCGCGTTCTTTGTTGCAGTGCTTGAGCACGCCCTCGCGTGATTCAAAAGTAAGATTCAAACCATCAAAATCGGCATAGCGCTGCTCCAGCAATGTGACTACGCGCAAAGATTGGTAATTATGCTCAAAGCCGCCATGCTCGCGCATGCAGGCATTCAAGGCGTCCTGACCGGCATGACCAAATGGCGTATGACCAAGATCGTGCGCTAGCGCGATTGCTTCTGTAAGGTCTTCATTCAATCTCAAAGCACGTGCAATAGAACGCGCGATCTGCGCCACTTCGATAGTGTGTGTCAAACGCGTGCGAAACATATCGCCTTCATGATTGACAAAAACCTGGGTCTTGTATTCAAGGCGACGAAAGGCAGCGCAATGCACTATGCGGTCGCGATCGCGCTGATATTCGGAACGCTGTGAAGGGGAAGATTCCGGGTATTCACGGCCACGCGATGACTCTGCGGTAGCGGCATAAGGGGCAAGTGGCATCATCTCGTCCATCGTCACACCGCTTATGCCTCCGCAACGCCCAACATATCAAACAGCGCAACTATCGCTCAGATATCGCTCGAAAATAACGCCATCAAAATCTGCTGTCGTCAGTGCGTGACCCAAGGCTTTCAACAAAACGAGCCTGATTTTTCCATCTTCTACCTTTTTGTCTACCGCCATCAGCTCTGTAAACTGCGCGACCGTCATGCTGTTCGGTGGTTTTATCGGTAATTTTGCCCGCGCAATCAAATCAATGATCCGTTGCATGTCTTGCTCTGGCAACCAACCCAAGCGATTAGATAACTCGGCCGCCATACACATGCCTGCGGCAACGGCTTCTCCATGTAACCAGACGCCATAACCGCATGCGGCCTCAATAGCATGACCAAACGTATGACCAAGATTGAGTAAGGCACGCATGCCACGCTCATGCTCATCCTGTTCGACAATCTCGGCCTTGTTACGACACGACACCTCTACGGCATAAGCAAGCGCCTGATGATCGCGTGCCAACAGGGCTTCTATATTGCTCTCCAGCCACTCAAAAAATATGGCGTCGCGAATAACGCCGTATTTGATCACCTCGGCGATGCCCGCACTTAGCTCGCGCTCTGGTAGCGTATCCAAGGTAGATGTATCCGCCAACACGCAACGCGGCTGATAAAACGCGCCAATCATATTCTTGCCAAGCGGATGATTGACAGCAGTCTTCCCCCCCACTGATGAGTCTACTTGGGCCAACAAGGTCGTCGGTATCTGAATAAAATTGACACCACGCTGGTAACACGACGCTGCAAAGCCAGCCATGTCGCCAATGACACCGCCACCCAGGGCGATGATAGTCAGCTGACGATTCAGCTTATTGCTCAACGCTGCATCAAATATCTGATTGAGGGTAACCAGTGACTTGTACTGCTCACCATCTTTAAGCACAACCGTATTGCTCTTATATGCGCTCAGTGTTGTCAGCAAGGTATCGAGATAAAGCGGCGCAACGGTCTCGTTAGTCACGATCAGCACTTGTTTGCCAACTATATAAGGCGTCAACAAAGCCGTTTGTGTCAATAAATGCTGGCCGATATAAATAGGGTAACTACGATCACCCAGGTCGACATTAAGAGTCTTCATAGATCCAGACAGGTACAGGATAAACGCCGATTATACGCCGCATGCAGTGTGACTGACCAGATAGATTAACTGTCTTCACGCATTGGCCAGGGATTGCATTTGTTTGCGAATCTGTTTGACTGCCTGACTCACGGTGCAGTCATCGGTGGTGACAACCATATCGGCAATTTCCCGGTAGAGGGGATCTCTCTGCTCACACAGTGCCTGCATAACAGCGCGTGGGTCATCTTGGTTAAGCAATGGTCGGCTTGTATCTTTTGCCGTGCGTTTCAGCAATTGCTCCAGTGAGGCTGAAATATAAATAACTGTCCCTCGCGCAGCCAGGACACGGCGATTATCGGCATCAAGTACACTGCCTCCGCCCGTCGCCAGCACGATACCTTTTTGTTGCGTCAGCTCATCGAGCACCATTTTCTCGCGCTTGCGAAAACCGGCCTCGCCTTCGATATCAAAAATCCAGGAAATCTCGGCACCGGTACGGGCGACAATCTCGGCATCGCTATCAATAAATTCAAGCTTGCAGGCGCGCGCCAACTGGCGACCAATAGTGGTCTTACCCGATCCCATCAGGCCGACTAAAAAGATATTTTTTTGAGAGGGTTTTCGCGACATAGCAACCAACACATATTGCCGCGAAGTATAACCGAGTGAGCAGCGCACCGCTGCTATCAGTACGCTTGATCGACGCCAATAACCCCTTAAAGAGTAATACGACTAACGAGCATTTAAACCATCCTTAAGAATCTTCGGCGTAATAAAGATCAACAGCTCTTCCTTATCGTTTTCACTGGAATCACGACGAAACAGACGACCAACCACGGGTAAATCGCCAAAGAACGGTACCTTGTCAAGACCAACACGTGTCGACTCCTGGAACACACCGCCAAGCACAATGGTTTCACCATTCTCTACCAATACCTGTGTTTCCACCTCCCGGGTATCGATGCTCGGCACACCAAAAAAGACCTCGCCGACGCTGTCATTCTTGACATTCAGGTCCATAATCACGCGGTCATCCGGGGTAATCTGCGGCGTAACGGTTAAACTCAACACCGCCTTTTTAAACGCGATAGCCGTCGCGCCACTGGAAGCCGCCTGCTGAAACGGAATTTCAACCCCCTGCTCAATCAGCGCTTCTTTCTGGTTGGCGGTAATGACTTTAGGGGTTGAGATGATTTCGCCACGCTCCTCAGCTTGCATGGCCGTCAGCTCAAGATCAATCAAGGTGCCAAAAGGTAGTCTTGAGAAACCAAGCCCGATGGAGCCAAAAGATCCTGCCACACCCAAGTCGGAATTGAGATTGTCGCCGATTATTATGCCGCCGCTAGTATTATCAACATTAATGGTGTCGAAAGCGTTGGTGCCACCACCGGAAATCAACCCACCACCATTACCCGAAGCAATGCTACCCCCAACGTTGGCGGCGATACCAAATCTGGCGCCCAGGTCCTTGCTGAAATCATCGTTGGCAATAACGATACGTGCCTCGATCAACACCTGGCGGATGGGAATATCCAGGCTTAGCAGCATCTTGCGTATTTCCTCAAGCTTGTCAGCGGTGTCATTAACCAGCAGGGTATTGGTTCGCTCGTCGATGGTGACCGCGCCACGCTCAGACAAGAGTGACGACCCCTCACTCTGCAATAAAGAAGCAATATCAGCGGCCTTGGCGTAGTTCACCTGCATTAATTCGGAACGCAGTGGCGCCAGTTCAGCAATTTGCTGCTGGGACTCAAGCTCTTGCTGCTCACGCGCCAGAATTTCATCGGCAGGACCGACCAAAATAACGTTGCCCGACTGGCGCTTATCCAACCCTTTAGTCTTTAAGATAATGTCCAGTGCCTGATCCCAGGGCACATTGCGCAAGCGCAAGGTGATGCTGCCATCTACGCTATCGCTAGCCACCATATTAAGATCGGTAAAATCGGCGATCAATTGCAGTACGGCACGCACGGGGACATCCTGGAAATTTAAGGAGAGACGCTTACCGGTATAGCCAAAGCGTTCTTTCTGCAGCTCTTCTTTCTTCGCCTGCGACGAGACTTCCGCTACCTGAACCGAAAAAACATTACCTGATTGATAGGCAAGATGCTCATAAAAACCCTGGGCGGAAATCACCATACGCACATTGCTACCCGCAGAAGTGGTATCAATGGTCTGCACGGGCGTCGCAAAATCGATGACATCAAGACGCTGAGCTAGGCTTTGAGGTAACGCAACACCAATGAAGTCGACGATAATTTTGTCGCCTTCTTCACGTACATCGAAATTCACCGAGGGGTCAGACACCTCCACTACCACAATACCTTCACCGCCAGCGCCACGACGAAAATCAACATTTGTTACCTCTGCCATAGCGGAAGAAGCGCCGCGCGAGGTGTTTGCCGTAACAAGTGCACTGTTGTCGCCGCGCCCGCCCAATGTGATAATCACCTCATTACCTTGTACGTCGAGATCGTAAGCCACCATTTCGTCCAGGTTCAGTACAACGCGGGTTCTGCCACCGGCCTCAACAGTGGTCGCACTTTTGGCAACGCCGATGTTAATGGGTAATAATTTTGCTTTCAGATGACTTGTCGTATCCACCAGGTCAATCGCGATACGTGCAGGATTATCAATAGTAAAACTCAAGGGCTGTGGCATCGTGCCATCGGTGGTCAGCGTTATCTGCACCCGATCACCAGACAGAGAAGAAAAAGAAATGTCCTCCAGCACACGATCAGCGGCAATAACACTGCCCGCCATCAGCAAGGCGCACAAGGAAATCAACATGGTCGCGTAGCGTTTTAGGTCGCACCCTGTTACGAGTGAAACCCTGGCCTGTTTTATTATCTTCATTTACCTACCCTCAAAGGATCACGGAGCCTCAGCAAGGGCCAGACTGGCTTCACGCACCTGCCAGTCACCCAAACCATCGGCGACCAATTCCCGTAAACTTAGCTGGTCTTCTTGCACATCGACAATTTTGCCGAAGTTTTGACCAATATAGTTGCCTGCTTTGACGCGGTGCACAATGTTGTCAGGGTCACTGACAATGGCCCACAGTTCATTATCTAATTCTAAAGTGCCTAGCATATTCAGTGAATCGAGTGGATATTGCTCAAGCAATTCCTTGCGCCGATCAAAGTCCGGGCTAATACCGTTCGGGCGCACAGCCAATCGCACCTCGCCGTCATCGGTAATGATAGGCTCAGGTGCTCGCTCCGTTACCCAGGCCGCAAACGGGTCTTTTTCCTGCGCGGCGCTATAGGCAAAGGTTTCAAAAGGCTTAAATTCAGGCAATGGCTCAACACGCCCTTTTTGTTGTCCTTTCACTTCCGCCACATAGTTTTCAAGATCACTGGTATCACCACCACCGCAGCCCGCGAGCAGCAAAGCCGCGGCAAGGATTAGCGTCCTGCATGGTATTGGTAAACACGACCATAGCACCCGCATCATGATTATTCCTCTGCCTCATCATCGATATAGCGGTAGGTCTTGGCAGTGACTTCCATAACAAGGTCTCCCGATTTTTCACCCCGGCCCTTGATAGAAAAATTATCCAGCGTAACAATGCGTGGCAGCGCCGCCACGTCACTGACAAACTGGCCAAACTGATGATAAGTCCCTGTGACACGGATCTTGATAGGAAGCTCTTCATAAAATTCGATTGGCACTTCACCAGCCGGTTTGAATAACTCAAAATTGAGGCCATTGGCAATCCCCGCTTGTGAAATATCAACCAGCAGCTCGGCCACCTCGGTCTTACTGGGCAGTTGACGCAGCATCGCACCAAAAGATTGCTCCATCTCGATCTTTTGCGCGCGATAGGCATCGAGGTTGGCCGCCTTGTTTTGTTTGCGCTCAAACGTTTGTTTGAGTTCTGGCTCTTGTGCCTTGGCACGCTCCAACTCAGCTATCTGGTGTTGCGTATCAAACCAATAGCCAGCGCCCAAAACCGCTGCACATACCGCAAACACTGCAACAACCTTGGCCACCGCTGGCCAACTGGCAACATCGCTAAAATCAAGATCGGCCAAATCTGAGAAGTTCATCGCCATCAGGCATCCTCCCCATCTGACTTGATTAACTGTATCTGCGAAGCGCGCAGCCTAAAGCTACGGCCTTTTTCCTGATCTCCAGATCTGTTTTCAATGACATCCAGTTTAGGTGACTGCAACCACTCAGAGCTGTCAACATTTCGCATCAAAGAAGAGACCCGTGAGTTTGACTGTGCAAAACCCTGCATGAGAAGCTGGTCACCCGATTGTTCAATGCTGCTCAAATAAGCGCCATCGGGCAACAAACGTGGAATATCATCAAATAAACGGACAATCTGCGGGCGCCGACTTTGCAATTCTTGAATCACGTTCATGCGCGCCAGTAGCTTTTCTTTTTCCCGTTCAAGATCTTTTATTTCTGCGATTTCCTTATCAACTATAGCAATTTGTCGCTCAAGGTAACTGTTACGTGAGTTTTGCGCATTGATTTGGGTCGCCATATTGATGTGTATCAGGACTATGATGCCAACCATCAGAATAACGGCGCCCACCATCATCGAAGTGAATTGGCGACGCTGCTCGGCCCGCTGCATTTCACGCCAGGGCAGGAGATTAATCCGTGTCATGACTCGAATCTCCGCAGCGCCAGACCACAGGCCACCATTAATGCCGGCGCATCGCCACTGATCGAATGCGGTTTAATACGGGAAGCCAAGACCATATTGGCGAAAGGGTTCGCGATTGAGGTGCTCGTACCCAGCTTCGACTCAATCAGCTCATCCACACCTAGAATCGAGGCGCAACCGCCGACCAACAGAATATGATCAACACTATTATATTGGCTTGAGGAAAAGAAAAACTGCAGTGCCCGACTCACTTGTTGTGCCATTGCATCCTTGAATGGCTCCAGCACCTCTGGCACATAATTATCGGGCAAACCACCTTGTTTTTTCGCCAGACCAGCCTCTTCATACGATAAACCATATCGACGTTGTATTTCCTCCGTCAACTGCTTACCGCCGAAAACGTGTTCACGGGTGTAAATCATTCGGTGGTCATGCACCACGTTGAGAGTGGTCATCATTGACCCAACATCGACAATGGCAATGGTTTTGCCCTGTGCGTTGTTCGGTAGCTGGTGAGCTACCAAAGCCATCGCAGATTCCATGGCATAGGCCTCAACATCGACAATCTTGGCATTAAGACCAGCCACTTCCAGCGCCGAGACGCGAACATCGACATTTTCGCTGCGCGAAGCCGTCAGCAACACATCAACCATGTCATCTCGACGCGGCTCGCTGATCACCTCAAAATCGAGATTCACCTCTTCGCGCGGGTAAGGAATATATTGATCGGCTTCAAGTTCGATCTGGCTTGCCATTTCTTGGTCGGACAAACCCGCTGACATGGTAATCACCTTGGTGATTACCGCAGAACCCGCTACCGCTACCGCTGCATTCTTGGTTTTGGTTCCGGCACGCTTGACCACGCGGTGGATCGCATTGCCGACAGCCTCCACGTCAATAATGTTTTTTTCGGCCACTGCTTCCTGTGGCAAGGGTACGACCGCGTAAGCTTCAACGCGATAACGGGACCCGACTTGCGATAACTCAAGCAACTTAACCGCCGTTGAGCTAATATCTAGTCCGAGCAAAGAATTCGAATTTCGTTTAAAGATAGGCAATGTCGCCCCTTATTCTAATGGTAAACTCTCAATTGGCACAGCCCCACTCATGCGCAACTATAGTGCAACAAGAGTGTCAGGTAAAACAATATTCCCCTGACATTAGCGGAGAATTTATACTATTCCTTAGTTTTACTCTATGACGCAGGTCACAGTTAGGCTGTATTCCAAAAATATGTTGCGCAAATCCCTTAAATTTGGCTTTTATAGCCTGGCATTTACATTCGCATGCATAGCGCTTTTGTCGGCCGCTATTTACTATTATTTAGTCCCACAATTGCCCGATACCGACACTTTGCGCAATGTTGAACTACAAGTACCCATGCGCGTCTATTCTGCGGACGGCTTGCTTATCGCCGAATTCGGCGAAACCAAACGCACACCTGTTCGCTATGATGAAATACCTGTGGCAATGACAAATGCCTTTATCGCTATCGAAGATGACGAATTTTTCAGCCACAATGGGGTCGATATCAAGGCCTTGCTACGCGCAGCCGTTGGCCTCATCCGTACCGGTAAAAAACGCCAGGGGGGCAGCACCATCACCATGCAGCTGGCGCGCAACTTCTTCCTCAGCAATGAAAAATCCTACCTACGCAAGCTAAACGAAATTCTGCTGGCGCTAAAAATCGAAAGGGAATTCAGCAAAGAGGAGATTCTTACGCTCTATCTCAATAAAATCTTTCTTGGTCAACGCGCTTACGGTATCGCTGCCGCCGCCCAGGTCTATTACGGTGCCAAACTTGAAGAACTGGATCTGGCGCAAATCGCAATGATCGCCGGCCTACCCAAAGCCCCTTCCAGCACCAACCCGATCACCGACCCGCAACGCGCACGCGAACGACGCAATCTTGTTTTAGCCCGCATGCATATACTGGGTTTAATCTCACAGCAGGAGATGGAACAAGCGGCAAACGCCGCCATCAGTGCTAGCCTCCATAAAGCCAGCGTAGAGCTCAGTGCTGACTATATAGCTGAAATGGTGCGCCAAAAAATGTACCAGCAGTTCGGCGATACACTCTACAAGAAAGGTTATAAAGTTTATACCACCATAGACTCGACGCTACAGCGAGCGGCGCAATATGCCTTGCGCCAAAGCTTAATCGACTATGACAAACGTCACGGCTACCGCGGCCCGGAGCGCACTTTGTCTGCCGAACAGCTTGATCAACCGCTTGAGCTCGCTGTTGTCGGCGGTCTGGTACCGGCAGTGGTGAGCTCCGTCGAAGACAAAAAAATGACTGTGCGCCGGCATGATGGCGTGCTAATAGACATCGAATGGAGCGGTATTGAGTGGGCCAGGACCTATATCGATGAACGACGGCGCGGGCCAGAACTAAAATCGGTTAGTGATGTTGTGAAAATTGGCGACGTCGTTCGTGTGGTAATGGCCGCAGATGGCAATTGGTCTCTCGCCCAGATACCCGTTGTTGAAGGCGCTCTGGTCGCGCCCGATCCAAACAACGGCGCCATTCGCGCTTTGGTAGGCGGCTTTGATTTCAACCGCAGCAAGTTTAATCGCGTTACTCAGGCGCAACGCCAACCCGGCTCCAGCTTTAAGCCTTTTATTTATTCCGCCGCACTGGAAAAAGGCTATACCGCCGCCTCGCTGATTAACGATGCACCCGTTGTGTTTGATGATGCCGGACTGGAAGATGCCTGGCGCCCGGAAAACTATGGCAACAAATTTTATGGTCCAACCCGGCTACGGGTCGCCCTGCGCAACTCTCGCAACCTCGTCTCTATACGCCTGTTGCGTAGTATAGGCATCAATTACGCTATTACCCATGCCGCACGTTTTGGTTTTGACAAGGACAAGCTGCCTCGTGATCTCTCGCTATCGCTTGGCAGTGTATCGTTAACACCACTTGAACTGGCTCAAGGTTATATGGTTCTGGCCAATGGCGGCTTTGCTACACAGCCATACTTGATCGACCGCATAGAAAACATGAATGGTGACATTATTTTTCAGGCCGAGCCTGCTATCGCCTGTCTCGAGTGCGAACCTAATACTGACAATAATACCGGTGTGAGTGAGTCCGCTGTCACGCCTAATCTCGCGCCGCGTGTGGTTAACCAACAGAATATTTACTTAATGAACCAGCTTTTGCGTGATGTCATACAGCGCGGTACCGGCACCCGCGCCCGCTCACTCAAACGCAGCGATATCGCGGGCAAAACCGGCACCACCAATGATCAGCGCGATGCCTGGTTTGCTGGCTTTAATCAGGACATTGTCGCCATTAGCTGGGTTGGCTTTGATGACTCCAGCCCGCTGGGCCCGCGCGAAACCGGCGCCAGCGCCGCACTACCTATGTGGATACGGTTCATGCAGCAAGCACTACCTCTGTACCCGCAAAGGCCACTACCCAGACCTGACGGCATGGTCACCGTTCGCATCGACAGTGAAACCGGTTTATCCGTCGGCCCTGGCCATAAGGGCGCTATCTTTGAGACCTTCCGCGCCGATCATGTACCGGCAAAACAAGGGGCGCAGCAAGACATTCCATCGTTTTCCGGCTCAAGCCCTGCTAACGACACCAATGACAGCAAGGCACCAAACAGTGGAATCCCGAACCAGCTTTTCTAACACATACCATTAGCGCTTAGACAAAGGAAGATAATCGCGCGGCTTCGCCCCTTCATAGACTTGGCGTGGCCGCCCGATACGTTGATCAGGCTCAGTGATCATTTCCAACCATTGCGCAACCCAACCAGGCGCACGAGCGACGGCGAACATCACCGTAAACATATTGGTTGGGATACCTAATACGCGGTAGATGATGCCGGAATAAAAGTCGACATTGGGATACAACTTGCGCGAAACGAAATAATCATCGTTTAAAGCCACTTCTTCCAGCTTCAAAGCCAGCTCAAACATCGGGTCGCTAGAATCACCCAGTTTATCCAGCACCTCATAGCACATTTTACGAATAATCTTTGCCCGCGGATCATAATTTTTATATACGCGATGACCAAAACCCATCAAACGGAACGGGTCATTCTTGTCTTTAGCCTTCTCTATATACTTACTGATATTCTTGACATCACCTATCTCTTCCAGCATCGTCAGCACGGCTTCGTTAGCGCCACCATGCGCCGGCCCCCACAACGCACTGATTCCCGTCGCCATACAGGCAAACGGGTTGGTGCCCGTACTACCGGACAAACGTACGGTAGAGGTGCTCACATTTTGCTCATGATCGAGATGCAGCATAAAAATCAGGTCAAGTGCCTTGGCAGCAACGGGGTTGATCTCATAATCTTCCGACGGCACGGAAAGCATCATATTCAATAAATTGGCGCAATACGCCAAAGAATTCTTAGGATAAACAAACGGTTCACCTATCGAGTATTTGTAACTCGCCGCCGCAATGGTTGGAATCTTGGCAACAATACGATGTGCAGCTATTTCACGCTGCTGCGAATCATAAATGTCAGCGGCATCGGGATAGAACGAGGACAAGGATCCCACCACCCCCATCAAGCTTGCCATAGGGTGAGCATCGTGATGAAAGCCATGATAGAAACTCTTCAGGCTTTCATTGATCATCGTATGTGCTTTTATCGAATCAGAAAAATCAGCCAACTGTTGTTGATTAGGCAATTCACCGTATAACAACAAATATACGACTTCTATATAGTGGCTATGTTCAGCCAGCTGCTCAATGGGGTAGCCTCGATAAAGCAGGACACCTTCGTTGCCATCAACATATGTAATGCTACTGCGACAACTTGCTGTCGACATAAAGCCGGGGTCATAGGTGAGATAACCAAACTCGCGGTATAACGAGGTGATATCAACCGCAGCAGGGCCTATCGTACCGCGGCGCAAGGGCAGTTCCAGTTCTTTGCCCGTGGAATTATCAATAATTGTTACCGTGTCCTTCGCCATTCCTAACCCCTTTCGCTATCTTTAGTACAGCCAGTGATCACTTTGATATCCTCACGCAAGCGTGCTAAAGACGTATTGAATGCATCTTTTTCAACCGGCTCCAAATCTAATTCCACCACTCTCTCCACACCCTTGGCACCCAGCACAACAGGCACACCAGCGGCAATATCATGCTGACCATATTCACCTTCAAGCAAGGCAACACAGGGCAGCAAGCGTTTGCGATCATAGTGAATAGCCTCAATCATCTCGACAATGGCGGCACCAGGCGCATCGTAAGCGCTACTAGTCTGTTTTAACGCTAGAATTTCCGCACCACCTTCACGTGTACGCTTAACGATACTTGCGATTTTTTCGTCATCGAGAAAATGCGCAATCGGAACGCCGTTAATACAGGTATAGCGTGTCATAGGCACCATGGAATCGCCGTGTCCGCCCAGCACCATTGCGCTGATATTTTTCACCGAGAAACCCGTTTCAAACGCGACAAAACTGGCCATTCTGGCGGCATCCAGCACACCGGCTTGCCCTATGACGCGGTGTTTGGCAAATCCAGTATGGCGCCACAATTGGTAAGTCAATATATCAACAGGATTACTGACCACAATCACGATTGCCTGGGCAGCATATTGCCGAACACCTTCAGCAATATTGAGTAAGATTCGGTTGTTCTCATCCAACACATCCATCCGTGACATACCTGGCTGTCGTGGCCTACCCGCAGTAATAACAACGATATCCGAATCAACAATAGTCGCCAGATCAGTGCTGCCTTGCAGGCGCGTGTCAAAACCAAATAAGGGCGCACACTCCTGTATATCCAGTGCTACCCCCTGCGCTATGCCTGGCCTGACGTCAACCAATAGCACGTCTTTGGCGAGAGATTTTTGTGCCAGCAAGTGCGCAACCGCCTCACCGACCCGACCTGAACCAATAATAGCGATCTTATCCATAGCGAGCCTCTATTCTAGTTAGATGA
>WGFU01000022.1 GCA_015492075.1 Gammaproteobacteria bacterium
AGGAACTGGCTATTTCATAGGCGGATTGCGCCTGAAATCTGCCAAATGGGCAGAAAACGTTGAGCAGTCAGAGCAGAATTGCTTGTTTTTAGCTGTTTTCTCAAAATTTAGGGCTTGTTCAGAGGTTCCTTTGCTCAATATTCAATATTGAAGGTTCTTTGTTTTCTTAGGAGAGTATACCCTTCTAATTAACATCAGGGGTCGGGTTTTGAAAGGTAGTAAACGCGAAATTATTTCGTATCGCGAAGATATACATTATCGCTAATGTTACTATAGAGCAGTTCGTAAAATATCGTTTGTTATTATCTGTCGCGGGCAATAAAAAGCCCCCGTAAACGGGGGGCTTAGTGTTTGCGCTAGCTAAACTTTTTTAGCGGCAGTTGGCAGGACGGAATTTGTCGTCCAGATTCCCACCCGTACAATCTGTTGTCAAACCTGTAGGGCCTCCAGTGAATACAATATTGAGAGTGTCACCATTTGCATCGGCAGTTAAACCACCAAGTGTCAAAACCCAAGTTCCAACAGTGTCGCTAGTTCGAGTATAAGCCGCGTTTGTGATGAAGGCAGACGCTTCAAAGACTGCGTCTTGGTCAGTTATTACTGAGTCAGCGGCAGCAGGCATATCACCATCTGAAGCATAGTCCTCATATATGGATACTTTAGAGCCACTGACCAAACCCATGATTTCGGAGACCTTAGCTCTCACTGTATAGTCTTGGTAGGATGGAATCGCGATGGCGGCAAGAATACCGATAATCGCGACGACAATCATCAGTTCGATGAGGGTAAAACCTTTTTGTACCCTGCGGGCAAGTGGTGATTTTTGTGTACGTTTCATGGTGTACTCCTGATTAAATAAATTCTATAAAGTGGCCGGTGGCGCTGCTTTGCGTATTCTACAACGTAGCCGTCTGCGAATGTATTTAGCACAGCCTATGCCAGTTTTGCTGTAGTAGTGTGAATAATTGAAAATTTTAAGCAATTCATACTGTTAGCTATTGTCTCGCTAAAATGTCTATCGGTGATAAGGGGTTTGTTCTTTAATTTTTTGATTCAAGAGTGTTGATTTTCAACACCTAGCTGTTCAGATTAAACAGTTTGTGATGTCCCTGTCAGTTTATTTCCAGCTTGCGTAGACGGTAGCGCAGGGCGTTGAACGAGATGCCCAATATTTTTGCAGCCTGGGTTTTATTGTGTCCGGTTTGTTCGAGTGCTTTGAGAATGCTGGCTTTTTCGGTGCAATCGAGTTGGCTATCCAGATTGGGTGCTGTGTCGCTTATGTCTGTCTTGGGCAGGTTAAGGTCATGGGCATCGATGCTGTTGCCATCGCACAGCGTCATCGCGCGTTCCAGAATATTTTCCAGTTCGCGCACGTTGCCTGGGAAATGATAGCTTTGTAAGGCGCGAATGGCTTCGTCCCGGATGTCGGGCGCTGTGACTTCATGTGCGTCGGCAAGTCGGGTAAGCAAGTGTGTTGCCAGTTCCGGGATATCGCCACGACGGTCCCGCAGGCTGGGCATGGCCAGTTCGATGACGTTAATGCGGTAAAACAGGTCTTGTCTGAAATGGCCATTTTGCACGAGCTCAGCGAGATTTTTATGTGTAGCGCTGAGTATGCGCACATTTACTGGTATCTCTTCGCTGGCGCCCACTGGGCGTATGGCTTTTTCCTGAATGGCGCGCAACAGTTTGACCTGCATGGCGAGTGGCAGGTCGGCGACTTCATCAAGAAACAGGGTACCGCCGTTAGCACTTTGAAACAGCCCCGGGTTGTCTATGTGCGCCCCGGTAAAACTGCCTTTTTTATGACCAAAGAATTCGCTTTCCATTAATTCACTGGGGATGGCGCCGCAATTGACCGCGACAAAGGCAGCATCGCAACGTGCGCCATGATCGTGAATCATACGTGCGGCGAGTTCCTTGCCGGTGCCGGATTCTCCACTGATGTAAACAGGTGCCTGACTGCGCGCCAATTTGTTGATGGTGGCCCGTGTTGTTGCCATCACACTGGAGCTGCCCAACAATTTTAACTGCTTCTTGGTGGTGGGTTTGGTTTGAGACAGACGTAGGGCGGTGTCGACGAGGTTGCGCAGATTATTCAGGTTAACGGGTTTTGACACAAAATCGTAGGCACCGGCTTTGAGCGCGGTAATGGCGGCTTCCATATTGCCGTGTGCGGTAATCATGGCGACCGGGGTGTTGGGGTGGTGTTGCTGGATGTATTTGATCAGGTCGATACCATCACCGTCGGGTAAGCGCATATCGGTGAGGCACAAATCAAACGCTTGCTCGGCGAGCAGGTGTTTTCCTTCACTGATGTTTGCCGCAGCATGTGTGACTATATCCATGCGCGCAAGGGTGATTTCCAATAGTTCTCGAATATCCGGTTCGTCATCAACGATCAGTGCAGTGGCGCAATTCATACGAAGGTCTCTTAAGCTGCCTGGTGTTGGCGGCGGGTGTCGGCAAAACTGATACGGAAACAGGCACCGCCATTCTTGCTCTGCACACCAGAGGCAGCGGGTAAATAGTGCAAGCGCGCCTGATTATTGGCACACAGTTCACGTGCGATATACAGACCGAGTCCAGTCCCTGAACTATTCGTGGTAAAGAACGGTTCGAAAATCTTGTCGAGCATTGGTTTGTCTATGCCGGGGCCTTGATCAGTGACGTCCAGTACAGGAAGGTAATCCCTGCCGTCGTGATGAAGGCTTAAGCCTATGCTTACCTTGTCTGAGTCAGCTTGTCCGTGACGTAGGGCGTTGGTGCAAAGGTTCCACACAACCTGATGCAGGTGGCTAGGGTCGAAATTGGCAATACACGGTGTCTTATCATTCGTGACCAGAATACTGCTTTCTACCAGGTTCATATTTTGGCAGAACTCGATTTTGAATTGTTGAACCCATGTCACAAGATCGATAATTTCGCTATGTGTAGCCTTGCGTTGGCTCAGTTGCATAACATTATCGACGATCTTATCCAGGCGTTTAGATTGTTGGCTGATGATTTCCGTGAGACGCTGGTCATTATTATGAATGTCCGCCGACTCGGCCAGCAGCTGGCCAGCGTGACTGATAGCGCCTAGGGGGTTTCTGATTTCATGCGCAATACTGGCCGTCAGTCGCCCAAGTGAGGCAAGTTTAAGCTGCTGTGCCTGTTGCACAAGTGCTGTGTTGTCCTCAAGGAAAATGAGCGTGCCGGCCTTTTCTTCCTTTCTGCCCAGGTGAGCAAAACGCAGAGTCAATTCGCACGAGCCTTGTTGAACCTGTATCGAGCTTGGCTGGTACTGCCTGTCTTGTTGCCAGCGCAGCAATTCCCGTTTCAGGTCAGGATGCATATCAATACATTGCACGGCACTATTTTCGTCTAGCGATAACAGCTCCCTCGTTGCCTGATTGACCAGTTGTGGTTGATTATTGCTATCAAGCACCAGCACACCGGTTTGCATGCGTTGTATCACGTAACGAGTGAGCTGTTCCATTGTCAGTAAATCACTGCCGCGCTGCTCCGCCAGGCGTTCACTATTACGAATGCGTTGCGCAAGATAGGTGGCGAGCATGGCTGCGGCAAAAAAGGTAATACCTAGAATGCCAGCATGTGTATAGCTGACCGTAGGGGAATAAAAAGTGTCTAAAAGCACGGCAAAGCTGGCTAAAGCGGCAAAAAACAACGCGTTACGCCCCGTGCTAAGTACACTACCGCCAGCGACCGCAACCGCGAGCAATACAGCAATATCGTTGCCGAAGTCACCAGCAAAATGTGCGAGTAAGGTAATGGCGATAATGTCAGTGACAATGTGGAGGCTAACCTGCCGACTAAAGCGTGGTTTTTTGTATTTAATTGTGATGACATAACACAAACTGCACAGAAGGTAACCAAAGCTGATGACAACTAGGGGCGCTGGATTGATGCCGTTGAAGAGACTGTGATAGCTTTCGGCGAAAAACAGTGCGCTTAAGCCGCCGCTGATCAGCAAGCGGTAAAGGTTTAATAGTTGTAGTGGTCGCCAGGTATTGTTGCTACTGTCTTGTCCGCCGCGCGACTGGGCGTGACGGCGGTCGGGGCCACTATAATCAATAGGCGAGTCAATGCATGGCCAATGATTGCCGTTGGTACTCATGGCTATATGGATCGGCCGCCACTGGCAAAGCCTTAGCGATAAGCGCGTTGCTAGTGGTTGCAGTCGCTATTTTCAGGTGGGCAATAAAAGAGACCATTTTCCGTGATGGCAGTTTCTTTAGGCAGATGGACGCCGCAGGCATTGCACTGTACCAGGTTGCCACGGATCTGTTTGGTCGCGGCCGGCGTTTTCATGGTGTGTCGGCGCTGGATAATCCGATAGACACGAAAGCCAAGCCAGATCAGTAGCCCCAGAATAATGAGTTTGGTAATGCCCATGGTGTGCTCCGCCTATTACCCGAGTTGCTTCATTAAATTAATTGTTACTGGTTTTGGTCGGGGTGAGAGGATTTGAACCTCCGGCCCCTGCCTCCCGAACACGAAATCACACTCATTCTTTTCAAGAAGTTACAGCATAACACGAGCGATAACAGTCACGTAGTGTGTTGGGGTGTGTCGCCAAATCACACTGAATCTTGTTCGTAGTGTGACAAAATTGTGACAAGAATTTCGTTGGAAAAAGTATTCGATGTGTCCGTTCATTTTTGGAAAAACTACAACAATACTTGAAAGGATTTAACGTCGCTTCCATGTGAAACCGAGTGTCTCATTGTACCTTTGAAATGACCGCAAGGCTTGCAAAGGAGGCGCGACGTGAGCACAGAGTATTCGATGGAACAAGGGAAGTATTACACTGATACCGATATCGCCGGGTTGCTGGGTATATCGCTTGGGCGATTGCGCAACAAGTTGAGCGCCGGAAATCCGCTGCCGCCGCGTATACAGCCACCGGGTTGCCGCGGCCGACTGTGGCCTTGCAACGCCGTGCACGAATGGCTGGACCAGTTCATCGTAACGGTTGTCGATCCGGTAGCGCACGATCCGCAACCCAGGCGTCGCGGGCGTCCGACCAAGCAGGAGGCTCGGGCGAGGCGGTGAGTATTGCGGCAATGAACTGGGCCTGGCAGCAAAAGCTATCGCCCACCCCGAAACTGATCCTGATGGCACTGGCCGATGCCGCCAATGACTTCGGTGTTTGCTGGCCCAGCGTGTCGACGGTGGCAACCAAGTGTTGTGTTTCCATTCGTACTGTTCGGCGGGTCTTGCAACAGCTTGTTGACCGCAGACTGTTGCTCTCCGAGCAACGCTATCGCAAGGATGGTTCCTGTTCCTCAAACTGTTATCGGTTGCGGCTGGAAGGGGGTGACAGATTGTCACCGGCCCCTGATCCCTGTGACACCACCCCCCGTCAGTGGTGCGAGGATCCCCCTGTCACAGGTGACATACCAGGAACCACCATAGGAACCCAAAAGGAACCACTACAACCACAGGAAGCGGCAACCGGGGCGGTCGATTCCAAATCCGCGAAAAGTGGTAGCGGGGAATTATCTGAACTGGAATACCCCAAGGCCATGTCAGCGGCAGAACAGGAAGAAGCCAGGAAAAAACTCGCCGGCATTCCTGCGGATCTGTCGCAGCAACTCCTCGATGAACTGGCTGCAAGCATCGGGGCGAATGTCATCCAGTCAACGCCGTTGGCTTATCTGCGTGGCCTGATCACGCGAGCACGTTCCGGTACGTTCACGCCGGAGGGTGCCTTGCAGGTTGCAGAACATCGCAAGCGCAGGGCAGAGGTCGACACCGCAATAAGGTGTAATGAAGACAGGGGCAGTTACTATCCGCTTGCCGCAGTCGATACCGAGAATCCGTTGATCAAGAAGCTGCTCGGTATTCAGCGAAGGGTGCAAGAGAAGGATCGAGAGTCAGATTAATGCCAGAGCAAATTTCTGGAACTCAATGAGTTACATTCCAAACTTAATAACAGCGGGTGGTACCCAGGGTACCACCTGGCCCTGGGTAGGTTCGGCAACGGCGCACCGAGTTCGAATTTCGACAACTGCTACCCCGGGTAGCACCCCATCGACTTAAAATTGCGCTGTAATTAATTGAATGTCTGTCCGTCTGCCCGTATTCGGTGGAATGAGCGAAACGCGATTTATACTCTAAACCGACTATTGACATTAAGATCATAATGTAACTGATTGAATATCAGTGACAGCGCACCATGACCAAAATTTGGTCATGGTGATCACACATACCGATTCACCCGGTGAATCCACTATTGGCTTTAAGGCAGTGATGTAACCGCCTGAAAGTCAGTGGTAGCCGCGGGTATTCGCTGTTTGAGTATCGAGTCCGGATTATGACAGGCTGATTTCAGTGGCATCACTTCGGGTTTGTACGAAGGCGTT
Organism: Gammaproteobacteria bacterium; assembly: GCA_015492075.1. Lineage (GTDB taxonomy): Bacteria > Pseudomonadota > Gammaproteobacteria. Next base: position 6,372 of record WGFU01000022.1, read on the forward strand.
CCGAGCCGTCGTATGCAGCTGATGTGACAGGCGAATACCTGGCGCATGGCTTGCCTGACCCGGAGGCGCACTCGTCACTAGTAAGCGAAGCGGGGTAGTGACGAGGGCGGCAAGTCCATTAACGGCGCGGGCTTGCGATTGGATTTTTCGATTACAGCCGGGTTTTGTGTTCTTATACTGCTGCCCTCGATCGCCAAGATCTAATTGATTCAACCGTGGCCACTGCGTGTACTAGTGGCAATTGAGCGTATTCGGATCCTGTGACGCGCAACGGCTGTCAGCCGTGGATCCATCTTCCAAACCGAACCGATCTAATCCGATTAGGGGATCGGCTCATTCTCGCAGGTATCTGCCTGCCATTACTCGACGAGCAGAGACGTCCGCCCCAGGCGGTGCCGTTGATGTTCATTTTCCAACAACCGCGGACATGTTCCGCATATTTGAAAGGAGGTGTTTTATGAAACCACCCTGAAAGAAGGCCCGTCAGGGTCAAGTTGGCCAGCGCTGGGCCATTACCCAAAAGGGAAAAACAGTGTTGCCTGAGATCAGGCATATTCAGGTCGTATGGGAGTGGTGTCCCCCGGTCGTACCGCACACGCGGGCCTCGGTAGCTTTGGTTGCCAGGTGACCACTAACACTTACCAACTGGAGATAACACCGTGAGAGACCTGAAATACCAACTCAAACTACTTTGCCATCGCAATCGGGATGGCAGTTATGCAATAAAAGCCAAGCGGATGCTGTTTGACCGGGGCGATTCACCAAAACACATCGAATCGCAACTACGTTCACCAGATGCGCGTCTATGAGGGCGACACCCTGCGCGCCGGACTCTCCCACATGCACGGGCTGCGCTATGCCTACGCCCAGAACCGCTACGAGGAACTGACCGGCTGGAATTGCCCGGCCGTCGGTGGGCCAGATCGCAAGTCCCTGACTCCGGAACAGCGCGAGGCAGACCGAGAAGCACGGCTCACCATCAGTCAGGAATTAGGGCATGAGAGGGAAACCGTGGTCAGCCTATCTTGGTCGGTGACATCGTACTCGTTGCTCACGTCGCAATATCCTGTTTGAGAGGTTTTAACCCGCATTTCTCACCCCAAAAATACCAAGCGTACTGATGATTTGTTGGTGTAAGGTTAGACAATGAAACTCCATATCCTGAATGATCTGCATATCGAATTCGGTGCATTCGAACCACCGCCTACCGACACCGATGTTGTGGTGCTGGCGGGTGACATCGGCGTGGGCCCAGAAGGCTTGCACTGGGCAAGGTTTTGTTTTGCAGACAAGCCCGTCATCTATGTGCCCGGTAATCACGAGTTCTATCATAACGACATCGCTTTGGTTGAAGAGTTCAAGGCCTGCACACCGGACCACATCCATGTGCTTAACGACGACGAGGTCGAAATCGACGGCGTGCGGTTTCTTGGCTGCGTATTGTGGACCGACTTCGCCTTGTTTGGTGAGGCGGACACGTATTTCTCCATGCAACGGGCACGACAGGGAATGAATGACTTTGCGATCATTCAGAATAACGGCCGGCGCTTCACCCCTGAAGATGCCATACAGCTGCACGCAGCCAGCCGGGACTGGCTGACGAACAGGCTGGCGGAACCCTTTGCCGGCAAGACAGTCGTTGTCACTCACTACTGTCCCTCATCAAGATCGGTACCCCCACGCTTTGCCAATGACCTTCTTAGCCCGGCCTTCGCCAGCAATCTTGAGGGATTGATGGGTGGCAACCGGGTGGCGCTGTGGATCCACGGCCATACCCACGATCCATTCGATTATGAGGTGGACGGCACCCGGGTGGTGTGTAACCCGCGTGGCTATGCGCCCCATGCTCTGACGCCGGGATTCAGGCCGGACTTCGTCGTGGATATCTGAGTTAAGACGTGGATCCTTGCCAGTCTACGGGTGGGGTACTGAATACGGTATTTTTCGATATTAAACCAAATTCTGTTATTTAATTCGACAATAGTGAGTGTTTTTCGACATGCTGGCCAGATACATCTATATTCCGACTATAGCAACAGGACACGCGGCGTCGCCGCGCTTTACAAGGGAAAAATACCCCATCCCGTAAAGTATGAAAACCAGTCCACAATGGGTATAGGAGGCTGAAATGAAACCGGTATCCTTACAGGCCGTCGCCGACGAAATGGATGTAATGAGCGATGAAATGACGGCCTACATCAATAAGCGAACGGGAGAGCTGTTTACTGTCGGTGGTGAGGAGGCAAGCATCATTGAGGAGGGAGGTGAAGACGGAGAGTTCATTCCGGACTGGCAAAAGGAAATTCTGCCCAAGGTCAGGGAAGTACTGGATTCCGGCAACTTTGTGGCCCTGCCGGACAAATTCGAGGTCCACGAATATTCAATTATGGAATATTTCAGTTGTTCCGTGGAGAACGCAGAGCTGCAGGAAGAGTTGCTGATTGCCATTCGTGGCGGTGGCGCTTTCCACCGTTTCAAAGAGATCATTCACCGCAGAGAGATTCAGGACGATTGGTATAGCTATCGCAATGACGCCTTGAAAAGGATTGCGGCTGATTTCCTGGAGGCAGAAGAGATAGCCTTTGTGGATGATGGCAGCACCTGAGTTACTTACCGACACCAGAATTCAGGCAGGCCAGGCCTGGTCGTGGAGATCTGAACACTGGCCTAAACCTCGGGTTGAATCACATGTGTATAACTATCGACAGATAAGGATAAATGTCGCTGTTTATACACATTGATCGTATGACGTGAGGGGAATTCTAGTAATTTATAACGATTTATAGTGGTTTTATGCTATAAATATGTATAAATTATTAGAAACACAGTAAAGGTAAGTTTATGGACCCTATCAAAAACCCGTTTTCGCCCGGTGCCGGGGCGCCCCCGCCTGAACTCGCAGGAAGAGAGGAAGTTCTCGAGCAAACCCGCATCCTGCTGGGCCGGGTCAAACAAAAGCGGCCGGAGAAAAGCATTCTGCTGACAGGGCTTCGTGGCGTCGGCAAAACCGTCCTGCTCAACGAAATGGAGCGCATTGCCGAGGCGGACGGCTACCGCACCATCCTGATTGAAGCCCACGAAAATAAGTCTTTGGCCGTTCTATTGGCGCCTCACTTGCGCCGACTGTTGTATGAACTGGATCGGGTAGCCGGCGCCGGGGACAAGGTGCGCCGGAGCCTGGCCGTGCTGAAAAGTTTCGTCGGGGCCATCAAGGTAAATGTAGGAGACATTGAGCTCGGGATTGATATCGAGCCGGAACAAGGGGCAGCCGACAGTGGTGATCTCGAAATTGACTTGCCCAGTCTTTTTACAGCCGTGGCGGAAGCGGCAGAAGAGCGCGGGGCCAGCGTCGCCATACTGATCGATGAGATCCAGTACTTTAAGAAAAAAGAACTCAGCGCGCTCATCATGGCCATGCATAGGATGCAGCAACGCCAACTACCCCTGGTGCTATTGGGAGCCGGCCTCCCCATTCTCCCGGGTTTGGCGGGAGAATCCAAGTCCTATGCCGAACGGCTGTTCAGCTTTCCCGACATCGGGGCGCTATCCGAGCCCGATGCGATCAAAGCCCTGCAAGATCCCGTGCAGACATCCGGGGTTACCTTTGAACAGGCCGCAATCCAGGAAATATTCCGATTGACGCAGGGCTATCCCTACTTCCTGCAGGAATGGGGCTATCAGGCCTGGAACCGTGCAGAGGCCTCGCCGATTGATCTTGCGGTTATTCAAAACGCTTCCGAAACCGTCGTCCATCGTCTCGATGAAAATTTCTTTCGGGTGCGTTTTGATCGACTGACCCCGACCGAGAAAACCTTTCTGCGCACAATGGCAGAGCAGGGCCCCGGCCCGTATCGAACTGCAGATATTGCCGATATGCTCGGTGTGAAAATCCACAGCCTGGGACCGGCCCGCGCCAAGTTAATCAGCAAAGGCATGATCTACAGCCCCTCTCACGGCAACATGGCCTTTACCGTTCCACTGTTTGATGAATTTATGCGGCGTGCCATGCCGGAGTTTGAACCGAATGAATAGATCTAACACGACAGAGATATTCGAAGAGCAGGAAGCGAATGAAACCGAGGCTATGTCGCAGATTCAAGATCAAAAGAGAAACAAAAGGGGATAGCTGTGACGCCACCTACTGGACAAAAAGAAGCCTTCTCTCGCGTCGTAATCGACGCGCAGCTCAAGGATGTCGGCTGGAATCTCACCGATGGCCAGAGTGTGCGTTACGAGTATCAGTTACCGGACGGCACCTTCGCCGATTATGTGCTGAGTGATCGCCACGGCCGTGCAATGGCGGTGGTGGAGGCCAAGCGTGCCGCGATCAATCTCCAGGAAGCTGCCGAACAGGGACGGGCCTATGCTGAACAACTGGACGACGTCCCGTATGTCTTTCTTGCCAACGGCGAGGAAATTCTGTTCTGGGACTATCGCAATGAGGCCTACCCTCATCCTGTCAGTACCTTTTTTAAACAGGAGGATCTTGAACGCCGCCTGGCCAAGCGTAAGGTGCGTGTCGATCCCCTGACCAAGCCGGTTGACCAGCGCATCGCCGGCCGGGACTACCAGAAGGACTGTATAGACATCCTCTGCCAGGAGATGAATGCTGGTCGGCGCAAGCTCCTGGTAGAGATGGCCACCGGCACCGGCAAGACGCGTACGGCGGCGGCGCTCATCAAACGCTTGTTCGAGGCTAGTGCCGTCACCCGCGTCCTGTTCCTGGTGGATCGCATCACTCTGGCCAAACAGACAGAAGATGCCTTCAACGAGCACTTGCCGGACTTGCCCTGTTATGTGCTGCGTGCCGGTCGCCGCTTTCAGGACGAGAAACGCATTACCATCACCACCCTGCAGAGCATGATCAATACCTACCGCGACTACTCGGCTGGGTATTTCGATTTGGTCATCACCGATGAATGCCACCGAAGCATCTATGGCAAATGGAGCGGCATTCTAAAATACTTTGACGGCACCCAGATTGGGCTCACGGCCACACCGTTCACCAGCGAGGTTGAGACCGGCGACGATGAAGACCAGGAATTCGTCAAGGACACCCTGCGCTTCTTTGAAGTCGATAAACCTACGTTCCGCTATGCCTTGCGCGAGGCGGTTAGTGAAGGCTATCTGGTGCCTTATCAGATCTACAAGGCAAAAACCATAAAGACAGCCGAGGAGAGCGGCTTCGAGGTCAAGAAAAGCGAACTCGATTGGACCGCCATGTCACCCAAGGTCAAGGAAGAGTTTGAGCAGCTTTTTGCCAATGGTGACACCATCAAGGTCGATCCCAATGCCCTGGAGCGCAAATTCACTATTCCGGAACGCAATCGCGCCCTCGTGCGCGAGTTCAAGCAGGTCATGGAAAACGGCTATAGGGATCACAATGGGCGACTGCGCAAACCACTGATTGGCAAAACCATTGTGTTCGCCGTCACCAAGCGTCACGCCGAGACGCTGGCCCAAATGTTCGACGAGGCCTTCGCTCATGAAAAACCATCACCGGATGTGCGCTATGCGGACTTCGTCGTCTCCGGTTGCGGCCGGGAGGATACCGTCGATGGACCCACCAAGATCAAGCGGTTCAAGAAAGAAGAATTCCCCAAGATCCTGGTCTCCGTGAACATGCTGGATACCGGTTTTGATGCGCCGGAAGTCGTCAACCTGGTCATGGCCCGTTTCACCCGCTCGGTCATTCTCTATCGGCAGATGCGAGGGCGTGGTACACGCAAGTCACCGGGTAAGTCGCTGTTTACACTGTTCGACTTTGTTGGTGTCACCGATTATCACGACGACGATGAAACCATACCGGAGGGTGGATTCATCAAGGAAACCAAACCGCGCACCCGGCATGAACCGCGCACGCTGCTGACACTTGATATCGATGATCACATCGATCCCACCACGCGTGAGTGGGTAACCGTGGATGATAATGGTAATTTCGTTTTCCTCGACGCCGACGAACTAAAGGCAGCTGAACTTGGCGCACGCTTTGAGGCATGGGTTAATAATCAACAGGATCTTCATTCAGACAAGAAGCGTCTGCTGTTGACCATTGGTGAATATATCAAGGCCAATGCCGATGCGCTGGAGGAATTCACCATTGATCATTTTGTTGTACCGCCGTTCACTAATATCGGCGGTATGCAACGCGCTGTGCAAACCTTTGGCAGTGAAGAACAGTTAGAAAAAGTCCTTGCCAGCCTCAATCTTGCTGTATTCAGCGGGGAAGGTACGGCAATAAACACAGAACAACACCTAAAACCATAATACTGACATTCCCTCTCCCTCAGGGACTCTTTTCAGTACCCCCTTGAGGGGTAGAGGGTTAGGGAATCAATAAATGACTTTTCAGCAGAAGAAAATACAATGCCATTAACACCTGAAACAAGACGAAAAATCGACCAAATCCGCGACTACCTTTACGGCGGCGGTTACCCCGACCCCATGAACAACGCCGAGCAACTGGCGTTCCTGTTTTACTTCTACCTCAGCGAAGGCCAGGACCGAGAAAATATCAGCCGCGCCCGAATCACCAAACAGAAATACATCAGCGCCTATGATGGCAAGTGGACCCTCAAGAACCCCCTCAATGCACCGAAGGAAGGGCAGAAGACCATTCTCAGGGAACAACTGCGTTGGTCGGTGTGGGCCAAGGCCCTGAGCGGTGAGAACCTGGTGCGCTTCGTGCGCGATGAGGTGTTTGCATTCCACACGGAGGTGGCGGGGAATGGCGCGGTGAATTTTATGGACGGCGCACGTCTGGGGATCGACGACCCCACCGTGCTGACCCAGGTGGTCAACCTCGTCGATGAACTGCGCCTCGACCAGGCCGATGCCGACACCAAGGGCGATCTGTTCGAGCATGTCCTGAAGCAGATCAGCCAGGCCGGTGAGCTGGGCCAGTTCCGCACCCCGCGCCACGTTATCCGCGCCATCGTGCAAATGATCGATCCGCAAATCGGCGAGACGGTCTACGACCCGGCCGCCGGCACGGCGGGCTTCCTCGTCGCTGCCTACGACCACATCCGTTTACAGAATTCCTCGCCCAATGCCATCGAAGAAGTTGAGCTGGACGGCAAGAAGATCAAACGCGGCCACGGTGACAAACTCTCCACCGCCAAGTGGGACATCCTCGGTAGTCAGACTTTCTATGGTAACGACGTGGACCCCAAGATGGTCCACCTCGCTACCATGAACCTCACCCTGCGCGGTCTGCCCCACGTACGTATCCGCCGCCGCAATGTGCTGACCACTACCCTGGATGCACAACAGAAAGACGAGCTTGGCCTGCCGCAAGAAGGTTATGCGGTAGTCCTCGCCAATCCGCCGTTCTCCGGCCGCCTCGACAAGGACCGCATTGTCGATGATGTGAAGGTCGGCACCACCACCGCCACTGAGATCCTGTTCCTGAAATATATGATGGACAGCCTCAAGCCCGGTGGCCGTTGTGGTGTCATCGTCCCCGAAGGCGTTTTGTTCGGCTCCACCGGCGCGCATAAGGAACTGCGGCGCCAACTGCTAGAAAACAACACAGTGGAAGCAGTGATGTCACTGCCCGGCGGCGTGTTTCAGCCCTACTCAGGTGTGAAGACCTCCGTGCTGCTGTTCCACAAGGGCGGCAGTACTAAACATGTAATGTTTCTGCATGCAGATAATGACGGTTACAAACTTGATGCCAAGCACGATACTCCCATTGACGACGACGATTTGCCCGGCCTGGTTGCCGCCTACCAGGACCGTGAAGCCTGCTGGAAGAAATGGCGGAAGTACACCCTCTCCCTTGAGGGAGAGGGCAGGGGTGAGGGGGCATCAAAGGAGTGGGCCGAAAACTGGTGGTTCGCCAGCGCTGAGGAAATCAAGGCCAACGACTACAACCTCTCTGCCGGCCGCTATCGGCCTTTGTCGCAGGCCCAGGTCGAACATCGTGATCCGCGAGAACTGCTGGACGAACTGGCGGCGATTGAGTCTGAAATCATGGAAGAGATAGATAGATTGAAGCTCGTACTAGTTGGAAAAAAGTAACTATGCCATCAACGATAAGTTTAGGTGAAGTACTGGACGTCCAGAATGGATTCGCGTTCAAATCTGAACTCTTTTCAGATGGCGACGCGGGCATGCCATTGATACGGATACGCGACTTGAAGAAATCATGCACTGAAGTGCGATTTATTGGCGAATATAAGGAAGAATATGTTGTAAATACTGGTGACTACCTAATAGGCATGGATGGTGATTTCGAAATTCATCAATGGCAGGGTGAACCGGCGCTATTAAACCAGCGGGTATGTAGGCTTAAAGGATTTTCTAACAACATAGAGCCTGAGTATGTCTACTACGCTATTCAAGAAAAACTTAGAGAAATTCATGAGAATACGGCATTTGTTACTGTTAAACACCTTTCTTCGAAACAGATTAAGTCCATAAAGATACCGTTTCATCCAATCGAAGAACAACGCCGCATCGTCGACATTCTCAAACGCGCTGACGGTATCCGCCGCCTGCGCAAACAAGCCCAAGACACCGCCCGCCAACTCATCCCGGCGCTGTTCATCGACATGTTCGGTGATGGCCGCGAGGCAAGAGTATTCAGTACTGCAACAATTCAAGAACTGGCTGAGCCGAGAAAGGGCTCTATTCGGACCGGTCCGTTTGGAAGTCAATTAAAGCATTCCGAATTCACAGATTCAGGGATACCTGTGCTCGGCATCGACAATGTTGTCACCAATCAATTTCGGTGGACTACCGAAAGATATCTTCCGCCTGAGAAGTATCAGAAGTTTAAGCGATTTCGCGTTTTCCCCGGAGACATAATTGTAACCATCATGGGGACAACAGGACGAATTGTGGTAACGCCTGACGATCTACCGGAGTCGATGAGCACGAAGCATCTATGTGTGGTGTCACTGCAAAAGGATGTGATACAACCCTGTTATGCATGGGCATCCATTCTTTTTGATCCATATGTGCGTAGTCAAATTGGTGTCTCTGGTCATGGAGCCATTATGGAAGGGTGGAATACATCTATTGTTAAGAATCTCCGGTTACGTCTGCCACCGATACAAACTCAGAATGAATTTGTGGCTCGGATAGAGAGCATTCAATCCATTTTAAGGCAGCAGGAAGTAGCGCAGAGTAGCGCAGAATCAAGTTTTCAGTCCCTCCTGCATCGAGCTTTCAACGGAGTGAGGTAAATGAGCAAGACTTGGACGCCGCCACAAATACCGCCGATCCCGATTGAAGTGAAGCAGGCGGCTAGTGAAGCAAATCTGGTTATTTTTGTAGGTGCCGGTGTGTCTAGGTTGATGGGATGCCCGTCATGGGATCAATTTGCAGACGCCGCGCTTCGGCAGTTGGCGGCACAGGACCTCATAACATTCGGGGATGTTCAGCAGTTGTCTCATTTGCCAGCAAAGCAGCGGTTGTCTATTTCGCTTCAGGTGTCTAACTCAGAATCAAGGCCATTGGATTATGCAACACTGATTCAGCCTAAGCGTCCTAGCGATTCCAGGGTGTACGAATATCTGAACGGCATCGGTTGTGCCTATGTTACTACAAACTACGACCGATTCCTGGATTCAATGCCTGGTAAGACTACGGTAGGCGAACCTGGTGCAGAAGGAGAAGCTGTTGGCAAAGACGAACCAGAGCTTATTTGTTGGCCACACCAACTCAAAGGCCTTCGGTTGCGGGAACCCGGCACAGTCATCCACTTGCATGGGAGCATTGACGAACCCGAGTCCGTGATTATGACCACACCGCAGTACCTGATTCACTATGACGACAAACGAGTGCAGGATTTTCTCGATGAGTTATTTGATCGGCATACCGTTTTGTTTCTTGGTTACGGGCTGGAAGAATGGGAGGTGCTTGAGCATGTTCTGCGCAAGGGGAGACGGCATCCTAGCAAGCAGCGAAAACGGTTTATGCTGTCCGGCTTTTATTCCCATCAGGAGAAGACTTTCTCCCACCTATATGATTACTACGAAAAGTCCTTTGGCGTCAGCTTGATTCACTTCAGTTTGGACTATATGGAGTATGCCCAACTGGAAATGATCATGGAAGATTGGGCCGGTAATTTGGAAGTTGGTGATCCGCTACTGGCCGATGATCTGGAATATGTGCTCGAGGTAGCTGATGAGTAAGCTTACTCCACGTCAGCAGGATGCTCTCGACAGGATTGAGCAAAAGCCTGCCTTACAGTCATTTTTCTTCAAGAAGTTGAAAGGCTTGAAGTGGTTTGATGAGTTGGAAAAGCGGGGGTTCTTCAATCCTGAGCTTAACCCTAGACCTGTGCAATCTGATCAGGAAGGGTACTTTAGTATACCGAGCTGGCCCATCTTGGATTATCTGGAACAAACGGCTCCCGAACTGCAACAGCCTGAGAATCTCGATTATGCAGAAAGGTTCCTGAAGGTCATGCGCGATGTTACTAAAAGTGCCATGGAAGATGGTGTCAGCAACTACAGAACATGGTGGTACTTCGCGAAGATAATAAACTTCATCCCAATAGAAAAGATTACTCATGACGACGTCGAACTATTAGAGTACTGGCTCAAAGATTCCTTTGATCGCATGCTGGTTGGAACTGAGCTAGGCAAACATCTCCTTCTGCGTTTGCTGGCCAGCGATTCGGCTCATGCGCATGGCCTAGCGATTGGCTTGGTCAACGCCTTGACCGTACTAACCTGGAACCCAAAGCGGTGGGGAAAGTCTGAGGAGTTAGAGGCAACTTTACCCGTCGAAGCGTATCATTCAAGAAAGATATTCAGCGTCCATGCGAGGGCTATAGGGGAGAAGTTAGAAGAGAGGGGTGTCAACATTTTTCGAGATCGCTTGAGCGAGATATTTAGTAAAACGGATAAAGACAAATACTCGACTATCTGGCGTCCAGCTATCGAGGACCACGAACAGAATAAGGGTCGGGATGACGCGGAAGACATTTTGATCAGCGCATTGCGCGATTCGCTTCTAGGTTATGTCGACAGACGTGCAGCTGCTGCAGCGGACTATGTTGGCGAGTTGCTTGCTAATGAGACGGTACTTTTCCAGCGGGTAGCGATACACGTAGCTGACGTATACAACAGGCAGCTAGGTGATTTGGTTAAACAACTCGTCGAGCCGCAATACTTTGAATATCACTACCAGCATGAAATGTATCACCTGCTTCAGAATTGTTTTTCAGGGTTTGATGAAAAGGAGAAGCAAAAGGTGCTCGGAATTATTGGAAGTATTGCAGAGCAGAGTAAAGATCCTGATCAGCCCAAGGATATACAGGAAAAACAACAGGCCTACACCTGGTTGAGATGGTTGTCTGCGATTAGAGGGAAGGGTTATCAACAGGCGGATGACTTATACACCGACAATCTGGCAATTACCAAAGCAGAACCCGAACATCCGGATTTCTCCAGTTATATGGAGGTTGGTTGGGTGGGTGGGTTTTCGCCGTATAGCGTAGAGGAATTGCTGAGCCGCGATTTCGAAGATTTGTTCAATATATTAAAGTCTTTCAAGGAAGAAGGCGGATGGAAAACACCGACACGTCGAGGGCTGGCACAAACACTGAAAGAAGCCCTAAAGGCGAGGCCTGAGTTATTCAAGGGCCATCTAACGGAATTGATAGGCCTTGATTTTGACTATACATACCACTTGATCGAAGGCTATAAGGAGCTCTGGAAAGAAAAGCAATACGACAATTGGGCGGAGCTATTTGAATTTTGTTGGGCCTTGCTGCAATCGGAAGGTTTCTGGTTGAAAGACTCTGCTGAGCAGAGAGGGGGCATGGCTGCTTCGTCCCGTTGGATCGTGGGGGCAATTAGCGAGCTCATCAGGACGGGAACTGCTGATGATAAGACAGCTTTTGATCCAGTCATGTTGCCAATGGCAGGTCGTATTATCGTTCATATCCTAGAGCATCAGGAAGGAGAGTCATTCACAGAGGAACGAGATGCAGTATCAATTGCTATCAACAGCCCTCGTGGCAAGTGCGTTGAGGCGCTCATAAATTATGCCCTCCGGATTTGCAGGCTGACTGATAAGAGCGAAAAGGGACATGATGAATTGTGGGTAAGGGAGTTGCAGCCCATATTCGACAAGCAGATAGACCTCGTTCAGAAGGGGAATTATGAGTTCGTAACATTGTTCACGAATTATCTGCCTAATCTTCTATATCTAAGCCGATCATGGACAATGAAACAGTTGCCGACAATATTTGAAAAGGAAAACCGCCTTAGATGGCTATGTGCAGTGCAGGGTTATATCTATGTTAACCAGATTTACGCGGAGGTCTACAAGTTTCTTCGTGAGAATAGTCATTTGCAGGATGCCCTGGATGCTAAAGAACTTGAATCCAGAGGTAAGGATAAGATTATTCAAAATATTGTTATTGCCTATTATCAGGGTGATGAACAACTTGATGATGCGAATGGAGCACTAAGTTGGTTAGTTGACCGGTGGAAGCTGGAAGAGCTTCAACAGTTGATATGGTTCATTTGGACTATTCGCGATAGTAAAGGAGATGCTGAAAAGAAACTGATCCCGCTCTGGGCTGAAATTAGTAGGCGAGCGGATTCGAAACGCGAGGCTGATAAGCGCGTGTTGTCACGGTTGTGCATGTGGAGCGTGTTTGTTGATGAGTTGAGTGAGCAGACAATGGATTTACTTTTGCGGTCTGCACCATATGCGGATCTGGAGCATGATGCTTATATATTGATAGAAGAATTAAAGCGCCTTGTCGAACAGTATCCGGACCAGGTCGCAGACATATTTATCCGCATGCTCGTCGGCTTTGCGCCCACATACCAGCAGGAAGATATCGAACATATAATTTCGAAACTTTACGATAGTGGTGGTGAGAATCGGCAGAAGGCTAATACAATCTGTGACAGGTACGTCGAATATGGAATCGGGTTTCCTGCCGAGATACGGGCAAAGTATTCGCACTAATAGTGTTGGGCATTCTAATGGACGATGGCATATCTGATAAGTACTCCGAAACCACGTTAAATGAACTTCTTTCGGTAGAGAACATCAATAGACTGGTTAACCAGACGGCTTTCGACCTCGTAGGGAAAATCATCGATCTCTCTGATTTTCATGACCGGCCCGAAGGCACCAGTCGGGGACTGGAACTGTGCGATGAAGTAGCCGAGAGGTCGCTCGATGACGAGGAGACGGTTTTACTCCACTACTTCCGGGCCAATGCCTGGGCCAGCAGACGGAAGACAAAGCACAGAGACACCAAGGCCGCTTGGGCTTGGGAGCAGCCGGAAATCTTGCGTGAGTTGTTCCATCTGCGCAACGCGCTCCGACATTCAGGATTTAAGCAGCTCGATAATATTCGACGTTGTCAGATCCTTACTAATGCTGCAAACCTGCTGAATACGCTGGGTCGGTGTACCGAGGCCATCGAGTACTGGAACCGAGTCTTGGACATCATTCCCCGCTTTGGTATGGCTCTGGGCAACCGTGGTTATGGTTATATGTCCTATGCCCGAACTCTTTATGACCAGGGTAATGCCATTGCCATGATGAAATTTGCTCACGATGATCTCCGGCAGGCGACAGCATCCAGCGCGTTCTTCGAGTCGCCAGGGCATGATGAAGTCAAAGAGGCCATGGCTCGTGAAGCTGATGATATCGCAGCGCATATCGACCTTGAAAAGGTGATCGGATCCCTGGAACTGGAAAATTACAGTCTGGGAAGCTCGAAGGGTGAGCGCGCGTACCGTAATTGGTGCTTGGAACATCGACTATTCCTGACACCTCTGAATGACCTCGGGCCTTATCCCATTGCTGCACGTGACATTCTGACACTTCCGAACCTGGTTCTTGGGGTAGGAGAGCCACCTACATTAATAGCATTTTTCAATCAGCTCAAACAGGAATACGTAGCCGCCCGCTATCTGTACTATGGGGGGACACGACAGGGCAAAACCCATTTCGCAGACCGTGGTGTTCTACTCTATGACACCCTGGACTATCCGGCATATTCGCTGGCTGTAGAACAGATTAAAGCAGCGTACCGCATGGCCTATTCACTTTTCGACAAGCTTGCTTTCTTCATCAATGCCTATTGGCAATTATGTATGGAAGAGAGATCCATCAATTTTCGTTCAGTTTGGTATACAACACTGAAAAAGGGGAAGCCCCGAGTTCTTCGAGATTGTTTCATAGGCTATGAAAACTGGCCTCTGCGTGGACTTTTCTGGTTGAGTAAGGACCTGCTGGATAGAGATACTGAGCTAGCGGATACCATGGAGCCGGATGCCGAGGCACTTAATGCCATTCGGAACCATCTGGAGCATAAATACCTGAAGGTCCATGACTGGCCGTGGACGTCCGAGTGTTATGCGGACGCCATTCACGATAGTCTTCGCGATTCAATGGCCTACTCTGTAACGCGAGGTGATCTGGAGGCGAAATCATTAAGGCTCATTAAGCTTGTTCGCGCTGGCTTGATCTACCTGTCGTTAGCGGTACATCGAGAGGAACAGTTACGGGCAAAACAACGAGGCGATGGCTTGGTGATGCCAATGGAACTCAATACTTGGCCGGATGATTGGAAACGATAACATCCGGGAATGTGAAATAGTGGAAGACAATTACAGTTGAATCATGACTGATGAAAAAGATGAATTGATATTCGAGCACGATGGTCTCAGAACGCCAGAGCATCTCTGTGATCCTGATCCACGTACTCGCTACTTTGTGAGAGTCGATCCGGAAACGGGAGTAACTCAGCCTCTGACGAAGTCTGATCAATATGAGTCAGTAGCCACGTATACGCTATCTGAAGCCGTGCCGGTGGATGTGCGCATCGTGTTCGACACTGCGAGAAACCTGTATCTCTATGCCTGGTTTGTCTATCGCTTCTACAATGTTGCCGAACAGCAGGTGTTCGCCTGCCTGGAAATGGCACTGCGGGAGCGTTTGAAAGACGAAATGCCTCTGCCAGAAGAGTACTGGTCGAAAAATAAGAAAGATCAAACTCCATCATTAAAACCCATGCTCCGTTATGTGATTGATATAGGCTATATTCGAAACGAGAATTTTCAAACCTGGCGTGACAGGGGGATTATCAGATCACGACAGCGCTATGAGTTGGAAAAAACGCAAGAGATGCAGGATAAGGGACTTGATTCTATTGAGTTGGACTATTCGAAGGTGGTTGTGACAGATGAAGATCGAGGGGATTATGATTACCTGAATATCCTCTTAAAGCATATACCCAATACCCGTAATGACTATGCACATGGCTCCGGTACGTTACATAACCAGGTGCTGCATAGCTTCGAGGTGGTGTCGGAGTTGGTCAATCAACTGTTTCCAGTGTCGGAGAAATGTGAAGACGAAATCAGCTAATGGTCTTCAGTATGTTACTGCCAAGCTAAACATCGACAGGCATCGCAGCTTTATCGGGGGCGCGGAAACTGAGATAGCTGTAATCCCACTCAAGATATCCTTTCAGATCTTCAATGGTGATAGATGCAGTTGATTCGATACTTATATCATCCACTTTGATGCCGTCGCATTCCCCAAGCTGATATTCGAGCTGTTTCTTGATATCGTTGCACAGTTCATATTGTTTGGTATCGTCGAATTTTTCCGCATCCATTACCAGCATGAGTTCCATGCTGTATTCATCGCCATCCTCCAGCTTATCGAATGGGGTGACACGAACATACACATTACTGATATGTGGGTTCAGTCGTGAAAATTTTTTGCCTATTGGATCTTTCCTCGCGTCGATCCGGCTTACAAACGCATCGGGGAATGCTGTGCGTGTGTAGCGTCGTGACAACCACCCCAAGATCATTTTCAGTGTTTGTTCGTCATGCAAAAAAGAATCAGGCTGCCGGTCAAGAAGTAACTCACGATTTATGAGGTGCCGCTCATAAGGCAGCGCGTACCAGTGGCTGATACCGTCTCCTGCAATATCAAGGCTGAACTCGATCCTGCGGCTGTTTTTTCCGCCCAGGTATCCGCCATCGGGTTCCCGGTTCAGCGGATGGAGGCACAGTGTTTCGAAATAGGGTTCACTTTCAAATGACCCCTGGACGAGGTCGCAGGTCTGGCTAACGATCAACAGGCGTGTATCATCAGGGATATTGTAATGTGCATTTTCTTTCAGGCGGTCATCGTCGGGACAAAGAAAAACACCTTGCTTCCACTCTGATTCAATGAGGCGCTCCCTGTTCGCCATGTAGTATCGCTCCCATTACTTGTCAGCAGAAACAGAACCCGTAAGCCGTTCTAACAACTCTTTATGGTTTTCAGAATCCGAAGGGGTTTTTGCTGAGCGTGCTTTTGCACGATCCATCATTTCGCGTTGTTTATTCATGAGTGCCAACAGACTTTTCATCCCCTCACGAATTTCATTTATGTCCGGTTCTTCGCGGCTGAGGCGTTCATGCATGCTGGCGCCATCGCCAAGTTTCTGTTTCATCAGCTTGCCAGGCCCATAATGGTAGGGGTTTGCCGCTTTCCACTCTTGTGCGATTTCATGCAGCTTTTCGATACGTTGAACAAAGCCTTCGCTCGGTGTCTCATTTTCAAACCAGTTATATACACTTGCGCGAGATGCCCTGATGATATCGGCTAATGCAGCCATACTTAGGCCAAAGGCATCCCGAATTTTGGTAAGCTTCTCAACAACAGTGGGGGCTTCTAAGGCTTTTTCAGCTTCTTCATCAGAATTAAGAAAAACCACTGTCCAATCGCCAGAAAAATAGTCACGAGTAACTCTTTCCTTAAGCTGAGAGAATGCAGCATCGCACCATGAGCCAGAGCCACAACTGGTAAAGAGGCCTTCTAGACGTTCTACTAGAAGCTCTCGTATGCCGGTACCGTCGCCTTTTTCCAGTGGCGCTGGCAAATAATTCATTGCCCAATGTGTATGGGCCAATGGATGCTTTGGCTCATTCTCTATCCATCTGTTTGCAGCATGATTTTCCATAATCAGAGGACCTCCTTTTGCCATTCGGTAAACGCCTCTTCTGTCGTCGTTGCTTTGAATGCGGCTGAGGAAACGGTACGTAATTCATGAAAGCGCTCAACAATTGAACCAATTTCGAATGACTGTTCCTGTTTAATAAAGTGATCGTAGTCCAGTAAGCCCACAATCGTGTTTTCAGGTTGCTCACGCTTAAAGCGCGGTGCATGTTCCAGCTTGTTTGGGAAAATATCGGCTGGCAGTACGTCAGGAGTTGTGCTTTGGCGATGCCGGATAACCATGGTGCCATCGATTGATGTCAGGTAGGATACGACCTGATCCATCCGCTGTGCTTCACCAATATCCGGTAGATTCGGCAAGCGTAATGCTTCTATGACTTGCTGATCAACAATCAAATCACCTTCGGGTAGCAATAGATCCACATAACGTAAACCCAATCGCGAAATAGATACGCCTTTTTCGGGTAGAATCGGCATGAAGGATTCCAGTACTTCCTTTAGATCGGAAAGAAAAACATCCGATGTCTTATAGTCAGTTGTGTGGAAAATCAACGTTTCAGCATCCAGAATGATGCCCGTAGTGCGGAGCTCGTTGCTTAGATGCCAGCGATTGACACTGTCACCAACAACAGGTTGGCCATCCTTGAAGCCAAATTGCTCGATCTTTTCAGGCACAGCTTTGGGAAAAAGTGCAAAAACGTTTTCGTGGAAATCTTCCCACCGTTTATCCATGCGTGGCACATGCGTGAAACGAATCTGGGCCAAGACATAGATCAGCGGGGCATTAGGCATTTGACCGAGTGCGTTTGCCACCTAATCTCCTTCTTTTGCTGGTAACGGGTCTATAAGGTATAGGGTTTATTGTCTGTGTGTACACTAATTAGAATCGGCGTGTAATAATACTAACTTTAGCGTATTTTGACACTTATTTTGACACTTTGTCCAATGGTCTATCAATAGGGGGGAATTGTAAAACAACCTATATCTGAACTGTAACGTTTATAACCTACTGAAAGAAATGAAAAATGATGTTCCAGCGCTACATCGGTATCAACTACTCCGGCGCACAAACACCGGAAAGCCGTCTCAAAGCTCTGCAGGTCTATGTGGTGGCGTGTGATGGCGAGCCGGTAAAGGTCCGCCTACCGAAGGCGCGAAGAACTGGTCGCGGCTCGAGATTGCACAATACTGTCTTAAGACGCTTGAATCCGACGAGCCTGTAATCATCGGCATCGATCATGGTTTCTCGTTCCCGCTGAGTTACATGCAGCGCTATGGGCTGACCAGTTGGATGGCTTTCTTCAGGACTTCATGCGGCACTGGCCAACAGTCGATCCCCATACCTACGTCGATTTTGTCCGTGATGACAATCCACGGATGGGTGATCCATCCGAGTTGCGTCTTTGTGAACAATGGACAGCCACCGCGAAGAGTGTTTTTCTGTTCGATGTGCAGGGTTCGGTAGCGAAATCCACCCATGCCGGTCTACCGTGGCTGTTGTGGTTACGAGAATCGCCAGCGTTGCGCGACAAGGTGCATTTCTGGCCATTTGATAGTTTCGATGTGCCGGAGGGCAAGTCGGTGATTGCAGAAGTCTATCCGGCCTTGTACAAGCGGCGTTTCCCCAGAGAAAACCGAACCTCTGATGAGCACGACGCGCTGGTCGGTTGCACCTGGCTGCGGGAGTCCGATCGCCGAGGAAGTCTCGACAGCTACTTTGCTCCGCCACTGACACTACCCGAACGGCGGCAGGCGGAATTGGAGGGGTGGATTCTCGGGGCGTGGTAGCGACTCAATTTCTGCTGAAGGTAGTAACGTGTTCGCTACCTTGCGCCACGATCTTCTATCCCAGCTTCCTCGCCAAATCCTCCGCCTTTAGATGCGTATATCTGCGCAGCATGCGCAGGTCTTTGTGACCGGTGATGCTGGCCACTTCCATAATATTGAGGCCTTTTTCGAACAGGCGGGTGGTGGCCTCGTGGCGCAGGTCGTGGAAGCGCAGATCCTTAATGTCAGTCCGGCGTACTGCGCGAGTGTAGGCGCGTTTGACGGCTTCGGTGGTGAGGCCGGGGAAGACTTGGCCATTGATACTGCGAGGAAGTGCGCGCAGAACTTTGATGGCAGTTGTTGAAAGTGGCACGGTGCGTGACTCGCCATTCTTGGTGTCCGGCAGGTGGGCGATGCAACGGTTGAGGTCTACATTTTCCCAGCGCAGGCTGATCAGTTCGCCCTGGCGCATGGCGGTCTCCAGGGCCAGCTGTACGATAGGAAGCAGGTGAGGATTGCGTGCCTCGCGGCAGGCCTTTAGCAGACGGGTTTCCTCGCTTTCCTCTCCATCTTCGCCTGGTTGCAGGCGGCGTTCGCGGGCTCTGGAGTGCGGGGGTAGTTTGATGTCCCGCACTGGGTTGTGGACGTGGATCCCCCATTCCTTGCGGGCCACCTCGAACAGGTGTGACAGGATTGTCAGGTCACGCTTTGCAGTGCCCGGGCAAACCTTGCGTAGGCGTTCATCCCGGTAGCGGGCGATGTCAACGCCACGAATACCGGCGACGAATCGCAGGGCGAGGGGTTGTTTCATGAAGGCTTGGATGCGGGCGGATTCGGGAGCAGCACCTTTTTTCAACGGCGTGACTTCTGCCAGGTAGCGTTCCAGCAGTTCCTTGAGGGTGGTGGATTCCGCCTCTGCTCTGGAGACGAACAGCCCCTGGTCCATTTCATACTCGATCGCCCGCGCCCAGATTTCCGCGGCTGCGCGTGTGTCAAAGGTCTTGGTCTGAAGAGGATGGCCCTTTTTCCGGACCTGGGCCTGCCATTGATAAAGACCGCGTTTTCTGAAAGTTGCCATTATCACACTCCGCTCGTTCGCGAACGAGTGTGACAACGCTGTGACAAATAATCAGCTGGAAACCAAGTTCGGTAGTGGCGTGGTTCTTAACTGATTGAATGCAAGGGGTTTTATTGGTCGGGGTGAGAGGATTTGAACCTCCGGCCCCTGCCTCCCGAAGGCAGTGCTCTACCAGGCTGAGCTACACCCCGTTAACGAGGTAGTGTGAAAACCGTTCCGCATATAGCTCGTTACGTTTATCCATAACCTCTAAAATGATCGTTGTACTGAAAATTTGGCCAGTGCCAGTAAGGCTTGTCGGTATGGTGTATCGGGAATATCCGCCAATGCCTGACTGGCCTTGCTCGCCTCTTTGGCGGCGCAATCAGCAGTGTAGGTAATGGCGCCAGTCGATTCAATCGCCTTCATAATGGCAGGCAGTTTGTCGCGCCCATTATTTTCGATCGCATCGCGAATAATGGCTGTTTGCTCTTTAGTGCCATGAGTCATGGCGCAGATCAGTGGCAGTGTGGGTTTGCCTTCAGCCAGGTCATCACCGATATTCTTGCCAAGCTCTTTTGCCGAAGCACTGTAATCGAGCACATCATCAATCAGCTGGAAGGCGGTGCCCAGATGCATACCATAGTCAGCCATTGCTTGCTCGGTATCGGCATCTGAATCCGTCAGTACAGCGCCGAGCTGGGTCCCGGCCTGGAATAATTTTGCGGTTTTAGAACGAATCACCTCCAGGTAGCGTGCTTCGGTGGTGTCCGGGTCGTTACAGTTTAATAGTTGCAAAACCTCGCCTTCGGCAATGGTGTTGGTGGCATGGGCCAGGATTTCCATAATCCGCATATCGTCTGCCTCGACCATCATTTCAAACGCACGCGAATAGAGAAAATCCCCAACGAGCACGCTGGCTTCATTCCCCCAAAGGGCATTGGCAGTTTGTTGGCCGCGACGCATTTCGGACGCGTCAACGACATCGTCATGGAGCAGGGTGGCGGTATGAATGAACTCGATGATGGCAGCAATCAATTGGTGTTTTTGGCCTTGGTAGCCGAGTGCGCCGGCGGCCAGTAGCACTAGCTGCGGGCGTAGACGCTTACCGCCACTGTTGACGATATAGCCGCCAAGTTGGTTGATCAGTACTACGTCTGAACTCAGGCGTTGGCCGATGAGTTGATCTACCGCCCGCATATCGTCTGCTATTAGGGCGAGCGTCTTGTCGAGTGCCGTCATGGTTGGGTGCTACTGAGAAGTTGATGTCGTGTCACGGCTTAGCCGCGACATTTTTGCCACTAAGAAATTGACGTGAAGAATACCACAAGATACAATGCGCGGCTTAATTTTGAATATATAGGGATCGATACTGTGTCATACGCGGTGATCAAGACGGGCGGTAAACAGTACCGTGTCGCTGAAGGCGATATCGTTGAAGTAGAAAAGATTGTAGCGAACGAGGGCGATAGCGTTGAGCTCGGCGATGTATTAATGGTTGTAGATGGTGACAATGTAACCGTCGGTGCGCCATTTATCGATGGTGCCAAAGTAACCGCTAAAGTATGTACCCACGGTCGCGGTGAGAAGATTCGTATTATCAAATTCCGTCGGCGTAAGCATTATCGTCGGCAGGCGGGACATCGCCAGCATTTTACCCGATTAGAAGTAACAGGCATTAGCGCCTAGTTTTCCTGATAAGCGCTCGGAGAGAGAAGAATGGCTCATAAAAAAGCAGGCGGCAGTACTCGTAATGGTCGCGATTCAGAGTCCAAACGGCTTGGCGTCAAGCGTTATGGTGGTGAAGTGGTCAGTGCCGGTAATATTATCGTGCGCCAGCGTGGTACACGTGTTCACGCCGGCACCAACGTTGGCTTAGGTCGTGATCACACTTTGTTTGCCAAGGTTGATGGTCGGGTCACCTTTGAAAGAAAGGGTCCGCAACACCGTCAATTTGTCAGTGTGGTCGCTGAATAGGGCTCGGACATTTTAACGATATTGATAACAAAGCCCCGTCCCAGACGGGGTTTTTTGTTTGTGTAGCTGAAGAACAAAATATATTGCCAGGTGTTAAGGCCTGTTAGGCTAAAGCCAATGAAATTCGTCGATGAAACCATCATAAAAGTACAAGCAGGCAAAGGCGGCGATGGCTGCCTCGGGTTTCGCCGCGAAAAATATATTCCCTTTGGCGGCCCTGATGGCGGCGACGGCGGTGATGGCGGCTCGGTGTATTTGCTGGCTGACGTTAATCTGAATACCTTGGTTGATTTTCGCATGAGGCGCCAGTTCAAGGCGGCCAATGGTGAGCAAGGCCGCGGCCAGAATTGTACCGGTGCGGCGGGTGACGATATTGAGATCCGCGTACCGATCGGCACGCAGGTAACCGATGAAGATACCGATGAAGTTATTGGTGATATGACAGCCAATGGTCAGCGCCTGTTGGTGGCCAAAGGCGGCTTTCATGGTTTGGGCAACACCCGCTTTAAAAGTAGCGTTAATCGGGCGCCGCGACAGACCACGAAAGGTACGCCGGGCGATCAGCGAACACTGCGACTGGAGCTAAAATTACTGGCCGATATCGGCTTGCTGGGTTTGCCTAATGCGGGTAAATCGACACTGATTCGCGCCGTCTCCGCGGCGCGCCCACGGGTCGCCGATTATCCGTTTACCACGCTCTATCCCAATCTTGGTGTGGTATCTGTCGACAGTTACAGAAGTTTTGTTATTGCAGATATCCCCGGCATTATCGAGGGTGCAGCCGATGGTGCGGGTTTGGGTATACAGTTTCTTAAACATGTTAGCCGAACCCGCGTCTTATTGCACTTGGTTGATATAGGTAGTGTTGAAACTGCTGAGCAGGCAGTTACCGATATTCGCACCATTGAAAATGAACTGGTGAAATACAACGAAGAGCTCGGTGGACGCGAACGTTGGCTGGTGCTCACCAAAACGGATTTGTTGCTGGATAAGGAAGTCGACGAAAGACGTGAGTACATCAAGCAGGCCCTGGATTGGCAGGGTCCCTTGTATGTCATCGCTGCTATCAATAAAGAGGGAACACGCCAACTGAGTTTTGATTTGATGGCAATGATTGAAGCTGCCAGCGACCAGTATGATGCGCTATCGCAAAATGGTATTGCGCAGCCAGATGATGAGCAGCACTGAGACAACACCGCGTCAGCTGCTGGGCCAGGCGCAACGCTGGGTTGTCAAGATCGGCAGTGCCTTGATTACCAACGATGGGCAGGGTCTAGACAGCGTCCGTATAGATAGCTGGGTTGATCAGTTGGCGGCCTTACGCAAGCAAGGTATCGATATAGTGGTGGTGTCATCGGGTGCGGTGGCCGAGGGCATGCAACGGTTGGGCTGGCGACAACGGCCTCATGCCTTATTCGAGTTACAAGCGGCGGCGGCCGTGGGGCAAAGTGGATTGTCCGAAATTTATGCGCGTGGTTTTCAGCGTCATGCGCTACATGCAGCACAAATTCTGCTCACCCATGATGACCTTTCTGATCGCCAACGTTACCTTAATGCGCGCTCGACACTGAAAACGCTGCTGGAGCTAGGTGTTGTTCCTATCGTGAACGAGAACGATACCGTGGTCACCGAAGAGATCCGTTTTGGCGATAACGATAACCTAGCGGGTATGATGGCGAACCTGACCGAGGCCGATGCCTTGCTGATTCTTACTGACCAAAGTGGTTTTTGCAGTGCAGACCCGCGTACGCATGCGAATGCCAGCCTAATCGAAGAAATGGCCGTTGATGACCCCCGACTTGATGGCATGGCCAAGCCGGGCGCGGGGGTTCTCGGTCGTGGTGGCATGCTGACCAAATTGAGAGGCGCGCGCTTGGCTGCGCGATCCGGGGCCAAAACGGTGATAGCCAATGGCCGTGAGCCAGATATTATTCGGCGGGTGTTTCAGGGAGAATCTGTTGGGACCTTGCTATTGCCCGGGCAAGAGCCTGTGGCGGCACGCAAGCGTTGGCTTGCCGGCCATTTACAGGTTAAAGGTTCATTGACGCTAGATGACGGCGCTGTAAAAGTGTTGCGCGAATGCGGCAGTAGCCTATTGGCGGTCGGTGTCACCGTGGTAAGCGGTGATTTTGTCCGCGGCGATGCTGTGGCCTGTGTCGATAGCAGCGGACAGCAAGTCGCCTTGGGGCTAATCAACTACCGCGCTGATGAGGCGGCGAAGATCCGGGGGGTCGCCAGCGACAAGATCGAGCAGGTACTAGGTTACGTTGATGAGCCGGAACTGATTCATCGTGACAACCTGGTGCTGACTTAGGGCGGCTGATTTAAATGAATGAAACCCCGAAAGAGAACACTCAATAGCTTTTTACCACGCGGTGACGGCGGCTAAGCCCGCGACCCGCGCAGCAACACAGGCTTATAATGCCCGAATATGGCTGTTTAAGCGGCTTTTATGACGGGCTGCCTTGTTTTTGTTGATAATCCCTTTGCCAGCCATTTTGTCAATGGTTGGCACGGCAGCCTTGTAGGCAGCTTCGGCTTTATCCTTTTCGCCGGCATCAATGGCGTAAAGAACCTTTTTAATCGCAGTGCGTAGCGTTGAACGCTGAGCAGAGTTGTGGCTGCGGCGTTGTTCAGCTTGACGTGCGCGTTTTCTGGCTTGGGCAGAGTTGGCCAAGGTATTGCTCCAAAAACTGGTTTCGAGCCGAGCATTATCACTATCGATCGGGCATGTGTCAATCATTTTGCCAAGTTTAGTGCTAACAGCTGCGAAGATGCGGGTCACACGGTACACTTGCGTCATGACACATCAAGGGCTTACCGCCGTTTCGTGAGCAAAGGTTTACTCAAATCCTCCGTCAGTGTTAGTACTATGACGTTTTTGTCGCGCATTCTCGGCTTTGTTCGAGACGTTATTATTGCGCGAATCTTTGGCGCCAGTCTGGTTGCCGATGTATTTTTTGTCGCTTTCAAGATTCCCAATTTTCTTCGTCGTCTGTTTGCAGAAGGTGCCTTTTCACTGGCTTTTGTGCCGGTTTTTTCTGAGTACAAGGCGCAGCGCGAAGAGGCGGATATTAAGCGTCTAGCCGATGGGGTGGCGGCATCGCTTGGTTTGATTTTGCTGGCTGTGACCGTGATTGGGGTGATTGCTGCGCCGATACTGGTAACGATTTTTGCCCCGGGTTTTATTGGCGACGAAGGCAAGTTTGAGTTGGCGGTGGACATGTTGCGCATCACCTTCCCTTATATCTTTTTTATCTCTTTAACCGCCTTTGCCGGTGGCATCCTCAATAGTTATGGTCGCTTTGCAATACCCGCGTTTACCCCGGTGTTGCTGAATCTTTCCCTGATTTTCGCTGCCATCGTGTTAGCACCCTATTTTGAGCAGCCGATTATGGCCTTGGCATGGGGCGTGTTTATTGCGGGGGCGGCGCAATTGGTTTTTCAATTGCCATTTCTGGCGCAAATCAAGATGTTGCCGCGGCCACGGCGCGGGGCCGATGTGGAGGGCGTCAGCCGTATCAAAAAATTGATGTTGCCAGCCATATTTGGTTCCTCTGTTGCGCAGGTTAATTTATTGATCGATACCTTGATCGCCTCGTTTTTAGTGACGGGGAGTATTAGCTGGCTGTACTACTCAGATCGTTTGGTCGAATTTCCTTTGGGCGTTTTTGGCGTCGCCTTGGCGACGGTCATTTTGCCGAAACTATCACAACAACACACCCTGGCATCAGCGCAGCAATTTTCGCATACCTTGGATTGGGCGCTGCGTTGGGTGGTCGTGATAGCTGTGCCTTCTACACTGGGGCTGATGCTGATGGCACAACCGATGTTGGTGACGCTTTTTCAATATGGTGCATTTGATGGCCATGATGTCACCATGGCGGGCAGGAGTTTGCTCGCCTATTCGCTGGGTTTGGCTGGTTTCATTATGGTGAAGATATTGGCGGCGGGGTTTTATTCGCGTCACGATATGAAGACACCGGTAAAGGTGGCGGTTATCGCTATGGTCGTCAATATGGTAATGAACGTGATTTTGGTTTTTCCTTTGGCTCACGCAGGCCTGGCGTTGGCGACTTCGTTATCGGCATGGTTGAATGCGGGATGGTTACTGATTTTGCTGCGGCGTAACGGTATCTATCAACCCGGTAGTGGCTGGACTTTGTTGCTGTTGCGTACGTTTTTAGCAACATTAACCATGGCGCTGGTCTTGTATTTTCTGGTGCCGGCCGGATCAGAATGGATGCACAAATTATGGTATGAGCGCGGCATCAGTTTATTACTGTGGCTATTGTTGGGCGCGGCGACCTATCTGGTTTCTTTGCTTGCGCTGGGTGTGCGCTGGCGCCATTTGAAGGTGCAGGGTGAATAGCGAATTATGAAGCTGATTCGTGGTTTGACGGGGCTGCACCGGTGGACTCATTCCAGCGCAGTCACTATTGGTAATTTCGATGGTATACATCTCGGCCATCAAAAAATGCTGGCGCGTTTATGTGAAAAATCCAACGAGCTGGGGCTGTCGCCCGTTCTGGTGACCTTTGAACCCCTGCCGCATGAATTTTTCGCAAAAAATAAAGCTTGTGCTCGTTTGATGGGCTTGCGCGATAAACTGTTATATTTATCTGCGCATAGCGGACTCGAAGCTGTTGTATGCTTGCCTTTTAATCGTGCTTTTTCCGAGCTGCCGGCGCAGCGCTTTGTCAGTGATATCTTGCTAGACGGTTTATCAGCCAAGTATGTATTGCTGGGCGATGATTTTCGCTTTGGTCATCAGCGCGCAGGCGATCTGGCCTTGTTGCGGAAAATGGCTGCTAAGGCTGGTTTTGAAGTCGAAGCGATGCCCAGTGTCAGAGTAGGGGCTGAACGGGTTAGCAGCACCTTGGTTAGAACCGCATTGGCAGCCGCTGATTTCGCCACCGTCAATCAGTTGCTTGATCGCCCCTATCGCTTGTCCGGTCGCGTGGTTAAGGGTGATCAATTGGGCCGCACATTGGGCTATCCGACGGCAAATATTCATCTGCATCATCGGTCGTTGGCCTTGTCCGGCGTGTTTGCCGTATCGCTGCGGGGACTGAATGGCCAGGTTCATTACGGTATGGCCAATATTGGTCGGCGGCCGACAGTGGCTGGACGGGAGTTGCGTTTTGAGGTTCATTTGCTTGATTACGAGGGCGAGTTTTATGGTCGTTACGTTGGGGTCGATTTCTTCGCCAAGCTGCGCGATGAGCAGCGTTTCGATTCTCTCGACGCTTTAAAGGCACAGTTGGCCGCAGATGAACGCGCGACACGGGATTATTTTGCCCATTCACGTAAATCTGGTGCCTGAACCCACGCAAATTACTGGCCGCAAGGCTCATTATCATCGATAATGGTCGGCTTTTGAAGCATCAAGCACCCGTCCACAATGAGTGAATATAAAAACACCCTCAATCTTCCTAAAACCGCGTTCCCCATGAAGGCGAACCTGGCTCAGCGTGAGCCGCAACGGCTCAAATGCTGGCAGGAAAACGATCTCTATGCGCAAGTGCGCCAGGCTTGCAAGGGGCGGCCACGCTACGTTTTGCATGACGGGCCACCGTACGCCAATGGCGAGATTCATATTGGTCATGCCGTTAACAAAATTTTGAAAGACATCATCGTCAAGTCAAAAACCCTCAGTGGTTTTGATGCCGACTATGTGCCAGGTTGGGATTGTCACGGTCTCCCCATCGAGTTAATGGTGGAAAAGAAAATCGGCAAGGCAGGCCATAAGGTCGACGCCAAAACGTTTCGCCATGCCTGTCGCGACTACGCGGCCAAACAGATAGATAAACAGCGACAAGACTTTATTCGGCTAGGGGTGGTGGGCGATTGGCAGAATCCTTATCGCACCATGGACTATAAGTTCGAAGCAAACATCGTTCGCAGCTTGGGCAAGATCATCAAGGCGGGCCATGTCAGCCAGGGTTTCAAACCGGTTTACTGGTGTACTGATTGTGCTTCGGCTCTAGCCGAGGCGGAGGTCGAATATCAGGACAAGCAATCCCCCGCCATCGATGTTAAATTTAATTTTATCGATGTTGATGCGTTTTGGCAGGCTTGCGCGCTGTCCAAGCCTGATCATGCCCCTGACAATAGCAGTGTGTCAGCGGTGATATGGACGACTACACCGTGGACCTTGCCGGCCAATCAGGCTGTTTGTCTGCACCCTGATGTCGATTATGCTGTTATCGCAATCACCGGTGGGCAGGGTGCAGAATATCTGTTATTGGCGCAAGC
Organism: Gammaproteobacteria bacterium; assembly: GCA_015492075.1. Lineage (GTDB taxonomy): Bacteria > Pseudomonadota > Gammaproteobacteria. The sequence goes on from WGFU01000022.1 coordinate 34,381, forward strand.
CTTGTTGCAGACTGCCATGCAACGTTACGGTATTGATGACTACAATGTGGTGGCGACAGTAAAAGGCCGGGCGTTGGAGGGTTTGCAACTGGCGCATCCGTTTTACGAGCGCCAGGTGCCTGTAGTGCTGGGTGATTATGTCACCACCGAATCCGGTACCGGTGCTGTGCATACTGCTCCCGGTCACGGCCAGGATGACTATAGCGTCGGTCTGAAATATGCCTTGCCGGTTACCAATCCCGTTGCCGGCAATGGTGTCTTTGTTGAAGGTACTGAATATGTTGCGGGTCAGTATGTTCTGAAAGCCAATGCATCAGTGATCGAGTTACTCAGCGAGCGTCAGGCACTGCTCCATCATGAGGCGATTCATCACAGCTACCCACATTGTTGGCGTCATAAGACACCATTGATTTTTAGGGCGACACCGCAGTGGTTTATCAGTATGTCCAAGAACGGTCTGCGTGATCGCGTTATGCAAAGTATTGATACGGTTGCGTGGCTGCCAAGTTGGGGCCGGTCGCGTATTAAATCGATGGTGGAAAATCGTCCGGATTGGTGTATTTCGCGTCAGCGTACCTGGGGTGTGCCGATTGCCTTGTTTATCGATAAAGAAAGCGGTGCCTTGCATCCTGATACCGAAGCCTTGATAGAGCAGGTGGCGCAACGAATTGAAGGCAACGGTATTGATGCCTGGTTTGATTTGGCACCGGCCGATCTTGGGGTGGATGAAAGCCGTTATGAAAAGGTTACCGATACTTTGGATGTTTGGTTTGATTCGGGTGTCACCCATCAGGCGGTTTTGGGGCAGCGCGAGAGTTTGCCGTTTCCTGCTGATTTATATTTAGAAGGCTCTGATCAACATCGTGGCTGGTTCCAGTCATCCTTATTAAGCTCGGTGGCGATTCACGGTGACACCGGTGCCGAGGCGTATTATGGCGCCCCGTACAAAACCGTATTGACGCATGGCTTTACCGTTGATGCCAAGGGCATAAAAATGTCGAAGTCCAGGGGCAATGTGGTGGCGCCACAAAAAGTGATGAACCAATTGGGCGCCGATGTCCTGCGCCTTTGGGTGGCGGCGACCGATTACAGTAGCGAGATGAGCGTCTCTGACGAGATTCTTAAACGTGCGGCGGACGCCTACCGGCGTATGCGCAATACTGCGCGCTATTTACTCTCCAATCTGGATGATTTTGACCCGGCCGAGCAAAGCGTGGCGATCGACGATATGCTGGCGCTGGATCGTTGGGCGGTAGAGATGGCGCAGGCGGTGCAGGATGAAGTTATCGAGGCCTACCAGCATTTTGAGTTGCATCGTATTTATCAGCGCGTGCATAATTTTTGCGCCAATGAGCTAGGCAGCCTCTATCTGGATATCACCAAGGATCGTCAATACACGACACAGGCCAACAGCCATGCACGGCGCTCGTCGCAAACGGCGATGTTTCATATTGTCGAGGCCTTGTCGCGTTGGTTGGCGCCTATTTTGAGTTTTACTGCCGACGAATTATGGCAGTTTATTCCTGGACAGCGGTCACAAACGGTGTTTACCGAAACCTGGTACGGCTTACCTAAAGCGACAACAGCGGCAGTAGTTTCCGATGTGCAGTGGCAGCAAATTTTCTCGGTACGCGCGGCGGTTGCCAAGCGTCTTGAAGCGCTGCGTGTCGCGGGTGATATCGGTTCATCGCTGGATGCGGAGGTAGAGCTGTACTGCGGGAGTGAGCTGCACGCCTCCTTGTCTGTGCTTGACGATGAATTGCGCTTTGTCCTGATGACGTCTGACGCATCGGTTTCAGCGCTGGATGCGGCGCCCGCTGCTGCGGTCGAAGCGAGTATTGACAGCGTCCCACTAAAAATTCACGCGCTGGCGTCCAGGCATGATAAATGTGAGCGCTGTTGGCAGCGCCGTAGCGATATTGGCAGCAGTGAGCAACATCCACGGCTGTGTCGGCGTTGTGTCGATAATATTGATGGCACCGGTGAATCGCGCCGGTTCGCTTAGTGACACACGCTATGAGATCCCCGTTCAAGCTCGGCATCGTTGTTGCTATGGTAGTGATAGTCTTAGATCAAATCACAAAGGTATGGGCTTTAAACGCCTTGAAGCTTTATGAACCGGTAACGGTTTTGCCTGGTTTGAATATGACCTTGGCCTATAACCCCGGCGTTGCCTTTAGCATGTTTGATGAATCAGGCGATGCGGGGCGTTGGTTGCTATCCCTGTTTGCCATTGTTGTCAGTGTTTTCCTGATAGTGTGGTTGTGGCGTTTGTTGCAGCATGAAAAACTGCTCGCCACTGGTCTGGGTTTTGTCCTCGGCGGCGCGCTTGGCAACGTCATTGATCGTATGCGACTCGGCCATGTCGTTGATTTTGTGGATGTGTACTATCAAACGGCGCACTGGCCCGCTTTTAATGTTGCCGACTCTGCCATTACGCTTGGTGCTATTCTTCTGATTTGGGATACTTTGTTTGGCAAGCATGAATCCACTGATAAAAAAGATTAGCTTGATCAGGGCTTGTCAACACTATAAATATGATAGCGTTGCCGTGCCAAATCAGGCCAGGCGCGAACAGTAGGCGCTTTAGGCGAGGCGCGAGGAGAGAGATTTAGTGGTGCTAAATGAACGACGAGCAACGTTGCATGGCCTGATTTGGCAGGTAACCCGACGGGACGGAGCCATTTTTTCGCAGTACTGCGTTGCATCTCGCTTGTGGGCGCAAGTACACAGCGCTTACTGCGCCTTGCCCTGCAAAAAAATGGTTGCCGTCGCTGCCATGTTTATAGTGTTGACAGGCCCGAAAGTAGAGTGAAAATTATTCTTGCCAATCCACGTGGGTTTTGCGCCGGCGTCGATCGTGCCATCGATATCGTTGAGCGGGTGCTTGCCTTGTACGATGCACCTATCTACGTGCGTCATGAGGTGGTGCATAATCGTTATGTAGTGGCAGGACTGCGTGAAAAAGGCGTTGTCTTTGTCGAAGAGCTCGATGAGGTGCCAGACGGCGCTACGGTTATTTTTAGTGCGCACGGTGTCGCGACAGCGGTGCGTGAAGAGGCAAAGCGGCGTCATTTGCGAGTATTTGATGCCATTTGCCCTTTGGTTACAAAAGTTCATATCGAAGTGGCTCGCTATGAGAAGGAAGGGCGCGAGTGCATTTTGATCGGTCATGAAGGCCACCCCGAGGTGGTCGGTACCATGGGCCAGTATCGCCGTACGGATACCGGTGGTATGTATTTGGTTGAAGCGGCAGATGATGTAAAAAACCTATCTGTAAAAAACCCTGATACCCTGGCATTTGTGACGCAGACCACCTTATCGGTTGACGACACAGCCGATATTATCGATGCCCTGCGTCAGCGCTTCCCCCATATTACCGGTCCACGTAAAGACGATATTTGTTATGCCACGCAAAACCGCCAGGACTCTGTTAAGGCGTTGGCGAAGAGCAGTGACCTGGTTCTGGTGGTGGGTTCAAAAAACAGTTCCAATTCCAACCGTCTTAAAGAAATGGCGAGTTTGGATAAAGTCGAAGCCTATTTAATTGATGGCCATGAAGATGTCAAACGAGAATGGCTGGAAGGCAAGCAAGTGGTTGGCATTACCGCTGGTGCTTCAGCCCCTGAAGTCCTGGTGCAGAATGTGGTTGCGCGTTTGCGGGAATGGGGCGCTGAGTCAGTTGAAAACCAGGATGGCCGTAAGGAAACCATCAGTTTCTCTTTGCCCAAGGTGCTGCAATCGGTACGTGTTGAAACGGCTTGACGATGATTGTATGTACTAGGGCCAGCCTTCGATGAAAGCGGCCGAGCCTTTGCGGTGCTGGCGGTTGCCACGGGAATCGAGGCGAAATTCGAAGTCTCCGGCCATTGGCCCATCGCTCTTGGGCTGGGCGGCAATTTGAAAATTAGCGGCTGTAGGGTCGCCGATTAAAAGAAGGTCATAATATTTTCGGTCGCCTTCCAGCGGCGCTTCATTAGGAAATATGGCATCGTCACCCGTCAGGCTTGCCCCAGCATAGCTAGGCGGTGATTGGTCGACATAGTATTCTTGCAATCTTGCGGCGAGTTCAACCAGCGCCGCTTGGGCGTCGGCGCGCCGTACTTTGTTCACCTGGTCGACGTAGCTGGGATAAGCGATGGCCGCCAAAATCCCCACAATGGCGACGACAATTAACACTTCAATGAGGGTGAAGCCATTTCTCTTATCTGCACGCATGTTCAGCTTATGGCTCCAGTTCTACCCAGGAACGGCGGCCCAAGGAAAAATTGGGTCCGAGGCTACGTATTCCTGATACGGCGATATCGTTGATATCGCGATCCCCCCCCGCTTCACGCTGACGGCTATCTTCCTCCAGCGCATTGCGAAATTCGATAGCCTGTTCGCGTTGTTTTCTAAGATTGTTACGTTCTCGCCTAGTGTTATTTAAGTGGCGTTGGGTGCTGCTGATAGTTTGCGCCAGGGTATCAAGTTGTTGTTGTATACCGTCGATGCTGTTTTGATCCGGGTCTTGTTCGGCCAGCAAGGCCGCGAGTTGTTGATTCAGCGCTTGCTGCTCTCTACGCAGGTCGTCAAGCTCGGCTTGTAGCAGATTGATATTGGCATTGAGGCTGCCGATTTGGCGTCGTAATTCATCAAGACGGTCATTGATCTCATCGGTATTGGTGAATCGGCCCAGGCAAATATCCTGAAAACGTTGCGGACACTCGTTGAGCGCTGAGACGAACAGACCATTAATCAATGCGCTATCGACTTCAGCATTGATGACAACAATGGTTGGCCGCGAACGGATGCCTTGGCCCAATAACAAACCCATGGGAATATCGCCCTGGGCATTGGTGATGGCCCCGTCACCATCACCATCAACATGATCATCGATGCCTAAACCGTCTCTACCATTGAGATCAAGAATGGTGTTGACGGGTGCGCCGCCGGTATCAAATGCAGGTTGCGTCAACCAGTTTTCATTAGGGCTTATGACCGGGTTAAAGGTCAGTGCCTGCACGCGGCTGGCGCGAGTTTGCAGTTCCGTCAAAAAACGTTCGCCAGCGGGCTTGTTGACGCGCCAGGCACGGTTGGGATTGTCGCCAATGGGATTAAGTGGGTAGAAGGTGGATGTCCTAACGACTTGTAGCGGCACAGGAAACACCGACTCGGTGGTGGTCTGATCGATCGCGTTCAGCTCGCCTGGTGGTTGCAGATTATCAATGACACCGTAGAGGCTTTGTACATCCCGGTTATCGAGATCGGCGACCGTGAACGCACGGCCAGTGCCGACATAAACGAAGAATCCATCTATTGCATTATTCGGTACAACATCGGGTGGGATGATGATGGGCTGATCGTCACCCAAAGCCAAGAGAGGTTGGCCGTTGAATGCAACTTGCCATTGCCCGGCGACATCACTGCTAAGGTCAAATTTCCACAGATTGCCATTGATATCGCCGGCGTAAGCGGCGTCGGCTGTACCGTCGCTGTTGGTATCTATAAGAGCAGGGCTTGATAATCCATTAGGACTATTTTCATTGCCACTATTATCAGTCTCCAACTCGACTACATCACCATCCTCAATATCCACAATGAGCAGTTTGGCCTTACTGTTGACGCTGTTATAACCATTGCCCATCACAGCATACCAGCGGCCATCATTTAACCGGGCAATGGTGGGGCGGCTGTAGCTAAAACCGATGTCGTTATCACTGGCATCAAGCTCCCACAGCAAGCGGTTGCTGAGCGATGCCTCTGAGGCAACCTCGGCGTCGGTGATATCCAATGCGAAAAAACCACGCCCACCTGCGCCCAGGCCGCCGACTAGTACGGTATGCCATGCGCCATCAAAGAAAACGTCGCCAGTGGTGATTTGGCCATCGACGAAATAGGTGTGCGTATAAGGCAGACGGGTTAAATTTCCCAGTTTGGCAGTCACCATTGAGGGAATGTAGGCAAAAACCTCATCGCCTGTTGCGGCATCAAACGCATGCAGCATGCCGTCGTTGGCACCCACATAGACACGGGCAGGACGGTTACGATGGGCGTTGGCAAAGCTCGAATAACCATCAAAGTTAAAGACCTGGTTCGGTGCAGCAACATATTTTGGTGGTGAGTGGATGATGTCACCGAGGATGTTCAAACGGCGTCGCAGTTCGCCGCTGGTGTTTTCGGGGGAGCGCTCATGACTACGGTCACCGCGAATAAAATTCACTATGCGTTCACCATCGCTGATTTGTGCATTACTGAGAATGGCCTGCTGTTGCGCGGCGCTCAATGCGTCAAAGCGAAACGGCACGGCATCGCGTCCGTTGCCTGTGCCGATAATAATTTTACGGCTCCCGTCTTGCCAGAAATCGGGGTTATTGGCGGCCACCTGATTGAAACGGATACGCGCCGACCAATTGCCGTCTGCAGTTGTTTCAGGGACGGTAGGGCCGAGGTCAACGGTCGAGCTGACCTCGCCGGTGGCATTGATATCGAGTTCGATGAGATCACCTTGCCAGGCGCCGTTTTCAAACCAGGGACGAAAGCCTTGCGCACCGCCATCAGGTCGCAGACCGGGAACGGGTCTTAAGTCATTATTGGACAGCGCGATAGGTGCAATCCAGGCTTGTGGCTCGTTAGCCGGGTCAAAGCGTGGTGCCGAATAAGCTAGCTGGGATAGCAGTACAGCGCTCACAGATACCAGTAACACACGGTATGCTGGGCAAGAGATAGACATGCGCGAAAGCACTACGGTGCCTCGCCAGTGACAAAGAGAGACTGGACGAGGCGCCGGCTACCACCATCGTTATTGAAACTTAAGGCGGTATTACGAAACAAATGAATTTCACCGCCTGCGCGCGGGGTCTCACGACCAATAACAATGGATTCGCCCGGTATAACACGCGGCCCCAGGTATTCAACGATGTAACGTTGCGGTGGCGAGCTATTGAGCAGAATTTCAAAACCGCTGTTGGACTGGATTTGCGCTACCGGGTCAATATTGTTTGTCGGGTTACCACGATCAAAACGGTAAAAACCATCAGTATTGTCATCAAAATCAAACACTGCGTTATCACTGACGATGTCATTGATGTTTTTTTCAGATTGACTGAGGGCGTTTTCTGCACCAGCCATTGAACTGGTTTGCAATTGCAAGTTGCCCGCCATCAATGTTTCTAGGCCGGACTGGCTCATGGCGGTGATGCCGATCAGGGTCATGACCGTTAAGATCAGCAGACTGATGATCAGGGCGGCACCGCGCTGGGTTTTGGCACTGTAAACTTGATAATACATTTAAATCGCCTCGTTATTACGTAACATTACAGTGGTGGTATAAAGGTGACGGCGAAAGTTATCATTTGGAGTAAAGCCCGGCGGGTTATTTTCCTCGCCAAAGTCGCCCATCACATAGGTGTTTTGGTTGACATAGCCGCTGCTTGGGCATTCATCACGAAGCAATAGCCACAGGCGAACCGATTTAATCATTGTCCAGTCAGTGACGTCATCGGCATTCTTGTACTGATCGGGTGAGCCATTATTATTGCTGTCTTCACCGTATTGCACTTGCAGGTTCTCAACGCCACGCACCATCTCCTGCGCTCGAGGCGTACCGTTGGTGTCCAGTCCCAATCGGTAAAGTGTGGGAACTCCGATTGCATTGCCATTGCAGTCAGCTTGCTGAAACCCACTATAGTAGGTATAAGACTCTAGTTTGTTATAGGTGGCCGGTGTATCAGTCAGTGTACCAAAAAATGAGTCGATGGCTACCGATGTGCTATTTACCAGTTCAATTTGACCATCCATTGGCGAGCTTTTTAAATAGTAACCGCGACTATTAACCGGGTCGGCGGAAATTAGACTGGTGGGTTTAGCGTAGCGCACGGTAAGAATGTCACCGGCGAGGTACTCTCCTGGTTGTGGCGTGCTGCCAGCAGCGTTAATACAGTTATAGCCCGTCAGTGTGTCATTCAGTCCGAATACGCCACGAGCGACCATTCTGCCCCACTGAGTGTCACTACTGCCGACACAGTTGCCATCAGGCTCTACGGGGGCAGAGTTGCCACCTATCGTTGTAACATCAGCATTCCCCCCCATATAGCCTGCAGAACGCAAATCCTTGTTCAATAACTCTACGGCATAACGGCCATTTTCCTGCATACGGGCAATACTGTTTTGGATGTTATAACTGCGTTTGGAGCTGATAAACACCTGGATTAGACCAATCAACAAGACCAGACTGATGCTGATGGCAACCATGAGTTCGACCAGACTAAAGCCTGCGTTATTAGGTCGGGTTAATCGCGGGACGGTCATCGTTTACGACCTCATGCTCAAGTTGAGCGTATAGGACTTGAAATCGTCGATATCACCGCTGCGTCGAGTGTCCCAGCGTACCGTGATTTGATAGTTAAGCTCATTTTTAGTGATTTGGCCGTCACCAGCTGGGAGTGTGCCGGCGAGAGCGCTGAGCCATTGATCGACATCAAAGCGCGCCATTTCTGTCGGCGTGCAAGGGTTGTCCACACAGTTTGTATTGCCGTATTCACGCTCATAACTCACCGAGTATTCGGTGGTGACGGCATCCTTTGTGGCAAGCACGTAGTTATTATTAGCGCGAATACGTTCAGCAATATCACGGGTGAGTAGAACGGCTTGACTACGTAGATAGGCATTATGTCCAGTGGCGAGCCCACGTGTTTGCAAGCTGGCAAGGCCTAACAAGCCGACTGATAGTACCAATAGTGCGACAAGAACTTCTAACAGTGTGAAGCCGGTGTGATGTTTTTTTTTGTCCATAGAGGCTAAGCGCAGTCAGTTGCTTTTGTAATCGCTAGGCGGCCAGTGGCTTCAATGCTGATGATACGACCATAACCGTTGCCACGTGAATCGCATATTGTCAGCTCGAGTGGGGCCACATCGATGCCAGCAATGTTGCCGCTGGCTGAAAATTCGATTGTATCGCCGGTATCTGATGCGATGGACAGACCTTTTTGCACGGCTGAAGATCGGCGCAGAAAATCGGTATCCGCTGCGCCCTGCAATGTAATGGTCCAGCCATTAGTCCATTCTCTATCTTCTGCGGTAACCGAGATCGAGGCGCCACGTTTGATGGCTTCGCTACGGGCATAGTTGAGATCGGTGATTAGGCTGTTTGTTTGCGCAACGAGACGGTTGTTTTGCATCAAACCGCTAAAATTGGGAACCGCTATTGTGACCAGAATGGTTGCAATCACCAAGGTAATCAGCAACTCGATCAGGGTAAAACCGTTATTCATTCTACGCATGATGCTAGTTAAGCCTATGCGATCAAAAGTGTCAAAAATTTCGACACTTTGACCGACAGAGATGATGGTTCTTCCGATAAGCGGTTGAAATAATTCGTTTGCCAAAAAAATGACGCATTGACTCTGGTTCGCGTATGATGCACAAAGATTTTTCCCCATGAGCATTGTGATGTCTGATGTCGTAATAATTGGTGGTGGTGCAATCGGTATGCTGAGTGCCCGCGCTTTGGCGTTGCGCGGTGCCCGCGTCACCTTGTTGGAACGCGGCCAGCTTGGCGCGCAGTCGTCGTGGGCGGGCGGTGGCATTTTATCGGCATTAGTGCCATGGCAAACGGTGGCTGCTGTCAACCGCCTGATTCTCTGGGGACACCATTACTATCCTGTGCTGGCCGACGAGTTGAAGGCCGAAACAGCTGTTGATGTGCAATGGTGCCAATCAGGCATGGTGGTGACGACATCAAATACTGAAGCTGCCTGTGCCTGGTCGGCCAAAGCAGGGCTTCGTGCCGAGGTGTTATCGCCGGATCAGCTCGTAAAACTACTGCCTGGTGTGACAATCGAGGAAAAAATGCCAGCGGCAGTGTGTTTGCCTGAGGTAGCTCAAATCCGCAACCCGCGTTTAATCAAGGCATTGGAATTGTCGTTACGCGGCTTGGGGGTAGAAATTCAAGAGGCTTGCCAGGTTGGCGAGATAGTGACGCGAGGCCAGCAGGTGGTAGCGGTCAAGACAGCGCATAACACATTGGTAACTGACCATGTGATATTAGCAGCGGGTGCCTGGTCGGCACAGCTGTTGCCAGAGCTGGCACGCAAGCAAGTGCAACCTATGCGTGGTGAGATGTTGTTGTACAAGGCGCAACCTAGGCTATTATCACGTATTGTCGTAGCTGATGGCGGCTATCTTATTCCACGTCAGGATGGTCATATTCTTTGTGGTAGCACGGTTGAAGCTGTGGGCTTTGATTGTACAACGACCCAGGCAGCCTTGACGCAATTGAGCGCCTGTGCGCAGAGCTTACTACCGAGTCTGGAAGAAACATCTATTGTTGGGCATTGGGCGGGACTTAGGCCAGGCTCTCATGGTGGAGTGCCGGTGATCAGCCGTTCTAGCGAGTATCATAATCTCTACGTAAACTGTGGCCACTTTCGTAATGGTATTGCTATGGCACCCGCGTCAGCACAAATTGTGACTGACCTGGTCGAGGGAGTTGAGCCAGCTATCGATAGTGCGGATTATATTTTGGACTGAAGCTGATTTACCGCACTTGATTAACACTTTATAATCTCTTTCGAATAATATCCCGATGATTTTCTAAAATCCCCTGTTTTATTTGCCGGTGTAGCTCTTTGGGTGAGATGAACCGAAACGACCTTATGTCATTTCGCGGTTAGCGAATACCTAGGCGGGTATTAAAAAAAGCGCTGACATGGCGCTATGGAGGGTTAGGAAAAGTTAAGTTTAGTTGCCGGTGTAGCTCAGTTGGTAGAGCAGCTCATTCGTAATGAGAAGGTCGTAGGTTCGACTCCTATCTCCGGCACCATACAAAAGCCCGCCCAACGGCGGGCTTTTGTATGGTGGGGTTTGTCATAGGGAGAAAAACCTTAGGTTCGACCAAAACGACGCAGTCGTTTTGGAAAGTCGGAGCGTGCGACGGCGGCCCAACCTCAAAGTATATTGGATGGGTGGCCGCAGGCCATGCTCCTATCTCCGGCACCAACCTTGTATTCCTTTCATGTCAGTGTAAGCAACCGTATTGATTGCGTGACGTTGATAGCTTAGGTATAAAAAACCGCTACCGGATTAACCAGCAGCGGCTTAAGTTGAGCTCGCAAATTAAGCGCTAATTTGTTTTTCTGGCACGTGGGCCGGCAACACAAATACCGGGTTCTTCGTCCGAGATGCCCATGCAGCTGGCACTGGCATGACAGATCAAGTTGACCCCGTTGCGGTCTTTCTTACCACACATTTCGCCGACTTCAACCTCCCGAAAGGAATGGGGGTCAAGCGCTGATCGTTTCAGAATGCGTTCACCATCGGCATTGCGGCGTAGTACCTGATTTGCGGCTACAGCGTTGTCTTTGCTCGCAGCTTGGGTGTCGCTAACATCGGCTTGATCGCTGTTGGCACAGGCCAGCGTCGAGAAAGCGAGCAAGCAGCCGAGCAAGATTTGTTTATACTTCATTTATTGTCTCCTGGCTGTCGCGTTACACTGTCACTGTAGTGCCGTCAAACTTGGTGAGATTGAAGCCATTAAAGTCTTCAGCAAACGTGGCCCGATGTTCGCGCAGCAGCTGTATGGCAACCGCCTCGCCCAGATTAAGCGATGCCACCGAATCAGTGCGCCAATGAACGCCAGCGATATTACGTGAATTAGATACGTTGGAAGCGATTTTGTTCAGTTCGCCACCGACAGTCAATTGTGCGCTGCCGTTCCACGGCACCACTTTTTTGCCATTGTTGCTGGCACGCAATGGGTTTGGAATGACATAGGATTCGTCATACCAGGCCTTAAGGATGGTGACACAAGCTCCGGCCACAGTAGCGTGACCTGCGGTATAGGCCGGATGCATTGGTGAACCTTCTTCAAAGGCCAGTGGCAGCAATGCGTTACCGCCGGGCAAGGCACCACCGAGTCGGCTGGCTGAGTTGATCGAATTCAGAATTTCCGGATGAATATCGAAGTTGGCCCCGCGATTAAGGTTGGCATGAATTGCGCCTGCCTGGGCCTCAGGGCGCAAACGGCGGTGAGCAAACCACTTCTGGAACCAGGCAGCATGCAATGCCCGCGTGGTGACTTCCGCCACCAGTGTCGCAATATGACCAATACCAAAGGTAGAAAAACCTTCCTGAGTGGCGCTGGAATTGTACGGATTACCGGCATCAACCGGTGCGCCCATGGCTTCCAGTGACAACATCGCCATAAGGTAGGCTTGATACAGGACATCGACGTGCACCCATTCGCTCATGCCGCGACCATTACGCAAATAGAGCTGCTCGGTTTCAAATGCAGGTGCTGGCGTTGGGATATTACCATTCTGGATCTGGATATAATCGTTCCAGTTAGTACCGAAATCAATGCCGGCTTGCGGTGTGCGGATGCGGACATCGATGGGGTTAGCGCCAAACGGTACGGGATGGAACCAGAACTGCGACAGCCATGGGCCGGTTTTATCCCCTGGCAGCGTGCCGCGGAATAGCAAGCGTGGCGTCACCAGGCCTTGCCCGTTTTTTGGCCCCTTGAAGTCGGTACCGAACTGATTTAGGTCATCGGCGGCCTGTTGCGCCAGCGCACTATTGCGATATTGGTCAAAGTTGACATCGCGCAGCAAGGCCATCCAGTAGTTTTCGGCAATTTCAGCAGCCTGCTCGCGGCTGTTGAATTTGGGCGGAGTGGGAACGGCGAATGTCGGGCCATCACCGCCTTCAATTTCAAAGGCCCAGCCACCTAATGGGCTGACTAGTTTACGGCTGCCGGCTAATGGCACTAGATCCAGATCGGACTGCGACGCTCTGGCCAGACCGCGCACCAGGGTAGTGTAGTCGGCCGGGTTGCTGACCGCGCCGTCTGCCACATTATGAGCAAGCCCTTTAGTGTAATTACCGATTCTGTTTGCGTACTGTTCTTCATCGCCGTTAGTAGGCTGAATTTGCAATGAAGTTTCCTGGGCGTTGCGCAGCGCCTCTTCGGTGCGAATCCAAAGCGCCTGATCGCGCCGGGCGGCAGGTGACAAGGGGCCAACGGTAATTGCGTTGGCTGCTCCTGGCAACATCATACCAAGACCCGTTGCACCGATCGCGCCCATGGTCGCTAGTGCTTGGCGCCGGTTCCCTTTTAAACCATCAGTAATCGCTGAATCAATATGGCGTTCATTCTTTTTAAGATGTTTGATAAATTGACCCAGTGTTTTTTTCTTCGACATGACTCACTCCTGTGTGATCTTTGGTTAAGCGATGTACCGTTACAGTGCTGTCCTTGCTCTTGGTGCGCCGTCTCCTGTTACGGTTTGTTGTTAAGAGATTTATGAAAACTGAAATGAATAAATTTTGGACAATAGTTGTCCCCGCCATTGCATCAAGGCGATGTCTCGTCAAATCAGAGTTCGAATCAATAGAAAAATAGGCTAGTCCTTTAGCTAAGGTTTGTGCATGGCCATATTGGCGGCGATGCGCTTCAGATTGTTGACAGCACCCAGTTTGGGTGCTGGCGAGTAGAAATGTTAGTGAAGGTGGGTGAAAAGATCAATGCAAAATGTTACACAAATATTATAAAAGTTAAATAGTTGTGATCTATTTCACATCTTGCAGCGCGCTGTTATCGAGTGTTAGGAGTGTTATCCAGAGAAAATACTCAAGACGCGGCTTTTGTTCTGCCGGCACGCTTGCGCTCGTTCTCGAGCAAGAACTTTTTGCGAATACGAATCGCCTTGGGGGTGACTTCAACCAGCTCGTCATCGTCGATAAATTCGAGTGCTTGTTCGAGATCGAAGCGAATGGGTGGAGTCAGCACGATATTGTCATCGGTGCCCGAGGCGCGCACATTGGTTAGCTGTTTGCCTTTGAGTGGATTTACGGTGAGGTCGTTATTACGTGAATGAATACCGATGATTTGGCCTTCATATAAATCCTCGCCATGGCCGATAAAGAGGCGGCCACGCTCTTGTAACGCAAATAAGGCGTAACCTGCACTTTTACCGCTGCCGTTAGAGATCAGTACACCGCGTTGGCGTTGTGCTAGCGTGCCAGCCTTTGCTGGCGCATAGCGTTCAAAGCTGTGGTACAGCAGGCCGGTACCGGAAGTGGCAGTCATAAATTCGGTGCGAAAACCGATGAGACCGCGTGCCGGGATTTCGTATTCCAGGCGCACACGGCCATTGCTATCGGGTACCATATTGCGCAGATTGCCGCCACGCTCGCCGAGCTTTTCCATGATGGCACCCTGAGCAGTGTCTTCGACATCGACTGTCAGCTGTTCCCACGGTTCCTGGATGACGCCGTCGATTTCCTTGGTGATCACCTGGGGCCGGCCAATGGCCAGTTCGAAGCCTTCGCGGCGCATGGTTTCAATAAGAATGGAAAGGTGTAGCTCGCCGCGACCAGAGACCAGAAATACGTTGGCGTCAGGGGTGTTTTCAACTCGCAGCGCGACGTTGTGAATCAACTCTTTGTCGAAACGTTCATGCAATTGGCGGCTGGTAACGTATTTGCCTTCACGGCCGGCAAAGGGGGAATTATTGACGTGAAAGCTCATGGAAATAGTGGGTTCGTCAACGCTGAGAGCATGTAGTGCCCCGGGCGTTTCCGGGTCGCATAAGGTGTCAGAAATGCGGATGTTTTCCACGCCGGTAATGGCAATGATGTCGCCTGCCTCGGCGCGTTTAGTCTCGACGCGTTCCAGGCCGAGAAAGCCGAGCACCTGCGTAATACGTGCACTACGTGTCTTGCCTTCAGAGTCGATCACGACAATGGGTGTGTTGGTCTTGATGCCGCCGCGGCTGATACGACCGATACCGATGACGCCGACATAGCTGGAGTAATCGAGTGAGCTGATTTGCATCTGGAACGGGCCATCGGCATTGACGTCGGGTGCCGGGACATGATCACGAATCGCCTCGAACAACGGGTCCATATTACCGTCGGTGTCGATATTGTCGGCATCCAAAGTGGCATAACCACCAATCGCAGAGGTGTAGACGATAGGGAAATCGAGCTGCTCGTCGGTTGCGCCGAGTTGGTCAAATAATTCAAAGGTTTGGTCGACGACCCAGTCAGGGCGAGCACCGGGGCGGTCGATTTTGTTGACCACGACAATGGGCTTGAGACCCTGGGCAAAGGCCTTTTGAGTGACAAAGCGCGTCTGCGGCATGGGGCCATCCACGGCATCGACCAGCAAGACAACAGCGTCCACCATCGATAGCACACGCTCAACTTCACCACCAAAATCAGCATGTCCTGGGGTGTCAACAATGTTGATTTTGTAATCGCCCCATTGGATGGCCGTGTTTTTCGACAGGATAGTAATACCACGCTCTTTTTCGAGATCATTACTGTCCATAACGCGCTCGGTGCTAGGTTTGCGCTCATCAAAGGTGCCAGACTGCTGTAGCAAGCAATCGACCAGGGTGGTTTTACCATGGTCAACGTGGGCTACGATGGCGATGTTGCGTCGCTGTTCGCTCAAAGGAATTCTCCGGACAAAATGAGGCGCATTATACGTGGCTTAGAGGGTGAGTCGAAGAATTTTATTGATGGCCCGATAAAACTATCTGTAGCGAGCTGTTCCCCAAGTGTGATTGCGGCATAGTGGCGAGCCTTGCAAGGCATTTATTAAAGTCACTTGCCTTGCCGTCGCATGCTGTATTATGACGGCGTTAAGGTATGCAAATCAAACACTTGAGTTCAGAGAATAGCTGGTAAGAGATGTCATGTATTGATCAAAATGGCTGGTTGAGCAGGGCTGTATGTGTTAACAGCCCCAATTACGACGAGCGTCCACCACAATGTGAGCCGAGCTTGCTAGTGGTGCATAATATTAGCCTGCCACCGGGCGAATATGGAGGGCCGTGGGTGGACGACTTGTTTTGTAACCGGCTCGATGCCAGTGTGCATCCTTATTTTAGGGAGATTGCATCGCTAAGGGTATCGTCTCATCTATTAATTCTTCGTGATGGTGAGGTGCGCCAGTATGTATCATTTGACCGGCGCGCCTGGCATGCCGGGCAATCATGTTTTAAAGGCCGTAATCGCTGCAATGACTTTTCGATTGGTATTGAACTCGAGGGTTGTGACGATGAACCTTACGAGGAGGCCCAGTACCGCCAGTTAGCCGAGGTGACACTGGACATACAGTCGCGCTATCCTGCCATCAGCGCAGACCGTATCGTGGGACATTGCGATATTGCGCCTCAACGCAAGACAGACCCAGGCCCAGCCTTTGATTGGGCTTGTTTTCGCGCCCTGTTACGTCGCGACTAGTGTGGGTTTGGCGCCTGACCCAATAACGCTAACATGTAAAAAGGACGAGGGGCTTATGAATCTGATCGCGATACTGCTGTCTTTGCTTGTTGAGCGTTTTGCGCCGTCTATTGATGAGGTCAGGGAATATCGCTGGCTACAGCGTATTATCGACTTTTCTGTCAAGCATTCGAAAATTTTTGCCACCGGTGGTGGTGTGCTTGGTTTGTTGCTTATCTTGCTGGTACCGGTGCTTATAGTCGGTTTTTTGCAAGCAAGGATTGCTGAATGGAATAGCTTGGCCTACTTGGTTTTCTCAGTAGTGATCTTGGTCTACAGCTTTGGCCCGATGAATCTGCACCGTCAGCTGAAACACTATATCGCCGCCTGTGATGCGGGCAACGAAAAAGCAGCTTTTCAGTATGCCAGTACCATTATCACGCATAATAAAATACGTAGTGGTGATGAGCATGGCTTGCATCGGGCTGTACTGGATGGTGTATTGGTCGGCAACAACGAACGCTTATTAGGGGTTATTTTCTGGTTCGTCGTATTAGGCCCGATAGGCGCGGTCTTGTTCCGCATGTCATCCGTACTACGCGACGATTTATTTAAGGAAGGTGAATCATTTGTGCCAGTAGCCGAAAGCGCACGTATTTTGCACGGTATACTAGCCTGGATTCCGGCACGCCTGACCGCCGTCGCCTACGCACTTGCCGGCAGTTTCATCGACGTGTTTGAATGCTGGCGTCGCAACACTTCACGTTGGACCCACGACTGGATTACCGGTAACCGCCGTTTACTGGTAGAAACCGGCATAAGTGCATTGCAGTTTCGCACTTGTCGCGACGGTGTCGAGGTCGATGACCCCGCCGACTGGCATGGCCATATTGATAGTGCGCATAGACTCAGTTTTCGTGCGATTGTTATTTGGTTAGTTGTTATAGCATTGTTAACCATGTGGGGTTGGTCCTAGTGTCGCCTCCATTAGCCTGCCAGCACTTGCTCGTGTTGATCGAGAGTATCCTTTAGCGATGGCGGCAGCGACGATTATTGATCTGATGCGCCACGGTGAACCGGTCGGTGGCAGTCGTTATCGCGGCCAGATCGACGATCCGCTGAGCGATTTGGGCTGGCAGCAAATGCACAATGCGGTGCCGGACGATCCCCCCTGGCAAAGCATCATCACTTCGCCCTTGATTCGTTGCTGCGCATTCGCCGAAGAATTGGCATGCGCTCATGGCTTGTCGCTGGTGACTGACGATCGTTTCAAGGAAATTGGTTTTGGTGTCTGGGAAGGTATGACGCGTGATCAGTTGCGCGCCGATGACCCACATATTCTGCAACGCTTTTTTAGTGACCCGATTGCAAACCGGCCGCAGGGTGCAGAAGCGCTTACCGATTTTCTGCAACGCATCAGAGCTGCCATTGACGATGTGGTGAGTGGCTACTCAGGACAGCATGTTTTAGTCATTGCGCACGCTGGTGTGATTCGTGCCGCAATCAGCTATGCGCTGGGTTCACCTATTGAAAATATGTTTCGTATAAAAGTTAGCAACGCCGCAATAACGCGCCTACAGTTTACGCCAGGCTCGCCTGCAAACTTGCTGTTTCACCAGGGATAATGGCTGCTTAGTCGGAGCTGAAGCGGCTAGGAAGGTAAAACAGCCTTGGTATGCAATTTTCTCATGGTTCTTTAGGTCACTGTTCTCTTTGCCAATAAATTTCGTCACGACCTTCGGATCGCGTCAATATACGCGCAATGACAAAGAGCAAATCAGATAAGCGATTCAAATAGCGCAGCGCATGAGGGTTGACCGGCTCTTTCCTGCTTAGCGTAACCAAGGAACGTTCACTGCGTCGACAGACGGCACGTGCAACATGGCAATGTGCGGCAGCGGCGCTGCCTCCGGGGAGAATAAATTCCTTTAGCGGGGGCAGCGCTTCGTTAAACGCATCAATTTGGTGCTCAAGTTGCTTGACATGTTCTGGCGTCAGCATCGTATGGCCAGGAATACATAGTTCGCCACCCAAATCAAACAAACGGTGTTGTATCAGCGATAAACATTTCTGCACATTGTCAGCAATGCTGTAAGTTAGCACCACGCCGATCAAAGCATTGGTTTCATCTACAGACCCGTAACAATCGACGCGTATATGATCCTTACTGACACGCGTACCGTCACCAAGACCGGTGCTGCCGTCGTCACCGGTACAAGTATAGATTTTGGTAAGTCGGTTTGCCATCGATGTGGGGGAAAGACCCGTAGTGCTAGTTATGTTGCCGGTGAGTAGCGAAACTCAAAAAATAGGCCTCGGCCTGCAGTATTAAAATTATCCGCCAATTCATATTCTTTATCAAATAGGTTCTCGACTTTAAGACTGATAGCATATTCTGTTGTTATTCGATAAGTGGCGCCAGTGTTGACGAGCAAGTAACCAGCATTCTCGTTGCTACTGAAGTCGGAGTCATTGCGCCGACTGGTCAATAAAAAGTCGCCGCCTAACTGAAATTTACCGACATTGTAATCGACTTGCGCACTTAAACTGCGTTTTGCGCGGCGCGCCAGGACACGATTGGTGTCATCGTTGAGAGGGTTTTGAATAATGGCATCAACAGAGTAATTCCAATTACCCTGATTGCCTTGGCAGCCAAGCTCTAAGCCTTCAATGGTCGCCTCGTCAACATTGATGTTAGTGCCGGCTACACCGACACCAAAGCCGTCGGGGTCGATAAAACTTATGAGGTCACTGATTTTGTTACGGAAAGCGCCTATACGCAACGAGTGCCCAGCGTTTATTCGATGTTTCATGCCAATCTCGATGTTGCGCGAACGTTCCGGGTCAAGGTTGGTATTACCGCCAAAACCAAAGCGATCTGTGGCATCTGGTGCGCGAAATGCCGTTCCGGCACTGGCGCTGATGCGTGTACTTGGATTTATCTGGATACCGTACTCAGTGCTCCAGGTAAATTCACCGCCAAAATCGCTATGTTCTGTATGACGCACACCGAGTATGAGTTGATGGTTGCCCACGGTGATTTGATCCTGGATATAAAGATCGTCAGTGTCGGTATCCTGGTTAAAGGCACTACCAAAGGAAAGCGCTTGGTTATTTTCGCGCGATAGCACCACCCCGGCGGTCAGCATCTGTATATTGCCGATAGCAAAGTTGTTCTGCCAGTCTAATATGTTGGCATCAGTTTTGACAAAATCGTTGCTCTGATTTTGGTCGATATCGTCTTTAATTTTGCTGAGTTTTAGTGTTGAATCAAAAAAATCACTGGCTGCAAGTTCAAGTTTAAGTGTCGTTACACTGTTGATTTGATCCTGGTCGAGTGGCGACAGGGAGAAATTCAGATACTCGGTATTGCCTTTCGATGACCAATGGTTTAATTCTATATCGACAGTGTCTGTACTGATACCTGTATAAGCGTTGATAGAGCGATTATTGTATCCGCGATCAAGATCAGACTGCTGTCTGGTAGGGAATCCATCGCTACTGATTAAATTCAGATCGAGGCCAAGGCGTAATGCTTCGTCGCTGTAGTGCAGGCTGGTATTGCCTTGTTTGGTGTTGTAGCGACCGTTGGAGAAGCGAACGGAAGCCTGGCTGCCACGGTCTTGGCTGCGCCGCGTGATGATGTTGATAACGCCACCAATAGCATTGGATCCATAAAGTACCGAGCGCGGGCCTTTTACGATTTCGATACGTTCTATCAAGTCCGGGTGGATGTTTTGTATGGCTGCGCCGCCAATGGTGCCCGGGTTGATACGTACTCCGTCGATAAGCACCAAAGTATGATTGCTTTCCGTGCCGCGAATAAAGACCGATGTTGCCTGTCCCGATCCGCCATTGCGACCAATATCAATTCCGGCGTGGAAGCGCAATAAATCCGCTGCATCAACAGCTTGGCTGCGCTCAATATCTTTACGGTCAATAATAATAGTTGGCGCTATTGTCTGATCAAGAGTTTGCGCTGTACGTGTTGCGCTAACAACGATTTTATCTAGTTGCACGGCGTCGTTAGCGGCGTAGACTGGACTAGAGATAGCGGCCAAAGCTATATTGCCGGCAATCAGTGAGATAAAAAGACGATGCTTCATTTTTCTTGTTTCCTTATGCACACACCCGTGCATGGTTTGAGCGCGAAGGAAACAAGTACGAAAGAGGTGGCTCTATCGCTTCGTGTTGCCCTCCGCAACAGTCGCTGACGAATGACTTCGGGCCGGTCTCCGGACTCGCGAGTGTGTGATCATCAGGCGCCTTCCCATGCTTGCGCACAGTGACATATTGCCTGCATAACTCGCTTACCGTTGCGGGGGCAGTGTCGGAATTGTCTAACCAAAATTAGACTCACCGACTTCCCGTTTAACTTCGGTCGCGCTGAACGACTGAAGCACCAGAAGTAAACTTGAGGCGGTCACTATAATTGATTGCCGCCAAAAATCAAGCTGCATGGCTCTTCGCTTGAGGGTTTGATGCTAGGGCGAGATGGGTGCAGGCAAATCGATGCCTTCAAGCAGGGCGAGGTCGCAAGGATGGTCGACATCATTCAAGGCGGTTTTTGCTTGCCAGCGCCAAGCCAGCGACTCGAGCCGGGCCAGCG
Organism: Gammaproteobacteria bacterium; assembly: GCA_015492075.1. Lineage (GTDB taxonomy): Bacteria > Pseudomonadota > Gammaproteobacteria. The sequence goes on from WGFU01000022.1 coordinate 55,202, forward strand.
TCTGCTCATAAACTGAGGCGCTGCCCCATCGAATGCCGTCAAATAAGGCCGCGTTACTTTGTTTAAGGCCGAGCATGACATAGCCACCGTCTGTTGCAGGGGTGATGACGCAATCATATCCGGTACCCAGTGAAGCAAAGGTATCGGCCAGATGCCGACGAGTCAGTTGCGGGCAATCGGTACCGACAATAAGGCAGGATTGACTTCGCGTCAGCACATTTTCCAGCGCATGATGCATGCGTTGTCCGAGGTCGTCGCCGACCTGCTCATGCAGCGATAACGGGTAGTTTTCACGGCAGTACTGAAAAAAAGGATGCGAACTATCAGGTGCGCACCATAGTTCCACCGTTGCAACCGGCTCCTCTGTGGCCATGTCCAGCGTCCGCAACACCAGTTGTTGATGCAGTGCAGCGGCTGCGGCCGGGCTGAGCTGCGTGGTGAGGCGTGTCTTGACCTTGCCCGCTTCGGGGGCTTTGGCAAAAATAATAATAGTGGCCGGATTGGCTGTAGATAAAGTGGGGGGCATAGGTGTTAATGAAAAAGCTGCATTTTAACTGTCATACTGGCGTTTGAGTTGCTGCGGGTCTGCACCAAAGAAGTAGGCCAGCCGTAGTCGCCACATAAGCAGTATCGTGCGCCAGACACCTTGTTGTTCCCAGCGGCGGCTTGAGGTAATGACCTTCTCGGGCAGGTGTATGGGTTTTGAGTGCTGTTTCAGTCGTTTACTCAGGCCGATGTCCTCCATCAGCGCGATATCGGGGAAACCGTCGATTTTCTCAAATAACCCACGTCGTACGAATATGGCTTGATCGCCTGTGGCGATAGCGCTAAGACGCGAGCGTTGGTTCATCATGAATTCGACCAGGCGTAGGCAGAGTTGCTCGCCGCTAAGGCGCACATCAAATCGTCCCCATTGTCGGCTTGATTGCGACAGTTTATCGACGATGAGTTTGTCAGCAGCTTCAGGTAAGCGGGTGTCGGCATGTAAAAAAAGCAATACATCGGCGTCATCGGCCAGTTGGGCGCCATGATTCATTTGTCGTGCCCTGCCGCGCTGACAACTGACCACCTGGCTTGCCAATGGCGCAGCCAGCGCGGCAGTATTGTCGTCGCTATGGCCGTCGACAACGATAATTTGATGACCGTTATGACGCAGTGTCTGCAAGCGTGCGAGGGTGGTCGTAATATGTGCTGCCTCGTTCAGGCAAGGAACAATAAGAGCAATACGCATAGCAGCTGGAGCGTTTGTAATGAGTCCGGCTCAGGGTGTCGCCTGGCAGCAATCGCTTTTTTCGTTGGCAGCCGGGGCACAACAGCTCGCGCTTGCTATAGTACTGCCCGAGGACGGACTGCAATCGATAAACTGGTTTTGGTAGGCACTGCTGGTCAGTGCAGCATAGCTGGTAGCGTTAATGCCAGTTTTTTCTCCGCGCATGAATATATTACCGTGATCATCACAGACTTGTGCGAATGGACCCTGGTAAATCAGCTCATGAGCTCTATGGCTATTATTCGCTAACGGCTTGCTGGCGGTCAGTGTGACAGAGCGAAACTCGATGCCTTCAACTGTCTGCCAGGGTGTGGTATCCCATTTGTCATAACAGGCACCGACAAAGCCAGCATCGATAAAGACTTGGGCAAATTCCTGTTCCTGGAAGGCGCCAGAGATACAGCCGCTCCACAACTCTGGGTTGGCTTTCAGGTGCTCAGGCACAGTTTGATCGCTGACAATGTCAGAGATGGCGATACGGCCACCTGGTTTGAGTACACGAAAAATCTCGTTAATAAGTTGTGTTTTCTCGGCATCACTAACCAGGTTGAGCACGCAGTTGGAAATGACTAAATCGACAGTGTTGTCAGCAATTAATGGCGCCTCGTGTTTTTGTTTGGCCTGCCAGGCGAGCATGTCATGATAGGCATTGGCGCTGTTGGCCGGGTGTTCGCTGAGGTATTTATCGAGCGCATCGAGATCGAGCGCCAGGTCCTGAATATAGCCTTTGACAAAGCGAACCCGATCAGCACCGATTTTTTCAGCCATTTCGCTTTGGTATTTTCTTGCCAGGCAGAGCATGTCGTCGTTCATGTCGATACCGATAACCTGGCCGCTTTCGCCGGCGAGGTGGGCTGCCATATAGCAGATTTTGCCGCCGCCGCTGCCAAGGTCGACGACGGTGTCGCCCTCACGTACATAACGTGATGGGTCGCCACAACCGTAATCTTTTTCAATAATTTCCTGCGGTAACATTTTCAGTAAACTGGTGTCGTAATCGACCGGGCAGCAGAGTTCAGCCTGGACCTCTTTGGCGCCCTCAGAATAGGTGGTGAGAACGGCAGACTGTATATTCATGATAAAAACTCCATAATATCAACTAGTTATCTATAAGGCGATTAAAGCTAGGCGGCGTTGAGTGCGCCACTGCAACTGCTGCCTTGGCCGGCAGTGCAAGCGTAACAATGATTTTTGACGACGATACTTCTGCCTCGTAACGTGCCCCCGGGACACAAGGTATCGTCCATCAGTTCGGAAATATGGGTGCTTTTTTTCTCATTAGATAGGGGCAACCCCAGCATTTGGTTGAAGTCACAGTCGTAGATGTAACCTTGCCAATCAATGCTGATCAACGATTTGCACATGACAGATGAGAGATTGTCCGCATTGTGTGCAGAACGCAGCAGCGCCATGTACTCATCGAAGGTGCCTTGAGATACCAGCATGCTGCCAAAGCGTTTGATCGGCATATTGGCAACAGTATAGAGCTGGTTAAAGACAATGCCAAAGTGCTCAAAAAGATGATGGTGGTAGTCGGCTTCCAGCTCTTTTTGCGGTGGTGGCAACGTTGCCCCTTGAGGGTTGTAGACGAGGTCAAGCGTTAAATCGCTATCAGCCTTGCCGTAGCCGAGCGCATTGAGCGCTTGCAGACCCTTGATGCTGGCATCAAATACGCCTTTGCCACGCTGGGCGTCGACATTGTCTTCCAGATAGCAGGGCAAGGAGGCGACGACGGTGACATCATTTTCGGCTAGAAACTCGGCGACTCCCGCATAACCTGGCTCGGACAAGATTGTCAGGTTGCAGCGATCAATGACTTTGAGGCCGAGGCCGCAAGCGGCTTTAATGAGATAACGAAAATCGGGGTTCATTTCCGGTGCGCCACCAGTCAGATCAATAGTTTTAGCACCACACACCCTGAGATATTGCAAGACCATATCGATGGTCTCGCGGCTCATAATTTCTTTGCGTGTCGGGCCGGCGTTGACGTGGCAATGCAAGCAACTGAGATTGCAGAGGTAACCGAGATTGATCTGAACGGTCTCTAGCGCCCCGCGGTGCAGGGCTGGAAAATCAGTGTGTTCAAGTCGGGGTAGGGTTGCGTGCATGGGTTCCTCATCAGATATCTGCCTACGCTACATTAGGCAAAACTGGCGATGCAGCTCAGTGTGCAAAGCTACATTGCTTATATTCAGCATCTTTCACAGGGTCGTAACAAGTTTTAAAACCTTACGATATTACCCTTATTAGCGTTGTTGCTCCAGTTGTGGCGCGCGCGGTAGGCTCGTTCAGGGCTAGCCTGGCATAGTGGCAGCAGCAGACAGGTCTCGGTGAATAGCGGCAATAGTTGCCCACTTGTCGCTGCTTGGCTATTATAGCGTGCTTTTGTGTCGGGCTTGGCGCGCACGCCGTCTTGCGGCGCGATAGCTCGGCCGTACATCTTCATTATTTTATTCTTTACGCAATAATAGAAGTCTGCACGCGCTGAAGGTGACTTCGAAGTGCACGATTTTTTAGGAGGCATTTACATGTCAGTAAGACTAGGTGTCCTTGCCGAAACGGCAATGGGTGAGCGCCGCGTTGCCTTGGTGCCTGACGTGGTCGCGCGTCTAGTCAAAAACGGTTACCAGGTATTGGTCGAGAAAGGGGCTGGAAAGTCGGCATATTTTGTCGATTTTGCTTATGAAGAGGCCGGTGCCAAGTTGATCGATAGCGCCAGCGAAGTCATAGCACAATCTGATTTGCTGCTCAAAGTTGCTCCTCCCAGCCTGGGCGAGATCAAGGCTATGCCAGAAGGTGGTGCGGTCATGGGCTATATGGACGCCTATCATAGTGCAGACCGCGTTAATGCCCTGTGTGAGCGTAAAATCACCGCATTTGCCATGGAATTGGTGCCGCGCATTACACGTGCCCAGTCCATTGATGCCTTGTCTTCGCAGGCGACGATTGCCGGTTACCGCGCTGCGTTGATCGGTGCCCAGCTCAGTGGTCGTTTCTTTCCTATGTTAACCACGGCGGCGGGCACCATTCGCCCGGCCAAAGTCTTGATCATGGGCGCGGGCGTTGCCGGTTTGCAGGCCATAGCCACTGCACGCCGTTTAGGTGCGGTGGTAGAAGCCTACGATGTGCGCCGGGCAGCGGGTGAGCAAGTGCAGTCCTTGGGCGCTAAGTTCGTGGCTTTGGAACTCGATGCCGAGGGTGAAGGCGGTTATGCGCGTGAACTCACCGCAGAAGAAAAAATAAAAGAGCAGGAGATGCTGAACAAGCATGTCTCGCAGGCCGATGTGGTCATTACGACTGCGCAGATACCCGGTCGCGCGGCACCAAAGCTTATCTCAAAAGAAATGGTCGAGGTTATGAAAGCGGGTTCTGTGATCGTTGATCTGGCGGCGGAAAGTGGCGGTAACTGCGAGCTGACTAAAGCCGGCGAAACGATAGACCATGGCGGTGTCATCGTTAACGGTCCACTGGCAGTGGCCAGCAGCCTGCCAGTGCATGCCAGTGAGATGTATGCCAAAAACCTATTTAACTTCATTGCTTTGTTTGGTAACAAAGATGGCAAACTCGAATTCAACTGGCAAGATGAGGTGGTTGCTGGTAGTGCGCTAACGCACAACGGTGAAATCAAACATGAGTCTGTGCGTCAGGCTCTGACAGGGGCAAACTCATGATAGAAGGCGTTTGGGCTGCACTATTTATTGTTATGTTGGCGGGCTTTGCCGGTTACGAGGTGATTAATCGTGTGCCGGTTATTTTACATACACCGTTGATGGCTGGCTCTAACTTCATCCACGGCATTGTGTTGGTGGGTGCCATGGTGGTGCTCGGCCACGCTGAAACCGGGCTGCAACAAGTTATCGGTTTTATCGCTGTTGCTTTGGCTGCGGGCAATGCTGCTGGTGGCTATGTGGCGACCGAGCGCATGCTCGAGATGTTTGAAGACAAGAATAAAAGGAAATAGTCGTGGAACACGTAATACAAGCCGCGTATTTCATCACGGCACTGTTATTTATTTTAGGCCTGCGCCAGATGTCGTCACCGAAGACGGCCCGCAATGGGATTCTTTGGGCCGGTGGCGCAATGGGGCTGGCGGTTGTTGTGACCTTCTTTACCCCAGGCCTGCACAATATTGCCTTGATTCTGATCGCGACGATTATTGGTGGTGGCGCAGCATGGGTGTCGGCCAAACGTGTCGAAATGACCAATATGCCACAGATGGTGGCGATCTATAACGGCCTCGGTGGTGGTGCCGCGGCTGCCATTGCTGCCGTTGAGCTGTTTCGCGGTGAATTGCTCAACGGTATCGAGGCCAATAGCGTTTTAGTACTGCTTGCCGTGATTGGTGGCTTGATCGGCTCGGTCGCCTTTAGTGGTAGTTGCGTAGCCTTTGCCAAGCTGCAACGCTTGATTAGCGAGCGTCCGCTGACGTTTTCTAAACAGCAGGTCGCCAATCTTTCGGTGCTGGCTATCGCTGTGATCGCGGGCTTCATTCTACTGTTTACTGATGCACCGACGATGATTGTTATTTTCTTTGCAGCGGCCCTGGCTTTTGGCGTGATGATGACCTTGCCGATTGGTGGTGCCGACATGCCCGTAGTCATTTCTTTATATAACGCGCTGACGGGTATGGCGGTGGCCTTTGAAGGGTTTGCCTTGGGTAATGCAGCGATGATTGTAGCAGGTACAGTGGTCGGTGCCGCGGGTACTTTGCTGACGCAATTGATGGCCAAGGCCATGAACCGACCTTTGTCTAATGTGTTGTTTGGTGCCTTTGGTGCAGAGCAGGACGACGCGGATGCGGAGGTGGCTGGTTCGCTCAAAGAAATAGAGCCTAATGATGCCGCCATCATGATGGGTTATGCCAACAAGGTGATTATTGTTACCGGCTACGGCATGGCCATGGCGCAGGCGCAGCATAAGGTCTACGAGTTGGCACAACAGCTGGAAGAGAAGGGTGTTGAAGTCAAGTTTGCCATTCATCCGGTGGCCGGACGTATGCCTGGCCACATGAATGTCTTGCTGGCTGAAGCGGGCGTGCCTTATGACAAGCTGTTTGATCTGGAAGAGATTAACGCCGAATTCCAGAGTACCGATGTGACCTTGGTGATCGGTGCCAACGATGTTGTTAATCCGGCTGCGCGCAGCAACCCTGCCAGCCCGATCTATGGTATGCCGATATTGGATGTTGATTATTCGGCCAATGTTTTGGTGATTAAGCGCGGCCGAGGCAAGGGTTTTGCCGGTATCGAGAACGAGCTGTTTTACGCCGATAATACACGTATGCTTTATGGCGATGCACAAAGCATGGTCAACGAACTGGTGCAAGCGGTGAAGCAGATCTAGCTGCTTACTAGCCGATAGTTAATGGAAGGCCTGACGGGAGACCGCAGGCCTTTTTTGTTGTCTGTTATTAATGGGAGATTTATTTAAAGAAACCAATAGATTGGTAGTGCTTTTTAGCCGATCTTTCAAGAAAGTGAAAAAAAGCACGATATAGGACAAATGTTATTCGCGAGAGGAGTGCCCGGGTAATGCAAGCGATGATGAGGTGGTTGTCAGCCTTGATGTTACTTGCCGCCGCTAATCCGCTGTTTGCACAGTTTGATATCGTTGAGCGCACATTTGATGCCGACGAGAATTTGATTTCCGCCTTAAAAAAAGGTGGCTTTGTACTCTATTTCCGTCATGGCGCTACCCATCATGACCAGCCGGATCACGAGCATGTCAACTTTGATGACTGTTCGACCCAGCGTAATCTGTCTCGGCAAGGTCGCTCTCAAGTGCGATTTATAGGAAAGGCGTTTGATGGTCTGGGCATTCCAGTTAACAAAGTGTATTCCAGTCCTTATTGTCGTTGTACAGAGACAGCGGACTTGGCCTTCGGCGAATATCAGATCGTTAACGAGCTTGCCTTTGATATCAGCTCTTCAAGCCAACATAGCTCCAGGGTAAAGCGGGTCTTGCGCGATATGCTGGCCACCATTCCACATAATGGCAACACCATTATTATTTCCCATACCGCTAATTTAAAAGAGGCGACCGGTATCTGGCCGCAACACGAAGCAGTAATCGTATTATTTCGACCTACTGGCGGGGGCACGGTTGAATACTACGGTAAGGTGATGCCCGAAGATTGGTATCAATTATCGAACAACCAAAATTAGTATAAAAATCTGTTGTGATCAATTTTAAGCGGCTATCACTGGCAAAGAAGGTTGTCATTGCGCCACTCATTGGTGTGGTGCTGGTGGTGGCGCTGGTGACGATATTTTCTATCGTATTGAATAACCAGCGCCAGACTCTGGTGGATGTTGCCAATACTGAATTTTCCACGCTTATTGAACTAGATAATATTTTCTATCAATTGACGCATGCACACAATGAATTACATGTATTGTTAATAGAGGCGAAGAATGCGTCAGATGAGGAGGGCGTATACGTTGCGGGCAAGCCCTTGCTTGATGTGTTGCACTTTATTGCCGAAGAAATACCGCAGAAAGTGCCTCCTGACAGTCTGAACGATACCGACAGGCATTTATACGATGAGGTAGTCGACTCGGTATCGTTATATCAAAGCGCTGCTGTACGCGCAATCGATATCGCATCACTTAACTGGGAGCTGGCGAAAGGACATATGGCGCGAGCAGACAGGTATTTTGTGCAGGCTGACCGTGACTTTCACGAGTTGGCTAGTCATTTGCGGCGCAGTGCTTACGCGAAACTGGAGGGTAATCTAAAAAAGGCGGACAGTGCCTTGCTTTGGTTTGTCGCATTGGCGATATTGGCATCGACGCTGATGGTTGCTGCGGCACTGGCATTCTCGCGCAGTTTGATTCTTCGCTCCAACCGTGTGACCAGCGCAATCAACCTGCTCGCATCGGGTCAGCATCAGCATGCAACGGCTAGCTTGCATGCTCATAAAGACCAGCAATCGATCGATAAAGCCTTGCTGGTTTTGGCAGGAAAGCTCGAAGAGTTAGAGTGCGAGACCAGGAAGAGGCGTGATATTGAGACCGAGCTGGCGCTGGCGGCAAAGGTGTTTGAGAGTGCCAATGAAGGGATCGTTATTGCTGACAGGGAAAATAACATCCTTGCTGTAAATCGAGCATTTTCTGAAATCACGGGTTTTTCCGCGTCCGAAGTGGTGGGTAAGGGAGCAGAGTTTTTCTGCGATAGATACGAGAGCTACGATGATGTCTGGGCCACGCTGCAGGCCAGTGGTATGTGGCAGGGTGAAATATTTCAGCGTCATAAAAACGGTGAGCTAAGGCCTGTTTGGCTCACCAGTTCGCAAGTACAGGACAGCACAAGCGGAGATTACCATTACGTGTCGGTATTTCTCGATATTGCCGCGTTAAAAGACAGTCAGGCTCGTGTCCAGTACATCGCGCAACACGATGCATTGACCGGATTACCCAATCGCACATTATTTATAGAACGCCTCAAGCATGCTATTCATCGCGCCCGTCGTGACCGCACAAGGCTAGCAGTATTGTTTGTCGACCTGGATCGCTTCAAGATTATTAACGACACCCATGGTCACCCTCTTGGCGATGAGCTGCTGGAAGAAGTGGCACGGCGTATCAGCCGCGCAGTCCGAGCGGACGATACGGTGGCGAGAATTGGCGGCGACGAATTCATGTTACTGCTGGAGGGGCTGACTTCGGTCGAAGGCGCCAAGCCGGTAGCAAAGAAAATATTGCATTTACTGGCGCAGCCAGTGCTTTTGGATGGCAAGGAGTTAGTGGTCACCAGCAGCATTGGTATCGCAAGCTACCCGGCTGATGGCAATGATGCCATGACACTGATCCGTAATGCTGATACCGCAATGTATCAAGCTAAAGATAGTGGCCGTGACCAGTTTTATACTTATACGGCGGAACTGACCGCTGATGCTTTGCGCAAGTTTGCGCTTGAGACTGATCTGCGCAACGCCTTGGCCAAGAATGAGTTAACTGTTTATTATCAGCCTCAAACCAGTTTGCATAATAATGAAGTCATTGGTTTCGAGGCGCTCTTGCGTTGGCAGCATCCGCACCGTGGCTGGGTGTCGCCGACGGTATTTATTCCAATGGCTGAAGACATCGGCATGATTGAACAAATCGGCGACTGGGTGTTATCTGAGGCTTGTCATCAGGTTAGTCGTTGGCGTCGGCAAGGGGTCGGTGATTTTTGTATTTCCGTTAATTTCTCAGCGCGACAATTAATGAACCTGGACTTGGTGGGTAGAGTGATTGAACTGCTCGAGGCGACAGGCAATCCCGCCAATGCGATTGAGATCGAGGTGACAGAAAGCGCGGTAATGGAACATGCGGATCGTTGCATTGCCGTGCTCAAATCGCTTAACGAATATGGTATTCCCGTTGCGGTTGACGACTTTGGTACCGGTTATTCATCGCTCAGCTATCTTAAACGTCTGCCTTTGCAGAAGGTTAAGATTGACCGCTCTTTTGTTAATGATTTGCCGCATGATCAGGATGACAGTGCCTTGGTGGCAGCGATTATCGCGATGGCTCACAGCCTTGGCTTATATGTTGTCGGCGAGGGTGTTGAAACGGTGGATCAGCTTGAATTTTTACGTGATCATGGTTGCGATAGCGTCCAGGGTTATTATCTTGGCAGGCCCATGCCTGTTGCCGAGGTAGAGGCTTGGCTGGAGCAGAAAGAACAAGGTAGACGTTCACGTATTGCTAGTTAGCGTTGAGCGCTCCTTGATTTTAGGCGCTGCTCGATACGCTGCCGCGCTTCATCCGGGAGCTGTGAGGGGACGTTATCGTGTTGCGTCAGCAATGCTTTGGTGGCACGGCGCAGCCAGCTGATTTGTTGCCAATAGTGCCGACAGCCACGGCAGAGCATGAGATGGAGCTTGATTTTCAGATGCTGGCCTAGACCAATCTTTTCATCTTGAGCACGTGATGCCAAATCTGCAACTTGTTTACATGACAGCATGTTTATTCCGCATTAAACCAGTGTTTATCAAGGCAATCACGTAATCGTTTGCGTGTTCGCGACAAAATGACCCACAAATTATTGGTCGTTGAGATGTTCATTACCTTGCACAGTTCATCACTGCTCAGATCGCTGCTCTCTTTCAGCAAAAACAATTGCGCCTGTGCGACAGGCAAAGCATCAATACACTGTTGGTAGACAAGCAGAAAGCGCTCTTGCTGCAAGGCGGCATCGGGGTCGGCCCAGTAATTGATGGTGCTATTCCAGTGCCCGCTGGGGTCAAAGCCAGGGCCTTCCGAAGAAAATGCCTGGTCGAGGCTGTCGCTTTGGATGTCACGTTTTGATTTTCGGAAATGATCGATAATCTTGAATTTCATGATGCCGATCAGCCATGTCTTGACGCTGGAGTCACCACGAAAGCGCTCTTGTGCTTTGAGCGCGGCGAGCAGGGTCTCCTGGACGACATCTTCGGCCGCTGGCCCATCGCGTAGGCGCGTCAAAGCATAGCGATACAAGTCGTCGCCGTAATCGTGCAGCCAGCTTGCTGCGTCGGATTCTTTGCTCGAGTTGCTAGAAATACTGGTCATTATTAAATGTGATTTTCTACCAGTGTACTTGATAGCGATCCTGACGCAAACGCTGCTATGCTATGTGCTGACGATAACAGTGCGGGAAATCCAATGATATTGGATGATTTGCTCCAGGCGATGGTAGATGAACAGGCATCCGATCTGTTTATCAGCGTTGGCTCGCCCCCTTCAATCAAGGTTGAAGGGCAACACTATTGCGTTGATGACACAGTAATCGATAGCAAGCTGGCGCATGAGCTCATTTACGGCGCGATGCGCGACGAGCAGCAAGAGCAGTTTGAGCGTGCTTACGAGCTCAATTTCGGGATCGTCCGTGAAGGTGTCGGCCGTTTCCGGGCCAATGTTTTTCAGCAGCAATATCAGCCGGGCATGGTCATCCGGCGTATCGAGACTGACATTCCCAGCGTCGAGTCATTAGGTCTGCCCGAGGTGCTCGAGACCATGGTGATGGAGAAGCGTGGCCTAATCCTTGTGGTCGGTGCAACCGGCGTGGGCAAGTCGACTACCATGGCGGCGATGGTTGGTCACCGCAACCGTTATGGTAGTGGCCATATCGTTACTGTTGAAGACCCTATCGAGTTTGTGCACAGTCCACAAGGTTGCGTGATTACACAGCGCGAGGTGGGGGTTGATACCAAGTCGTATGAGGCCGCCTTGCAAAACTCCTTGCGCCAGGCGCCTGACGTGATTCTTATTGGTGAAATCCTGGATCAAACCACCATGCACCACTCTTTGACTTTTGCTGAAACCGGGCATTTGTCGCTGGCACCATTACATGCCGCAAATTGCGCGCAGGCACTGGAGCGCATTATCAATTTTTTCCCGCGTGACCGCCGCGATGAAATCTTGATGGATGTATCGCTTAATATGCGCGCCATTATTGCACAACGCCTGGTGCCTGCCACGGATGGTCAAGGCCGCGTGCTGGCGCTGGAAATATTGACGAACAGTGCCTTGGCGACCGACCTGATTGCCAGTGGCCGTTTTGATGAAATTAAGGACGTGATGAAGAAATCCAGTCAGCACGATATGTGTACCTTCGAACAATCTTTGTTTGAACTCTATTCAGAAGGTCTCATTACGCAAGAAGATGCATTGCAGTATGCTGATTCGCCAAATGATCTACGCCTGATGATTAAATTTGGCAGTAATGACCTTTCTGATGATTTGGCCAAAAGGTCGAGTCAGATCTCTTTAAGCAGCGCCAAGTAGCGCCCTTGTTTTTTTGACCAAGTAGCCGACTTAGGCGAGGTTGTCTAGGAAATTTCTGGGAAGACTTGAGCGGCTTTGAAAACCGGGCCGTCGACACAGACGCGCTTCATGGCAGGTCCCGTTTCTGTGAGCACTTCGACCACGCAGCCGGCGCAACCGCCAACAGCGCAGGCCATGTATTCTTCCAGTGACACTTGGCATTCCAGCGCAAACTCTTTCGCTAATTTGGCGCAAGCCGCTAACATTGGGTGTGGTCCGCAGCTAAATATTTCAACCTCGGCCAACTCTGCTTGCGACAAGCTGCGTAAATGCGCGCGTCCGAGGTCGGTGACGTAGCCCTGGTAGCTGCCTTGGTAGCCTTGCCGGCTGGCAAGACGGCTAGCAATGGCCTGCTCCTCAAGCAAAGCGATAGCATGACTGGCTTCGTTGCCAAGTCCCGGCACCTTGAGCAAAGAAGCATGGGTGGCAAAGGGGAACGGCACTTCCGAGCCCATGAGCACTAGCGGTTCAATGCCTTGCTGCTTAAGGTGTTGTGCTAAAAAAATCATGGGTGGGATGCCAACACCACCACCGATCAATAAGGGACGAGACTTGCTGCCCGAGGCGGCAAACGGCTTGCCAATCGGCCCCATGACACTGATGCTGTCACCGACCCTACGCTGAGCCAGTGCGTGTGTGCCACGGCCGACATCGCGGTAGAGGTATTCCACCCAGCCCGCTTGTTTATCGCTGCGCATAATGGATAAAGGCCTGCGCATAGGCAGCTCCGGGCTGCATTGCAGATGTGAAAAACTGCCCGGCATGGCATGTTCAGCACAACGTGGCGAGTTTAAGCGCAGAATGTATTGATCGGCGGCAAAGTGCTGATGACTGATTACGATGGCGTCTTCAACGGCAATGGAGCCGCGATAGTCGGGGTGTTTCTTTGTCATGGAGCGGAGTCTAGCTGGAAGGCGATCTGGCCGCGACATAAGGTGTGGGTGACGCGACCGAGAAACTGCCAATACATCATCGGCGTATTATGTCCCCGGCTGCGCAAAGTCGTGCTATCCAGCTGCCACTCATGTTCCGGATCATAAATACATACATCAGCCGGGGCCCCCGCTGTCAGTGTGCCGGCATTGATACCGAGTAGCTGTGCAGGTTGGGATGTCAGCGCGGCAATCAACGGCATAAGCTCAATGATACCTTCGTTGACTAATCGTAAGCTCAGCGGCAATAAGGTTTCCAGTCCCGACATACCAGGTTCGGTGATCGCAAACGGCGCCAATTTGGCATCGGCCTCGTGCGGCTGATGATCGGAACAAATAATGTTAATGGTACCCTTGCTCAAGCCCGCGCGCAGACCTTCACGGTCGCGCAGGCTGCGCAATGGCGGAGACACATGGCAATGACTGTTAAAATAGCCAATATCCATATCGGTTAAATGGAGCTGATGGGCGCTGACATCTGCGCTGACTTGCAGTCCGCTGTATTGCGCACGCGCAATCATTTGCACCGCGCGCGCTGTTGACAGCCGGCAAAAATGAGCCTTAACACCGATTTGTTCGATCAAAGCGAGAATTTGTCCGACGGCTACGGTCTCGGCTGCAGCGGGATTACCGGCCAGCCCGAGGCGGGTACTGATTTGACCCTCGTGGACGCAACCATTGTTACGCAGGTCAGCGTCTTCCGCATGCAGATGAACGACTAGATCATGACTGGCCGCGTATTCCATGGCATGGCGCAGTATCAGATTATTTTTGAGCGGCGCATAGGCATTGCTGACACCAACACAGCCAACAGCTTTTAGAGAACCCATCTCGCTTAAGCTAGCGCCATCAAGGCCATGTGTTAACGCACCCAAGGTATAAACTGACGCTCTGCCGAGGGCATTGGCCTTGTCATGAATCAGATTGGCAACGGCCGGGGTGTCAATGACCGGATGGGTATCGGGTGGGCAGCAAATCGAGGTAATGCCGCCAGCCACTGCGGCCTGGGTTTCACTGTCGATGGTGGCCTTGGATTCTTGACCTGGCTCGCGCAGGCGCGCGCTGATATCAACCAGTCCAGGACAAACAATGCATCCTTTGGCATCGATAACTGTATCGGCGTTAAAGTGGTCAGGCGCTTGCTGGCTAACAGAAATTATCTTGCCATTGGCAATGAATACATCGCGTTGCTCATGGATGTCATTGGCGGGGTCAACGACTAGGCCGTGACGAATATGCACACCTTGACTCATGTCTTAAGCTCGCTTTGTTGCGTGTGCTTGGGGTGTCTTACGCCGCGGGGACCCATGGTCATCGACATCACGGCCATGCGAATGGAAATGCCATGACTGACCTGTTGCAAAATCACTGAATGCTCGCCGTCAGCAACGGATGAATCCATTTCAACGCCGCGGTTGATCGGCCCTGGGTGCATAACGATGACATTGTTTTTGGCCAGCGCCAGTTTTTCTTTGGTCAGGCCATAGAGCCTGAAGTATTCATGTTCGCTGGGCAGCAAGGCGCTGCTCATACGTTCACGCTGGAGCCGCAGCATGATGATGACATCAACACCTTGCAGTCCCTGGCTGAGGTCATGGTAGACATGTACGCCTAATGTGTCGGCGTTGGCGGGAATCAATGTGCGTGGCCCGATAACCCGAATATCAGGCACACCCAGCGTGCTCAGGGCATGGATTTGTGAGCGCGCGACACGTGAGTGCATGATGTCGCCGACTATAGCAACAGAAAGATTATGGAATTCTTGTTTATGCCGACGTATGGTGAACATGTCGATCATGGCCTGCGTCGGGTGCGCGTGACGGCCGTCACCGGCGTTGAGCACGCTGATATGTGGCGCACAGTGTTCAGCAATAAAATGTGCAGCGCCACTGTTTTGATGGCGCACGATAAACATGTCGCAATGCATGGCTTCGAGGTTGCGCAGGGTATCGAGCAGGGTTTCACCCTTGTTGGTGGCCGATGCCGGTACGTTGATATTGAGGACATCGGCCGACAAGCGTTTGGCGGCCAGCTCAAAGGTAGTGCGCGTGCGAGTGCTGGCCTCAAAGAAGAGATTAACCACGGTTTTACCGCGCAGCAAGGGGACTTTTTTTACTTGTTGATGACTAACACCGGTAAACGACTCCGCGGTATCGAGTATCTCTACAAGAAGATCGCGTTTAAGGCCTTCGATGGTCAAAAAGTGACGCAGGCGCTTATCGTGGTCGAGTTGAAGGTGTCGCTGCTTCATGACTGTGGCGGCATTATACACAGGCTTTAGCCGTCTGTGAGTTCGACCAGTTCGAGGCTGAGCGGCTGCGGGCCTTTGAGCTTGATTTGTTGCCCGCTGTCGAGGTCTAGTTCGGTGCCGGCGACGTCGGCGCAGATCGGAATTTCGCGGCCACTGCGGACGATGAGCACGGCCAGAGTAATGCTGGCAGGACGACCATAATCGAACAGCTCGTTGAGCGCGGCACGAACAGTGCGCCCAGTATAGAGCACATCATCGACCAATATGATGTGACGGTCATCGATATTAAAGGGCAGTTGCGATGGTTTCACCTCGGGACTCATGCCGATACGGCTGAAATCATCACGATAAAATGAGATATCGAGCGTCCCTAACGGGTCCTCAAGCGCAAGGCGTTGGTGTAGAGCCGTAGCCACCCAGACGCCACCAGTATGTATACCGACCATGGCCGGATTTTCAATCCGGCCCTTGCTTAGCTGTTGTTCCAACTGGCTGGCCATAGATGCCAACAAAATATCAGGTGTTTCAAGAACCATTTGTCCCAGCCTCTACTACTACGGTTACCGGACAATCCTCGCGTGGATCCGACAACCAGGTGGCTAAAATCAACTGCGCAGCTACTTGATCGAGAATCGCCTTGCGTTGCCAGTCATCGCGTCGTTGCCGTGCCTTGGTGTTGGCAGGTAAGTGATTCTTTGCTTCCATTGAGGTCAGACGCTCATCGCTATGAAAAATAGGTAACCGATAGCGCGCTGCCAGCAATTTGGCAAAATCTTCCGCGCGTTCAGTCATTTCTTGTCGTGTGCCGTCGAGATCAAGTGGTATGCCCACAATCAGTGCATCAGCGTCCCATGTTTTGACCAAGTCGTCGATCTCATGCCAACGTGGTTCACCATTTCTGGCTTGTAAGGTAACCAGAGGTTGGGTATTGCCGGTGATTTCCTGGCCGACGGCGACACCGATGCAGCGGGTGCCGTAATCAAAGCCCAGCAAGGTGCGTTGCCCTCTTTTTGCGCCGTTGCTCACGCGTGGCCCACGTCGCCGGATAGGCGGGTTATGTCGACACCAGCGAGCGTGGCAGCCGCTTGCCAGCGTTGTTCTACCGGCAAGTGAAAGATGATATCGCTGTCGGCGGGGCCGCTGAGCCAGCTGTTGGCCAGTATCTCTTGCTCGAGCTGGCCAGCACCCCAGCCTGCATAGCCCAGGGTAACAATACTGTTTTTGGGTCCTTGGCCGTTGGCAATGGATGCAAGAATGCTGCGCGAAGCGGTAATACCTATTTCATCGCTGACATTTAGCGTTGCTTCCCATTCGCCAACGGGTTGGTGCAAAACAAAACCACGTTCGCATTGCACCGGACCGCCGAGAAAGACGACACTATCACGAATGTCCTCTTGCGAAGTGGGCAGGTCCAAATCACTGAGCACCTCACCGAGAGTTAATTGCAGTGGCTGATTGATGATAATACCCATGGCGCCATCATCATTATGTTGGCAAATATAGGTGACACTGCGCGAGAAATTCGGGTCGTTGAGCGAAGGCATGGCAATGAGAAACTGATTGCTAAGACAAAGTTGATCACTCATAGGCGTTGCTCCACGCTGATGGTTTTTCCGGGAGCATGGCCTGCGCTAAAAAAACGTTAAGTCTACCTAGATAGAGCAAATTTCCCTCCTTGTGCCGGTGGGAGCGTCTTTTGGTGTGTGACAAAATTGTTAGTATAGGGGACGACATGCGCTAAGTATCAGGGGTTTATACTATGCCTGCAAGTGTTGCCGATGACCAGTTTGACTCTAGCGTGAAGAAAAGTTACCGCCGCCGCCAAATTCCCAGACCCGGCTGATGACCAGGACATCGGTGTCGCTGCGCATCTCCTTGGGAAAGGGTGAGAACGGTGCAGCGAGCTTGACGATGCGGATGGCAGCATCATCAAGCAGTTTTTTCCCTGATGACCTGACGATGGTAATACTTTCAATAGAACCGTCCGGGAACAGGCCGACATCGAGCCTGAGTTTGCCGCTGAGCTTGCGTCGCCGCGCTTCTTCCGGGTAATTGAGGTTGCCAATCCTTTCAATTTTTTTGCGCCAGGATTCGAAATAGGCGGCGTCACGGAATTCCCTTGTCTTAGTGGTAATAAGGCGGCGTCGTGAATGCTTGCTTGGTGCATTGTTGAGCGGGCCTATCTCACTGCTGAGCCTGGCCATGGTCAAGCTGCGAGAGACCAGTTCCTGGGCGTCGATAGAAGGCGTTTCCGGCTTCACCACCTTTTTGGTAGGTACGTTTTCCAGCACGGTAGCGGAGTCTTTTTTAACGGCAATGGTTTTAACTTTGGGTTCGCTACGTGCAGGCTGGCTTTGCTTTTGCGCCTGCTGATTAATAGCCGGTATTGGCGTGGGTATAGGTGTTACTGATGGACTGGCGGATACTTGCTCAAGCTTGCCTTCATTGCCACCATCCTGGTTGGCCTGAGCCAGGACCTTGGCGTCGTTTTGCTCTTGTTCGCTTTCCTGGTGCACCAGCGTAATGTCCATGGTGTGGCGCGGTGCCTGGTTCAAGTCTTGCGGCGAAAAGCTGATACCCAATACAATAAACGCGTGGAATAGTATCGCAAAAAATAGCGCTAGCGTGAGGTGGTCGCCTTGGTTGCTGGTCGCGGCGTGATGCTTCATTGAATCAATAATTTCAAGCGTTTGTGAACTGCCAAGGCAAGACTACCATTGACGATACCCGTAATAATAGCAACAGTGATCAATATTGGCAGCAAGTGAAACAAGGCCTGGTGCGGAATAAACAGCAGATATGCCAGCCAGAACTGCGCCAGAATATGGGCGATTGCAGCGAGAACGCTGTAGCCCATGGCGCTGATATGGTGTCGTGCCAGCGTATACGCAACGCCAATAACAACGAGGCTGGCGCAGGCGCCGCCCAGGCTGAGTATAAAGGTGGGTGACAGAAAGCTGCCGATAATGAGACTGCCGATCAGCACGCGCAAAAGTGATACCCAGGCCGCGGTACGCCAGCCAAATTGAACCAGTACAACGATGGTGACGATATTCGCCAGCCCGATTTTTATGCCCGGTATGGGGCTGGGTATGGCACTTTCAAGCACATGAATGGCTATGGCTAAGGCGGCAAACCAGGCAATAATATGGTCTTGTCTTTCGCTCGCAATACACGTTGTCATGGCGATTAAAAGTTAATGCTGTCAAAGCGCGCGATGCCATCACCAATCACGCTCAGCATAATGCCGTTAGGCAGGCATGCACTGGTTTCGCCATTGTCATCGAGCCAGCCACTGCGTATGCATTGCTTATTAGGGCAGGGTGAACCGATAAAAGCCGCCTTGCCATTTTTGATGGCGACAATGCTGTCGCCAAGCCTGCCGTGAATATGCAATGTTTGGTTACGCAGCAAGGAATGACGTTGTGGTTTTTCACCGGCAACAATAATGTCGACATCGGTGCCGGGGTAGTTCGGCCCCCATAGCTGCCAATAGAACAGCGGCAGCGCTGCGATGGCGATGACTATGATTATCAGGTCAGCCCGGGTCATGGCAGTGCATGAATCTCGATAATGGGTGGTGGAGACACTTCATACTCCATACGTTGCGCCAGTTCGGGGGTAATCAAGACCTTGTTATTCTTATCGATAATCATGACATGTTCAATCCCCATGGCCTTGGCAACACGCTGCCATTGTTGTGTACCGGCGATAAACAGGGCCGTTGCGGCGGCATCCGCAGTGGCGCCATCATGATGCAGTACGGTGACCGAGGCGACGCTGTCAGCAGGGGCGCCGCTGCGCGGGTCAATAATATGATGATAGCGCCGACCTTCATATTCAAAATAACGCTCGTAGTCGCCGGAAGTAAAGACGGACTCGTCCTCCTTGATGGTGAGTGAGGCGAATACGCCGAAGTCACGTGGATGACGGATACCGATGCGCCACGGCCGTTCGCCGGCAGCGCCAATGGCGCGCAGGTCGCCGCCAGCGTTGACAATAGCGTTATTAACACCGTGCTGACGTAAAACTTCGATGCTGCGGTCAATAATGACCCCTTTGGCAAAACCGCCGAGATCAAAATATACCGGCTTGCCAGAGCGGTTGTAGATTTCATTGCTATTGCTGTCGACACTGATCTGGTCGAGCGCGGGCAGCATGGCCAGCGTGGCATCGATGGCCTGTTTGCTTGGTGGTGATTGCGGCAGTTCGTTACTGTGAAACCCCCACAGAGCAATCAATTTACCCAGCGCCGGGTGAAATAAACCGCCGCTCGCTTTGGCCAGCGTCAGTGATTGTGCGATTAATGCCGCATCGTCAGCGCTCAGCCTACTGTGGCCGGATTGGCTTAAGGCGTGATTGAGCGCAAGCAGCGGGCCGTTCTCCCAGGCATGCCAGCGATGGTGAAACGCTTCCATCATGTTGCGAATATCGCTGCTCAGTTTGTCGCCTTCAGCCGCACTGACATCAAACAGCGAAAGTTCGACGATGGTGCCGAAGGCGAGAATCTGACTGCGGTAGACAGGGGGGGCATCTCTATTGCTACAGGCACTTAGGCTGAGCAGTGCGGTCAGCATGAGCACAAAAATGGCAATACGACTATTTTTCACGGACGAGCGACTA
The DNA here is from genome assembly GCA_015492075.1 of Gammaproteobacteria bacterium. Taxonomy (GTDB): domain Bacteria; phylum Pseudomonadota; class Gammaproteobacteria. Next base: position 75,068 of record WGFU01000022.1, read on the forward strand.
ATTAAGACCTAAGCCAGCTTGCGTTCAATGGCGTCAAACAAGGTCGCGCTAATGTTCAGCTTGTAAATTTGATCGAGCTGGCGCACGCAAGTCGGGCTGGTGACATTGACCTCGGTGAGATAATCACCGATGACGTCGAGCCCGACAAAGATGAGCCCGCGTTGACGCAGTTCTGGCCCGAGTTGCTGGCAAATCCAGCGGTCACGATCACTCAGGGCAACGCCTTTGCCACTGCCACCAGCAGCGAGATTACCACGGCTCTCGCCTTTGGCAGGAATGCGAGCGAGCGCGTAGGGGATGGGTTCGCCATCAATCATCAGTATACGTTTATCACCATGCTCCGTGATGTCTGGAATGAAACGCTGCACCATTACATGGCGCCTGCCGTTGCGAGTGATGGTATCGATAATCACCGTTTTATTGGGATCGTCTGTCGCTGTGCGAAATACCGATTCGCCGCCCATGCCATCCAAAGGCTTGATGACAACACTCCCTTGCTCGTCAATAAAATCGCGTAATTGCTGGCGGTTTCGGCAGATCAAGGTGGTCGCGCAACATTGCGGAAACCAGGAAATAAATAATTTTTCGTTGACATCGCGCAGGCTCTGCGGCTTGTTGACGATCAAACAGCCTTTTTGTTCAGCCAGTTCCAGCGCATAGGTGGTGTAGATATATTCCATATCAAAAGGCGGGTCTTTGCGCATGAGAATGACATCCAGCTCATGCAGTGGCAGTGTGCTGGCTGCGCCAAGCTGGAACCAGTCTTGTTTGTTGTCGGCGACAGTGAGTGTTCTGCAGGCGCCATAGCTGATACCGTCGCGCATGGAGATATCGTCTTGCTCCATATAATACAGCGCATAGCCGCGCGCCTGGGCTTCAAGCAACATCGCCAGCGTACTGTCTTTGTTTGTTGTGATGGTGGCGATTGGGTCCATGATGACCCCAAGACGATAGCGCATGCTCGATTAGCTATCGTGACGCTTTAATTCGTCAATCTCGCGTGCGGCAGCGAGCAGGGCCAGGCGCGCGATAACACCATAGGCAAAGAAGCGATTGGGGCAAGCGTCAGGAGCCATTTTCTCGTTAGGCGAGTTGCAAGGTTCGACGAAGGCGAGTGGTTCAAAGTGCATGCCTGGCGCATTGAGGTTTTCTGTGCGGCCACGACCGGTATGGACGCGGTAAAAACCACCGACAACAAAATGATCGAGCATATAGACAACGGGTTCAGCGACGGCCTGGTCATTGCCCCAGCTTTCAAAGGTGTAGACGCCTTCTTGCAGGATAACCTTGGAGACAGGTTGGCCGCCCTTGACTTTAGACATTTTATTGCGCTGCTTACGGTTGAGTTCACGTGCCTCCTCCACCGAATGGATGGTCATGATGCCCATGCCATAAGTGCCGGCATCGGCCTTGACAATGATGAACGGGTCTTCGTCTATACCGTATTCGTCGTATTTTGTTTGAATAGCAGAAAGTAAATTACCGACATTGCGGGCGATACAATCTTCGCCCTCGCGTTTCATAAAGTTGATTTCACCGCAGGTGGTAAACAGTGGGTTGATGAGCCAAGGGTCAATACCGATTTGTTCTGCAAATTCCTCTGCAACCTGCTGGTAGTGACCAAAGTGACCGGATTTTAGGCGGTGTGCCCAGCCCGAGCGTATCGGTGGAATGATGGTTTGTTCGATATTTTCGAGAATGTCGGGCGTGCCAGCGGAAAGGTCATTATTCAGCAGCACAACACAGGGGTCGAAACCGTCTACGCCGACCCGGTCAGCGCTGCGCGCTATAGGGTGCAGGGTCAGCAGGCGGCCGGAAGGCAGTTTCTGGGTTTGTGCTGAGGCAAGCTCGGGATTGAGGGATCCGATCTTGGTCTCATAGCCAGCCGTGGTCAGGATCTCTTGCAGCATCGCCAGGCTTTCCAGGTAGGCACTGTTGCGGGTATGGCTTTCCGGCACAATCAATACGCGATTGGCCTCGGGGCAGATGCGCTCAAGCGCTGATTGAGTGGCCTGTATGCACAGTGGCATAAAGGCGGGATTGAGGTTATTAAACCCGGCCGGGAACAGATTGGTGTCGACCGGGGCGAGCTTAAAACCAGCGTTGCGCAAGTCTACAGAGGCGTAGAAGGGGGCCGGCGTTTGGCGCCACTGGTTACGAAACCAGGTTTCAATGGCGGATTGCTGGCCCAGCAGGTGCTGCTCGATCGCGCGCAAGGGGCCGGTTAGTACGGTGGTCAAATTAGGCACCGCATGCAAGTTTTCTATGATCATTGTTCACGATCCAGTGGTTATTGGCCGATAGTGTAGCTGATATGTCGCAACAGGCGAAGGTTGCTTACAGCATCGTGAGCGGCCGTAACAATATGAAAAGCCTTAAGATTATGGGCTAACATGGGAAATGCTTGCGGACGGATTGCATAATAACTAACAAATGTATCATATTTAGGCGCAGTATTGATGATTGAGCAAAGCAAACCATTTACCGGTATTACGGTGGTAATCGCCGATGATAGCCAAACTATCAGGCAAACTGTCGCCACTTTGTTGGGTGCGATGGGCTGTCATGTGGTCTGTGCTGACAATGGCTTTGATGTCTTGGCGAAGATTGTCGACGAGCTGCCTCAGCTCATTTTTCTCGATATCAATATGCCGCGACTAGACGGTTATCAGGCCTGCGCCTTGGTCAAGCAAAACGATACGTACCGAGACATCCCCGTCGTCTTATTGTCGGCCAAAAATGGGGTATTTGATCGTGCCCGCGCCAGAGTGGTGAAAGCGGATGATTATCTGGTCAAACCATTTAGCCGCGATGAATTGATGGATATTGTCAGACGCCACGTGGCTATGTCTCAGCATAATGCCGATGAGGCATAGCCATGGAGGATAGACGTAGCCACCGTGATCGCCGCAAAATCGATCGTGACGAAGTTGGTAGCAATTCGCTGTTCGTCATTTTTGACTGCGCTGAATACCACTTTGCGATAGCCAAAGACAAGGTGTTGGCGATTGGTGCGCAGCCGCATTTGGTGCGAGTGCCACTCAGCCAAGCCTGGTTTGGCGGCGTGGCCTGCGTTCATGGCTATGTTGCCAGTATCACGGATCTTAGCGCTTATTTGGGTTTGGCGGCGGCACGAGATCAAGACAGCACTCGCTTGTTGTTGTTCGAGCATGACGGCAGCCATATGGGTTTGTTGGTTGACGCGGTGGAGGGGGTTATAGAGTGCCAGCCCTGCGAGCGTTCGCGCGCATTTTATCCGCTTGATATTGAGCAGTATATGATGGGTCAGCGCTGTGCTGATGGCCATTGTTATGACGAGCTTGATTTGCAGCGCTTGTTCAATGAACAGCGTTTTCTTGATGCTATTGATCGCTCTTTGGTGTCGTCTGCCGAGGTTGCGCCCTGAGGCGTCTTAATACTGAGCATTTCGATGTCGGGTTTTCTCCATTATTTGCTAACACTGCTAAGCGGACACAGGCGATGGCATGTTTTGCTATTAGTGTTGCTGTTGGCACAGCTTATTGCCTCCGTCTGGTTTTTGCGACAGCAGCAGTTGCTGGCTACGCAGCATATCGAACAACTGTTTGAGCTCAATAGACTCTCTGCACCGATAGCAAATCATGCCGTTGCCATCAGCCAGCTTAATTTGAATGAGTTGGAAAAATTAACAGCGGGGATTGAGCGCTACCAGCAAACACTGGATATGCTAAAGCCTGTCTATCTGCGAGGGGCCGGTGATTCCAGGCAGCTGTTTAAGCGGTTAAACGATATCTGGTATCCGATCAGGGAGGCTGCCACTGATTTGCTGATAGCGGATGAGAAGCTGCAAGACTTACGCGCCGCTGTTGAGGACACGGATCAGCGTCTTCCTCAGATGTTGGCCGAGCACGATCGTATTAGCGAGGCGTTGCGAGCGGCGTTGCGAAAACCTGCTAGCTTGCGTTTGCTGCGCGAGCAACGATTAATACTGCAGCGCATGGCTGCAAACATTAACGGAGCCACCGCCAGCGTGCTCAGCGCGGTGGATAGCAATGCGCGTATTGCGTTGTCTGGTTCCATCGAATCCGATTTATTCCTTTTGGAGAAAAGCCTGGGCATTTTGGTGGCTGACAATAAAGAAGCTTTGCAGGCGGCCAAGGAAGACGGTTCCGATGTTTCATTAATACTGAAGATAAGCGCTATGGCGCAAGATCTTACCAAGTTGACTGAAAGTGTGCGCAAAGTTATCACTTCGCTGCCCGTGATGCGCGACGCCAACAAGCAGGCACAATTGCTGGTCGAGGACAGCGGCTTATTGGTCAAGCCGGTGCAGCAATTGATTGCGGATCGGCAGCATGACAGCGCAAAACTGGGCAAGGAGCTACTGTGGTTGTATGTCTCTCTTGCAGTCTTATTGTTGTGGTTGTTTTATGTTGCCTATTGCCGCCAGCAAGCACTGTATGCAGAGAAGCGGGCGCTGTCATTGGCGAAAGAAAATCTGCAAACGGGTGTCGACAGTATCGCCAGGCAGGTGGCCAGTTTTTATGAGGGTGATCACAGCATCAGTGTGCGCTCAGAAGCCGGCGATTGCCAACACCTGGTCGACCAGATTAACCGCATGATTGCCTATGTGGTTGCGCTTGACAAGCAGGTAGAAAACGACTTCCTCCCACTAATAAAACGCTTGGCGCAGGCTGAAACCGAAATGATGGCATCTATCGACAGGCAGGCCAAGGATATTGCCCGCTTGAGTGCCGAGTTAAATAATGTAGTGTCGGGCCAGACTTCGGATTCCACTGAGTTGGCGGGTCGAATCGTGCAGACGCAAACGCAGTTGCAGTCCATGCTCAAGCAGATCGAGCTGGCGCAACAACAATTACCTAAGCGGGATGAGCGGCATGGTGCCGATAGCCTGGTCAATGCGGTACGCCAGTTACGCCAGCATATCAGTGATCGCCTGCAGTCATTGGCTGAGTTGTCACAGCGCATTAATCTCGATGTGATCGATATTGGTACATCGCTGACGGGTCGATCCGGCAGTGACCGTGCGCTACGCCGCTCCGTTGAACAGTTGCAATCGCTGACCGGACGCTACCAGCAACAAGTGAATGATGTGACGCAGCTACTCAATGACATGATGTCACATTCAGAATCTTTGCAACAGGAAGTGGAAACAGAGGAAGCCACGGTTAGCATTTTTGAACGAATACAGACCGATACCGTGGCAGCGGTTGCCAGCATTGATCAAGGTATGGCAGAGCTTAGCAACGCCATTGTCGGCGCCGACCGCGCGCAGGCACGTCATACCGAGGCGATCTCATTGATACTTGACGATTTACAAGACGGTAATCAGCGTTTGTCTGTTGCGGTGACAGAGAGCGGCCTTGCCATCAGGCAGCTCGACAAACTGGCCGCTGCGCAGGTTAAAACGCTCAAATTGGAGCAGTCTGAAGATGACGCCAATGCGGGGTCGGCGTCATGAGCCACGCCTTTAAGAATGCTTCGCTATTAGAGCGTAAAGTTGGCAAACAATTAGTTCAATCTATTGCCGATTGTCAGCAACTTATTGAACAAAAAGAACAAGACTTGTCTGCCGAGGAGATGGCATATTGCGCGGCAGAGATAAAACGTGTTAGTGGTGCGTTGACCATGCTGTCGAGCGCAACCCCGGCATTGCTGGCGCAGGAAATCAGCGCATGCTGCTATACGGCAAAAGACTTACAGGGATCAGAGCAAGGCGCAATGCTAGCGCTGCTGGCACAGTCCCTGGCTGATTTGAAGATTGCTGCTGAACAGCATACGCTCAATGCTGGCGCTAACTACTATCTTTTGTCAGTGATCAATAAACTGCGTGCACAGCGGGGCGAAAAAGCCGTCCCCGCCAGTGAAGTGCATTCTGTAGACTTCGACGCGGTGCCAGTGAATCAAAACCTTGACGCGAGCACAGACCGCTTCATTGCCGTTGCCCGCAACCAGTGTCATCAATTCCAGGCCGCATTGTTAGCGTGGTATCAAGATTGCCGTGACCCCGGTTCGATCAATACATTGGTCACGATTACCGACAGTTTACGGCTTGCTGCATCAGAGCGGCCACATATTCAGTTTTTTGAAGTGATTGCCGCCCTGATCGACTCGCAGCGCGGCTGTCGCCAGATCAGTCAAGCCATACGCTTGCTGCTGGCCTATGTTGAACGCTATATACGCCAGTTAGCGAATGCAGAGGCAGGATACAGTTATGTGCCGACTGCATTAATCAAGGAAGCGCTGTATCACATTGTCACCAACAGCCATCATAATAGCGAGCGGGTGCGCGGCATATTAGGCCGCTATGGCTTACGTGATCGCCGCAGTCGTGGCCGAGGAAATGACAGCGATAAGAAAATTGCGGCGCACGCTGTGCAGACGCCCGCGGGAGTGGTTGAGTTGACAGAGCTTAAGGCTGATTCGGTTCGTCAGGCATTAAACGAGTGCCGACGCGAACTAGCGGCTTTGGAGCACTTGCTGGAATCATGGTTTGCCGCTGAGGCGCAGAACGAGGTATTGATCAGCGCCAGCGATGCCTGCTATCGCATTATGCGTTGCTTCGATTTGCTTGGCATGGAGCGGCAGGCGCGGATTTGTGCCTGCGCACAAAGCTTTCTAGTTGAATTGCAAACTGACCTCAGGGCGCCGGCGCATGGCGCTAGACAAAAACCTGATACAGATCGTTATATGGTGTTTGCCGAAGCGATCGCCGCACTTGCATGCTTCCTTGACGAGGTGACATGTGCTGGCAGTGCAATGTCTTTGGACATCGAGAATGTGTTACAACTATCCGAGACCCGTTTTGCAGAGCTGGCTGTTCATCCGTTAGTGCCTGTGTCCTTGGGCCAGGCTGCGGAGAATTCTGCGACTGATCAACGCCATGTCAGTGCCAGTGAGGAATCGATGGCCGTTAACGATTTGGTGGAGGAAACCGAAGAGTTACTAGTCGATTTTGACTCATTGCTTGAGACCTCGGATTTATTGGCTTTGTCTGATGCAGCAATAGCGAGTAGTGATGCCGGTGAGGCAGCCACAGATATCGCGCTTGTTGACCGTGACATCATCGATGGCTTCGTTGGCGAAGCAACGGATTTGTTGGACCAACTCGATACGCAGGTCGCACTCTGGCGTAGTGATGGTGAATGGCAAGGGCCGGTGCAGGAGATACAGCGTTTGTTGCACACACTCAAGGGCAGTGCGCGCATCGCTGTTTACCGCAATATTAGTGATCTATGTCACGGCCTGGAGTCGATGTTGTCATCGGTGCAGACGGGGTTATTGCTGCCATCGCAATCACTGATGGAATCGATTCAGCAGTCTATCGACAGCATGCGTGAGGTGTTTGCCATTGAGCATCGGCAAAGCGTATCTCAAACACAAGATGAGTCTGAGACAATGTCGCGTGACATAAAGCCGCAGATCTCAGAGGGGGCAGCAAAAGAATTAGCGCAAAACGCAGCGGAAATTACCAGTCCAGCGCCGGAACCGGACTTTTCTACACCGAGACAAGATAGTGATGACCATGACCCGCTGGCCGACGAGAGCCTGTCGCGTTTGTTTCGGCTCAATGCTGAAGAGCTGGTGGATCAGGCTGCCTTGTTTGAAGAGGTTGGCAAGGCGATGGCGGCTGTGGCTGAACTTGATCCAATCATTTACCGTTTGTCGGGGGAGCTGGAACATAGCAGCGGATCATCGGACCAACAAGTACGCTTGACGGAGGCGGTGAGTGATTTGCACTTGGCGGCAAACCAGGTCTTGCGCCATGTCGGCCATATTGAAAGCTGTATCGATGATGCGGCGGCGGCTACTGGTTTGATGCGACAGGTACTGATGGATGCACGCATGGTAGCGCTGGATATTGATGCTGGCGCGTATCAGCGCCTGGTAGAGCTAACCGCTAAGACACTGGATAAGAATGTCGAACTGTCCATTGACAGCTCTAATGTCAAATTTGATCGTGGCGTATTACGCCAGGTGTTTACGGTGCTGGGGCATTTGTTACGCAATGCGGTTGATCATGGTATTGAGTCAGAAGAGCTGCGGGTGAGAGCAGGCAAACCTGCCCGGGCATCAATTTGTGTCCGTTGCTCGGTGGCGACGAAAGGTATCGCTATCGCTGTAGCCGACGATGGAGCCGGCATCGATACGCGTATGGTATGGCGTCGTGCAGTGAGCAAAAACCTGGTTGATAAAAGCGAGCCTTTCGATGAGGTTAAGGCTATTGAGTTACTGTTTGAGCCACTGATCTCAACCAAGTCACAGGTCACGCAGGTATCAGGGCGTGGTGTCGGTCTTGACGCAGTAAAAACAGAAATAGAGCGGATGCACGGGACAATGGAGGTCGACAGTGAATTTGGCCAGGGGAGCTGTTTTACGCTTTATTTACCCTACTCGCATGGTTTGGTTCCTGCCACGATAGTTACCGTTGGTGACCAACGCTTTGCCTTGCCAGGCCTGCTGGAGTCGGTGCCTGTCGAAATGGATCAACTTGTGCGGCAAATAACGGTGGGTAAAAAAACCTACCAATGTCATCATTTGGCAGCACGCTTATTGATCAAAACACGCCCTTATAAAGGTCGGTTAGCACAGGCGCTATTGATGGCAGATGGCGATGAGGCGATTGCCTTGATTGTTGATGAGGTTGAAGGCAGCGAACATATTTTAATCGATAGCATGGGTCCTCAGTTATCTCACGCAGTTTACCTGTCAGGTTTTGGCTTGCTCGAAGACGGCGCATTGGTGCCAGTACTAGAACGGGCGTATTTTCTGCGTACTGGCAATGATTTGACTGGCGCACCATCTTTGCCTGATTCGTCGGTGCCTGAGGATGGCCCGCCGGCAAGCAAAACGATACTGTTGGTAGATGACTCGTTAACAACCCGCCGTTATTGTGAAAAACTATTGCTCGGCCACGGATATCACGTGGTGGCGGCGAGAACCGCTGAAGAAGCCCAGGATATGGCGAATAAAATTACTGTGGATTTGCTGGTATCTGATTTACAGTTGCCGCAAATGAATGGCTATCAATTGATTGATAGCTTACGTCAACAGCCACAGTACCAGACTTTGCCAGTGGTGCTGATCAGTGCCAGCGAATACGATGAGAGCCGGGCGCAACAGCATGGTATCGCTGTCTGGTTGAATAAGCCATATCGAGATCGAGAACTTTACGATGCTGTTAAGCGTCTTATTAAAAGGCACTGAGTGATAATGTTTATTTAAATTTTACACCTTATAGGTCGATGCTTGCCGCGTAGATTTAGCACATAATTAATGATGTCATCACAAGCCGGAAAAAGATTAGGATTGCTGGTATGTCGGCCAGAAGCGATTTCGCGCCTGTCAGATCCGTTGACGGCGCGTGGTTGGGTGATAGCCCACAGCGCGGTGTTAGCGGACGAGCAGGCGCAAAGCATTGCCGGTGCGGGTTTGTTTGAAACCGCCAGCGTCCTGGTAGTGGATCTTGATGGCGCTGACAATAGTCAGTTGCAGCATCTTAATGAGCTGGTCAGTGTCGAAGAGCGGCCCATACTCTTTAATGATTCCTCGCACGATGCCGACTGGTCGCAGCATCTGCATCAGAAGTTGGTCGGCTTGCTTGGTGCAGTAGAACAAAGCGACGTCGTGGCTGAGGATCATGTCGTTACGGCAAGCATTAGCGATGGTGGTTTGATCAATGAACCCGTAACGACTGACGGTCAGGCCAGTGCCGCAGCCAAGGTATCGGAACATGTCTGGTTGTTAAGCGGCTCGCTTGGTGGGCCAGAGTCGTTACGAGATTTTTTTAGAGCGTTGTCGCCTGGGCTGCCGGTCAGTTTCATCGTGATGCAGCGTATCGCACGCGAGCATATCGATGTGCTTGAAAATCACGTGAAACAATTTACAGATTATGCAGTGACGGTGTTGAAATCTCCCATGGTGTTGACAGAGGGCAGCATTATCCTGGTGACTGATGGCAGTTGCTTTTCCATCGGCAGTGACAATAGCATAGCGTTGGATAGTGCCTCGCCATGCGAACAGGCGCTTAACGAGATGATGTCGGTGTTGGCCAAGCGCTACGGCCGCAATGCCGGCGCCATCATATTTAGTGCTATTGGCGAGGACGGGGTTGATGGCTGCGAGCAGATTCTTGCCAGCGGCGGCAGAGTTTGGCTGCAGGAAGGTGTGGCTGGATACTTTGCCAAGTTGCAGCCGCCGCAAGACGACGATAGTCATCGCTTTGAAGTGGCGACTGCTGCGCACCTGGCACAGCGGTTGAGCGGTCTTTATCAGCAAAAAAGTACGAACGGCGATATGCCTTGACACCGGCTCTGTTCATTCTTGCTGCCACCACTTAGTCAGAGATCTCCCCAGTGATGTTGAATCGCGGCGATAGCCGCAATGGCCGCGGTTTCTGTGCGCAAGATGCGTGGCCCGAAGCGCTTTGGTGTAAAGCCGGCCTGGCGCAGTTGGCCGATTTCACGATCAGTGAAGCCCCCTTCCGGCCCAATTAGCAGGCTGATGGAATCGTTTTCTGTCACATTACTTTCGCTAAGGGTTTGCGCCGCGTCCGGATGAAATAGCCAGCGATGCCTGCCGGTAACACCTGACTCTATAATACTAGCCAGGTCAGACAGCGGCTGTAGTAACGGCAACACGCTGCGACCGCATTGTTCGCAGGCGTTGCTGATAACGGCCTGCCAATGGTGATGGCGGCTTTGCTCACGCTTGCTGTCCAGTTTGACGTTACAGCGTTCGCTGGTGAGCGGATGAATGGAGGATACGCCCAGCTCCACTGCTTTTTGAATAGTCCAGTCCATTTTTTCGCCGCGCGATAATACTTGTAGCAGCTCAATGCGTAATGCTGATTCACGGTCTACAGTAAAGGCGGCGCCGATTTCAAGCAGTGCCCTGCGTTTTCCACTGATACGCAAAATTGAATGATAGCAATGTCCCTGGCCATCAAAGGCCTCAATTTCGCAGCCGTCGCGCAGGCGTAACACATTGAGCACGTAATGCGTTGTTGCTGTATCTAGTGTTGTTGCAGACTGCGCACGCAGCGCAGTAGGGATATAAAGTCTATGTTTGGCCATGGTGAACGGGATGGCTTGGAGCGGGAGCAATAATAATCGCAGCAGGTGGCGTTAAGCTTGTAATTGACGCCAAATCGCCAGCGTCGCTGTGGCTTGGTTCATGGTGTAGAAATGCAGTCCCGGTGCGTCACCTTCAAGCAAGGTGGCGCACAGCTCGGTGACGACATCGGTGCCGAAATCGCGCAGGGATTCCATGTCATCACCAAAGCCTTCCAGCCGGCGCCGAATCCAGCGGGGAATCTCGGCACCGCAGGCATCGGAAAACCGTGCCAGCTGAATATAATTGGTGATGGGCATGATACCGGGTACGACGGGAATATTAATATTTGCTGCGCTGCAATCATCAAGAAAACGAAAATAGGCATCTGCGTTAAAAAAGTATTGCGTTAATGCACTGTCGGCACCGGCATCCACTTTGCGCTTAAAGTTGATCAGGTCGTCTTGAGCGGATTTTGCCTGCGGGTGAAACTCCGGATAGGCGGCAACCTCGATGTGAAAATAATCGCCAGTCGTTTTGCGAATGAACTCGACTAGCTCATTCGCATAGTTGAGCTGGCCGGCGTCACGCATGCCGGACGGTATGTCGCCCCGTAGTGCGACGATGCGTTTCACTCCCTTGCTTTGGTAAATCTCCAACAGTTCGCGAATGTTGTCCTCGGTTGAGCCAATACAAGATAGATGAGGAGCAACCTCGACACCTGTGGCAGCGTTGATATCTGACACGCACTCCAGGGTATTGTCGCGGGTGCTGCCACCGGCACCGAAGGTGACAGAGAAGAATTCAGGGTTCAGTTCCGCTAGGGTAGCACTGGTATGCGCAAGCCGTGCGGCGGCTGGCGCATTTTTAGGTGGAAAAAATTCGAAGCTAATCGTGCGTTGATAGTTTTCCACGCCAGGTTCCTGTGTTGATGATTTAGTAGCGGTAATGCTCTGGTTTATACGGACCGTCTTTGGCTACGTCAATGTATTTGGCCTGTTCATCGGTGAGTTCGGTCAGGTTGACGCCAATTTGCTTAAGGTGCAGGCGGGCAACTTTCTCATCCAGTTTTTTAGGCAAGACATAGACTTTGTTTTCGTAGTTGTCAGCATTATTCCACAATTCAATCTGGGCAAGAACCTGATTGGTGAACGAGTTGGACATAACAAAACTTGGGTGGCCGGTACCGCAGCCAAGATTTACCAAGCGTCCTTCAGCCAATAAAATAATGCGTTTACCGTCAGGGAAGATGATGTGATCGACCTGAGGTTTAATGTTCTCCCATGTATATTGTTTCAATGAGGCGACGTCAATTTCAGAATCAAAATGGCCAATATTGCAAACGATGGCCTGGTTTTTCATTTGCTTCATATGTTCATGGGTAATAACATCAACATTACCTGTGGTGGTGACAAAAATATCGCCTTGCGAGCAGGCATCGTCCATGGTGACGACGCGATAGCCTTCCATTGCCGCTTGTAGTGCACAAATCGGGTCGATCTCGGTAATCCAGACCGTTGCGCCGAGGCCGCGTAGTGACTGCGCACTGCCTTTACCAACATCGCCGTAACCCAGTACGACGGCCACTTTACCAGCGACCATGACATCGGTGGCACGCTTGATACCGTCGACAAGGGATTCGCGGCAACCATAAAGATTGTCGAACTTGGATTTGGTTACTGAGTCATTGACGTTAAAGGCGGGTACTTTAAGCTCGCCATCGCGCATCATATTGTAGAGACGGTGAACGCCAGTGGTGGTTTCTTCCGACAGTCCTTTGACGTCGTTGAGCAGTTCGCCGTATTTTTCATGCATGAGTATGGTCAGATCACCACCGTCATCCAGAATCATATTTGGCCGCCAGTTATCCGGGCCGAAGATGGTTTGTTCTATGCACCACCAGAACTCCTCGTCGCTCTCACCTTTCCAGGCAAAGACTGGGATGCCGGCAGCGGCGATAGCGGCGGCGGCATGATCCTGGGTCGAAAAGATATTGCACGATGACCAACGTACTTCAGCACCGAGATCGATTAGCGTCTCAATCAATACTGCGGTTTGAATGGTCATGTGCAGGCAGCCCGCAATGCGAGCGCCTTTTAACGGTTTTTCCACACCATACTCTTTGCGCAACGCCATTAGCCCGGGCATTTCACTTTCAGCGATATTGATTTCCTTGCGGCCCCATTGTGCCAACGACATATCAGCGACTTTATAATCAGGTTCCAAGTTTTCTATCGGTGAGACAACGCTCATAGGGGTTCTCCGTAATATATGTAGGGTTTTGTTGATGACTTAGCCATGGATGCCAGCGGCGGCTTGTAGTTCGGCCGCCTTGTCAGTTTTTTCCCAGCTAAAGCTGGCTTCCTCACGTCCAAAATGGCCGTAGCTGGCTGTAGCGGTATAAATAGGTTTGAGCAGGTCAAGCATCTTGATCAGGCCGCGTGGACGCAGGTCAAAGTGTTGTTTGACCAGCTCGACGATAGTCTGATCGCTGATCTTGCCAGTGCCGAAGGTGTCGATGCTGATCGATGTTGGCTCGGCGACCCCAATCGCGTAAGAAATCTGGATTTCGCAGCGATCGGCAAGCCCGGCTGCGACCAGATTTTTAGCGACATAACGGCCGGCATAGGCAGCCGAACGGTCGACCTTGCTCGGGTCTTTGCCGGAGAAGGCACCGCCGCCATGGCGCGCCATGCCGCCATAGGTGTCGACAATAATCTTGCGCCCGGTTAATCCGCAGTCACCGACTGGGCCACCAATAACAAAACGACCGGTCGGGTTGATGTGGATTTTGGTGCTGTTAGTTATCCATTCGGCGGGCAAGACCGGTTTGATGATTTCTTCCATCACGGCTTCACGTAGGGTGTCATTATTGATTTCAGGGTTGTGCTGTGTTGATAGCACAATGGCATCAATGCCTACGGGCTTGTTGTGCTCATAGCGAAAGGTAATCTGGCTCTTGGCGTCGGGCCGTAGCCAGGCCAGGGTGCCATTTTTTCTGACCTCTGCCTGACGCCTCACCAGGCGGTGGGAATAAGTAATGGGTGCTGGCATCAAGACATCGGTCTCATTGCTGGCATAGCCGAACATCAGGCCTTGGTCGCCGGCGCCTTGTTCGCCATCTTCGCCCTCGTCAACCCCCATGGCGATGTCGGGGGATTGCTTGCCGATGCCGTTCAATACCGCGCAAGATTCCCAGTCGAAGCCCATTTCTGAGCTGTTATAGCCGATTTCCTTGATTGTGGCACGCACGATCTCTTCGAGATCAACCCAGGCATTGGTAGTGATTTCGCCAGCGATCAAGACCATGCCAGTTTTGACCAGGGTCTCGCAGGCGACGCGTGCGGTGGGGTCCCGAGTTAATAAAGCATCCAGCACGGCATCTGAAATCTGGTCTGCGACTTTGTCAGGATGGCCCTCAGAGACTGACTCAGAGGTAAAAAGGGTGCTATTTGGCATGCGTGGCGTGCTCCATGTGATCTTTGTGCTTTTTTTTAAAGGTGTTTGGTAAACAAGCGCTTGTCAGGCGCGGTGGTGGGCGCCATCAGCTACTGTTTCGGATCTAAAAGCCTGACCTTTAAGTTTTGCTCCCACCGCTTCCCGGCCGCTGCATTCTAGTGCCTTACACGGCTGGAGGCTAGTATTTTGGTGGAGGATCAGGCTATTTTTCGTTGCGCTGGAGCTTTTCGCAAGTTCCAGTATAATAGGCCGCCCCGCGATCTGCCCAAACAGTTGGTTGCCTGAACGCTGGGATCAGAAATATAACGTGCTGTCTGGGGCTGTGAGGGCTTTCACTATGAAGATCTTCACTGGCGTCTTTGATCTGGCAGCGAGCTGTCGAAGTGCACTCTGCAAGCTTTTTCAGTGCGATTACGTGCTTGCTCGTAAATGTCGCTCGGCAGTCTATGACAACGAATTTTATAGCTATAGGAGAGATCGATGCCCTCTCGGACTGATTTGGCCAATGCTATCCGTGCATTGAGCATGGATGCCGTACAAAAAGCGAATTCCGGACACCCTGGCATGCCCATGGGTATGGCCGATATCGCTGAAGTGTTGTGGAATGATTATTTACGTCACAACCCAGCCAACCCTCATTGGGATAACCGCGACCGCTTTATTCTATCGAATGGTCACGGCTCTATGTTGCATTATTCGCTATTGCATCTGTCGGGTTACGATCTTCCTATTGACGAACTCAAACAGTTTCGCCAAATGCATTCAAAAACACCGGGCCATCCTGAATACGGCTATACCGATGGCATAGAGACTACCACTGGGCCGTTAGGCCAGGGTGTTACCAATGCGGTAGGTATGGCGATTGCCGAAAAACTGTTGGCTGCGCGCTTTAATACCGACTCTTATAAAATTGTTGACCACTTTACCTACGTCTTCCTGGGTGACGGTTGTTTGATGGAAGGCATCTCTCACGAGGCCTGCTCGCTGGCCGGTACGCTGGGCCTGGGCAAGCTGATTGCTTTTTATGATGACAATGGTATCTCGATTGATGGTGAAGTCGAAGGCTGGTTTACTGACGATACAGTGAAACGCTTTGAATCTTATGGCTGGCATGTTATTGCCGATGTTGACGGCCACGACCCGGATGCCATTCATATGGCGATTCGCAACGCGCGCGCCGAGCCAGATAAACCAACAATAATTTGTTGTAAAACCATTATCGGTAAGGGTTCACCCAATAAAGAAGGTAAAGAAGAATGTCATGGCGCGGCGCTGGGCGATGAGGAAATCGCACTGACGCGTAAGAGCATTGGCTGGTCGCATCCTCCTTTTGAAATCCCCGACGAAATCTATGCTGGTTGGGATGCCAAAAAAACCGGTGCTGGCTTAGAGGAGGATTGGGATTTCCAGTTTTCCAAATACGAAAATGCCTACCCGGAATTGGCGGCTGAATATAAACGCCGTATGTCTGCACAACTGCCCACCGATTGGGCGGCAGGCGCGGCTGAATTTGTTGCCTCTGTTAATGCCAAAGCCGAGAAAATTGCGACGCGCAAGGCTTCGCAAAATGCGATTGAAGGTCTTGCTCCCATGCTACCGGAGTTGCTGGGTGGTTCTGCCGACCTGGCGGGTTCGAACTTGACCATGTGGTCTGGTTCGAAGGGTATGACAGCCAAGGCCGATGGTGATGCCAACTATATCCACTACGGTGTGCGCGAGTTTGCTATGTCGGCCATCATGAATGGCATTGTGGTGCATGGTGGTTTTATCCCTTATGGCGGCACCTTCCTTGTTTTCTCCGACTATGCCCGTAATGCGGTGCGCATGGCTGCATTGATGAAGGTTCAAAGCATCTTCGTCTATACCCATGATTCGATTGGTTTGGGAGAGGATGGCCCGACTCATCAGCCGGTTGAGCATGTCAGCTCATTGCGTATTATTCCTGGTATGCATGTTTGGCGTCCTTGCGATGCTGTCGAATCAGCGGTCAGCTGGAAAGTGGCTATCGAACGTAAAAACCAGCCGAGCGCCTTGATTTTCTCGCGACAGGGCTTGCCGCATCAGTCACGCAGCGATGCGCAGATTGCCGATATTGAAAAAGGTGGTTACGTCCTACTGGACGGCGGTGCCAATCCCGATGCGATCATTATCGCTACCGGTTCGGAGGTTGAGCTGGCGGTGGCAGCCGCTAATGCCTTGGCAGGTAAGAATATCCGCGTCGTCTCCATTCCCTGTCTGGAAATCTTTGAAGAGCAGGATGATGACTACAAAGAGGCGGTGTTGCCAAGCGCTGTCACCGCTCGTGTGGCGGTGGAAGCTGGTGTGCCCCATATCTGGAAAGGCTATGTGGGTTTCAACGGAAAAGTAATTGGCATGACCAGTTTTGGTGAGTCCGCACCTGCTGGTGACTTGTTTAAACATTTTGGTTTCACCGTTGACAATGTTGTTGCAGCAGTCAACGACGTACTGGCTTAGAGCAGTACTGTTAGCTGAAAGTTTTTTGTTAAACTTAATTTAGGAAGTTGATATGAGCATTAAAGTAGCAATCAATGGCTATGGCCGTATTGGTCGTAATGTTTTACGCGCTCTTTATGAGTCCGGTCGTAATGGCGAGATTGAAATCGTTGCCATTAATGACTTGGGTGACAGCAATACCAACGCGCACTTGACCAAGTACGATTCAGTGCATGGTAAATTCAATGCTGATGTAGCCGTTGATGGTGACCACATGGTTGTCAATGGTGATCGTATACGTGTGCTTGCCGAGCGTGATCCGTCCAAGCTGCCTTGGGCTGAGTTAGGTGTTGACGTGGTGCATGAGTGCACAGGTTTTTTTGCTAACAAAGCGAAAGCGTCTGCTCACCTGGAGGCGGGAGCCAAGAAAGTGATCATTTCCGCGCCCGGAGGTAATGACGTTGATGCCACCATTGTCTATGGTGTCAATCACAAAGTTTTAAAAGCCAGCGATACCGTGATCTCTAATGCTTCCTGCACCACTAACTGTTTGGCGCCTTTGATCAAGCCTATCCATGACGGTATTGGTATTGAGCGTGGTTTGATGACCACGATTCATTCTTATACCAATGATCAGGTTTTGACCGATGTCTATCATTCAGATTTACGCCGCGCGCGTTCCGCTACTTTGTCGCAAATTCCCACCAAGACTGGTGCTGCTGCTGCCGTAGGTTTGGTCATGCCTGAGTTGAATGGCAAGCTAGATGGTTTTGCCATGCGTGTGCCGACGGCCAATGTGTCTATCGTTGATTTAACCTTCGTACCCAAGAAGTCAACAAGCAAAGAAGCCATTGATTCCATTTTGAAAGAAGCCTCTGAAGGCGAACTTAAAGGGATATTGAATTACAGCGACGGGCCTATGGTATCGATTGATTTTAACCACGATCCGGCGTCTTCGACCTATGATGCCACCTTGACCAAGGTGATTGACAGCAAACTGGTCAAGATTTGCGCCTGGTATGATAACGAATGGGGTTTCTCAAACCGCATGCTCGATACCACTGTCGCCTTGATGAATGCCAAATAGCACTGGTATTTGATGTTTTTCCGGGTGGCCGCTTTCGCGGCCACCGCTGTTTCTGGAGTTTCTTATGCACATCGTGAAGATGATGGATCTGGATTTGGCGAACAAGCGTGTGCTAATTCGTCAGGATTTGAATGTGCCATTGAAAGAGGGTGTTGTTGCCGACGATACGCGCATTCGTGCCTCCCTTGCTACGATTAAAATTGCACGTGATGCCGGCGCCCGTGTCATGGTGATGTCGCATCTGGGTCGCCCGACCGAAGGCGAGTTTGATGAGGCGGACTCGCTGGCGCCGGTGGCTGCCTACATCAGCGAACATTTCGATATCCCGGTACGCTTGGTTAAAAACTGGCTCGATGGCGTCGATGTTGCTCCAGGTGAAGTGGTGCTATGTGAAAACGTGCGTTTTAATAAAGGCGAGAAGGCCAATGGCGACGACCTGGCCAAGAAAATGGCGAGTCTTTGCGACATCTATGTCATGGACGCCTTTGGTACGGCGCATCGGGCCCAGGCTTCAACTCATGGCGTGGCCAAATATGCGCCGATTGCCTGTGCCGGCCCCCTGCTGGCCAATGAATTGGATGCTTTGGGCAAGGCGCTGGATAATCCTGTGCGGCCCATGGTAGCTATTGTCGGTGGTTCCAAGGTGTCGACCAAGTTGACAGTGCTTGAATCGCTATCAAAAGTGGTGGATCAACTGATTGTCGGTGGCGGTATTGCCAACACCTTTATCGCTGCTGCCGGATATAATGTTGGCAAGTCACTTTGCGAGACAGATTTGGTTGATGTGGCCAACGAGTTATTGACTCAAGCCAAAGCGCGTGGTGGTGATATCCCAGTCCCAAATGATGTGGTCTGTGGCAAGGAATTTTCCGAAACCGCTGAAGCCACGTTAAAATGTGCCAAGGAAACCTGTGATGACGATATGATTTTCGATGTCGGGCCCAAGACTTCCGCCACCTTTGCCGAGATTATCAAAAATGCAGGAACAATAGTCTGGAACGGTCCGGTTGGCGTGTTCGAGTTTGATCAATTCGGTGAAGGGACCAAGGCGTTAGCGATGGCTATTGCCGAAAGCGATGCGTTTTCGATTGCTGGCGGTGGGGATACTCTGGCGGCGGTGGCCAAATACGATATCGCTGACAAAGTCTCTTATATTTCAACAGGCGGTGGGGCTTTTCTTGAGTTTCTTGAAGGCAAAAAACTACCTGCTGTTGAGATTCTTGAGCAACGTGCGTCAGGTTAGGACAATAAAATTTTGCAGAGCTTTTGCTATCATCTTTATTAATAAAAAGAGTCGACATGCCTAGACGTACAAAAATATTGGCCACTTTGGGTCCTGCAACAGATGACCCGGTGGTGCTGGATCAAATCCTTGAAGCGGGTGTCGATGTTGTGCGCCTTAATTTCTCGCATGGTGATGCACAAGACCATATCAAGCGTGCCGAGAATGTGCGTAATCGAGCCGCGGCGCATGGTCGCCAGGTAGGGGTGTTAGCCGACTTACAGGGCCCCAAGATTCGCATCCAGCGTTTTGTCGACGGTGGTGTGGAGCTGACCGAAGGCGACGCCTTTGTGCTCGATAGTGCGCTTGATGTCAATGCCGGCACGGCGGAGCGTGTTGGTGTGACCTATACGACGCTGGTTAACGACGTCAAACGTGGTGATACCTTACTGCTCGACGATGGTCGTCTTATTCTATGGGTTGATAGTGTCGAAGGTACTGAGATTCGTACCAAGGTTGTTGTCGGCGGTCGTCTGACCAACAGCAAGGGTATCAATCTGCAGGGCGGTGGCTTGTCGGCGGCGGCATTAACGGATAAGGACCGCGCCGATGTCGTTACTGCGGCACAGATCAACGCTGATTACCTTGCCGTCTCGTTTCCGCGCAGTGCCGCCGATATTCACGAAGCGCGAAAACTTCTGCGTACAGCCGGCGGTCATGGCGCCATCGTCGCTAAAATCGAGCGCGCCGAGGCGCTGACGTGTATCGATGAGATCATTGAAGCCTCTGATTCAGTCATGATCGCACGTGGCGACCTTGGCGTGGAGATTGGTGATGCCGAGCTGCCAGGCGTGCAAAAAGATTTGATCGCGCGTGCGCGCAGTGCTAATCGTACGGTGATCACGGCGACGCAAATGATGGAATCAATGATAGACAGCGCCATGCCAACGCGGGCCGAAGTGTTTGATGTGGCCAATGCCGTCATGGATGGCACCGACGCAGTCATGTTGTCGGCCGAAACCGCAACGGGCAAAAACCCCGCCGCAGTGATCGCCGCGGTCAATCGTGTGTGTCTGGGTGCTGAAACGCAGCGTAGCGCCATGCGCTCCACCCACCGTATCGATTCTCGTTTTGAGCGGGTTGATGAATCTATCGCAATGGCGGCAATGTATATTGCCAACCATACTGATATTAAGGCCATTGCGGCATTGACGGAATCCGGTGCAACGGCTTTGTGGATGTCCCGCATCAGTTCCGGCATCCCTATCTACGCGCTGTCGCCGCATATGGATACACGACGTTTGATGACGCTGTATCGAGGTGTCTACCCCACCAGCTTTGATATGAAAGCCGGCGAGCATCACGGCATGAACCGCGAGGCGATCGATGAGCTGGTGCGTCGCGGTGCAGTGCGCAAAGGCGATCTGGTGCTTATCACCAAGGGTGACCGCATGGGAATGATGGGTGGCACTAACGCTATGACCATTGTCCGTGTTGGCGAGGAAGAGGAAGTCAAGTAAAGTGCTTTTTCGCTTTGGCGCCGGTTCCGGATGACGCGGCGCTGAGATAAGATTTCGATTTCGAAACTTTCATGCCGGTCAAAGCCGGCAAATTTTTACTATTTCTGGGTGATACCCAGCTTGATAACGTGTGAGGAGACTCTTATGGCTTTAATTTCACTTCGACAGCTGCTGGATCATGCGGCTGAGCATAGTTATGGTGTGCCAGCCTATAACGCGAATAATATGGAGCAAGTGCATTCCATTATGGAGGCTGCCGCCGAGGTTGATAGTCCGGTCATCATCCAGGCATCTGCCGGCGCCCGTTCCTATGCCGGTAGCGCATTCTTTCGCAACTTGATGAGCGCGGCAATAGAGCAGTGGCCGGATATTCCGGTCTGCGTGCATCAGGATCATGGTGCCTCACCAGATGTTTGTGTGCGTTCTATCCAGTCAGGGTTTTCGTCTGTGATGATGGATGGCTCGCTGATGGCAGATATGAAAACACCATCAAGTTATGAATACAATGTTGATGTGACTGGCCGCACTGCAGCCATAGCGCATGCTGCTGGTGTTTCGGTCGAAGGTGAGCTGGGCTGCCTGGGTTCACTCGAAAGTGGTTTGGCCGGTGAAGAAGATGGATCGGGTGCCGAAGGTGTGTTGTCACATGATCAGTTATTGACTGACCCTGAAGAAGCGGCTGATTTTGTTAAAAAAACCAAGGTCGATGCCCTGGCGATTGCTATTGGTACCAGCCATGGGGCCTACAAATTTACGCGGCCACCAACTGGCGAGATTCTGGCCATTGACCGCATTAAAGCGATTCATCAACGTATTCCGGACACCCATTTGGTTATGCACGGCTCTTCTTCCGTGCCTCAGGACTGGCTGGCAATTATTCATGAATTTGGTGGTGATATCGGTGAGACCTATGGCGTGCCAGTAGAAGAAATTCAAGAAGGTATCAAGAATGGCGTGCGTAAGGTCAATATTGATACCGATCTGCGTTTGGCCAGCACTGGCGCTGTCCGTAAACATTTAGCGGAGAACCCCAAGAACTTTGACCCGCGCAAGTTCCTGAAGGCATCAACGGTGGCGATGCGTGATATCTGCCGTCAGCGCTATGAGGCATTTGGCTGTGCTGGTCAGGCATCCAAGATCAAGCCAATTAACCTGGAAGATATGGTGAAACGCTACGAGAGTGGTGAACTGGATCCGCGCGTTAAGTAAGCGCGTTGTTACAGCTATACCAAAAAGGGCAGCTTTGGCTGCCCTTTTTTTTGCTTTCAGGTGAGGCTTATTGTTTGCCGCGACCGATGGCATAGTAGCTAATACCCAGCTCAGCCATGAGACTTGGATCGTAAAGATTGCGGCCATCAAAGATAACTGGCGAGTTGAGCGATTGCTTGATGCGATCGAAATCCGGGCTGCGGAACACATTCCACTCGGTGACGATGGCCAATGCATCGGCTTCCTGCAGAGCGCTTTCAGGCGAGTCGCATAATTCCAGCTGCGCGTGATCTCCGTAAATACGCTGGCATTCTTTCATGGCAACCGGGTCAAATGCCTTGACCTTGGCGCCAGCATTCCATAGCGCTTCCATCAGTGCGCGACTGGGCGCTGCACGCATATCGTCGGTATTTGGCTTAAAGGCCAGACCCCATAAGGTGACGGTTTTGTCCTTTAAATTGCCATCAAAATAGGCGCTGATTTTTTCAAACAAACGGTGTTTTTGACGGTTATTGACCGATTCTACGGCATTAAGCAATTCTGCATCAAAATCATGTTCGCCAGCGGTGCGGGCCAGCGCCATCACATCTTTAGGGAAGCACGAGCCACCATAGCCGCAACCAGGGTAGATAAAATGATAACCTATACGTGGATCAGAGCCGATACCGGCGCGCACCTTTTCTATATCAGCACCCAGTCTTTCGGCTAGATTAGAGAGCTCGTTCATAAAACTGATCTTGGTGGCCAGCAAGGCGTTTGCTGCGTACTTGGTGAGTTCGGCTGAGCGAATATCCATCACTACCATGCGTTCTGTCTGGCGGTTGAAAGGCGCATAGAGTGCGCGCAGTAGTTCGGTAGTGCGCGGATTGTCGGTACCGACAATGATACGGTCGGGTTTCATAAAGTCATCCAGCGCGGCGCCTTCTTTCAGAAATTCCGGATTGGAGACGATATCAAACTCAGTCTTGATTCCACGTTTGACCAGCACGCCCTCAATAGTAGCGCGTACTTTATCGCCAGTACCCACCGGCACCGTAGACTTATTGATCACCACCCGATATTCATCCATGTTTTGGCCGATACTACTGGCAACTGCGAGCACGTACTGTAAGTCGGCAGAGCCGTCTTCGTCAGGTGGCGTGCCGACCGCGATGAATTGAAATAAGCCATGATCAACAGCTGCTTTGACGTCAGTGGTAAAACGCAAGCGACCGCTTTTCATGTTTGTGGCAATCATTTCGTCAAGGCCAGGCTCGTAAATTGGAATATCACCGGCATTGAGACGATCAATTTTTTGCTGATCAATATCGACACAGACCACATCATTGCCTACCTGGGCCAGACAGGCGCCGCTAACCAGGCCGACATAGCCACTACCAAAAACTGTTAGTTTCATTTAAGCGCTAACTCCGTAGATAAAACATGCTGCAACTGATTTTTACAGTCACCTTTTGAGTGCCGGCAGTATAAACAGGCACCTGTTTTTAGCGGCATTATAACCACAATATTGAGCTGGGAGCTGTCTGTATGCTTTTCACCTAAAGCACATTGAATGGACACCGATACCTACGTGACTAGCGTACTTTTTACGCCGCCTTGCCCAGAAGATTTTTATGATATCACTGCAATATATTTTTACATTGGTTTTGATTGCGGCCTACTTGGTTGTGGCAGGGCTATTGCTATGGGGCTGGAAGGGTCAGCTGGATCGGGTGTTACTCGTATTTGCGGCAGTGGTATCAGCGCTTTGGTTGTTTACCCAGATATATGTCACCGATGCACAGGGTTCTGTCAGCCTGCATCTTGTTCACTTGTTGCAGTTGTTTATTTGGTTGAGTGTTTTGCTCAAACTGCTACATGCCAAACACCGCAGTTATAACCAACGCGTTTTGGTTATCGGGGTAATTTTTCTAGCACAATGCGTTGCGCTCTTGGTGGGGGCTTTTTCACTGTTGTATGCCACCGACGTTAACCAGTTGGCAGGTAACCAGTTTGTCGCACAGATGCATCCGGCGATTGTTTTGGCGATGTCTTCGAGTGGTCTGTATGTCGTTTGGCGTATTAACCAGCGCGGTAGCAGAGAGCGCCGAGCCAATGTTCGATTGCTATGTCTTGCTATTAGCTTTGTATTGATTTACCACGTCTTGTTTGGCGTGCAATACCTGGTGCAGGGTCACTTGCTGATGCTTGATTGGATATTCCGCATCGCCTTGTATGCTGTTGCCTCAGTGTTATTGCTCAAGTCTTCTTTAAGCCGTAATGCGCGCTGGATGGGCGAAGTCTATGTCTCGCGCGATGCGGTCATGTATGGTGGTGGCGCCATACTGGTAGTGTTGGCAATTTATAGTATCAGTTTATTTTTACAGAATATTGACGGCATTGGCAGGCTAGATTATGCCTTTGCCTATTTACTGGTAGCGCTGATCTGCGGCCTAGTCTTGATAGGCTTTTTTTCTGCCCGCGTGCGTGCGCATGTTCATGTGTTTCTGGGTAAGCATTTTTTCAATTATCGCTACGACTACCGCGAAGAATGGTTGCGCCTGATTCGAACCTTGTCCAAAGGCGGCGCCGGTGCCCATATGCTGGAGCGGGTGATCCAGTCGGTGGCGCAGATTGTCGGCAGCCAGGGAGGCGTGCTGTGGGTGAACCGGCATGACGAAGACTACGAGCCCGTTGCGCGCTGGGGAGAGATAGTTGCGATTGAAAATATCGAGTATGGCAACAGTGACTTGGTTCGTTTTTTGGAAGAAAGGCAGTGGGTAATCGAACGCAGCGAATACTTGCGTGAGCCTGAACTCTATGACGGGCTGGTTTTACCATCCTGGCTATCATCTACGGATGAAGTATGGCTGGTAGTGCCGCTGATGCAAGATATTCGCTTGCTCGGTTTTGTCGCCTTGTCGCCTTCGTCGATTCGTCGCGCTATCAATTGGGAAGACAGGGATCTGTTAAAAACTGTGGGTCGGCAGGCAGCGACGCATATTGCTCAGTTGTTGGCGACTCAGGCGCTGATGGAAGCACAAGAGTTCGATGCCTTTAATCGCCTTTCCGCCTTTGTCGTGCACGATTTGAAAAACGTGGTGAGCCAGTTGGCCTTGATAACAAAAAATGCAGAACGCCATAGAGATAACCCGGAATTCATAGCGGATACTTTCGCCACGGTAGAGAGTGCATCGCGGCGTGGACGTCGATTGTTGGCGCAATTGCGTGATCGTTCACCACGAGCGCTGGTGCCCACTCGCATATCCATATTGCCATTGCTTGCTGAGGTAGTTAAAGAACGAACCGCCGTGCTGCCTGTGCCAATATTAATCGGTGACGACGAGGTATTTGTGATGGCGGATGCCCAGAAATTAAAGGAAGTGGTCAGCCATTTGATAGAGAATGCGCAGCAGGCTACCGATGATAAGGGGCGTGTTGAGGTCAGGCTCGCGGTCGACAACCAGTATGCATTGATTGAGATATCTGATAATGGCTGCGGTATGGATGCACAGTTTATTCGACAACGCTTGTTCCAGCCCTTTGATTCGACAAAAGGCAATGAGGGAATGGGAATCGGCGTTTATCAAAGCCGCGAGATCGTGCGCGCGCTGCGCGGCAGCATCGATGTGGAAAGTGTTCCTGGTCAAGGTAGCAAGTTCACGATTCGGCTGCCGATAGTAGAGTAACAACACAATGAGGACGATTCATGGCTAACGCCAAGCAATATTTACTTGTCGTCGATGACGAGGAGGGCATTCAAAAACAACTGAGATGGAGCCTCGATGACTATGAGCTTGTTTTTGCATCCAATCGAGAAGAGGCCATTGCCCAGTTACGCCGTTTTGAACCGGTAGTAGTAACACTGGATTTGGGCTTGCCGCCTGATGCGGCAGGTGTTAGCGAAGGTGTTCTCGCGTTGGAAGAGATATTGGCGCTGGCGCCGCATACAAAGGTTATTGTTATCACCGGCAACGACGAGCGTGATAATGCAGTAGCTTGTGTCAGCAAAGGTGCATACGACTTTTACCAAAAGCCGATTGATCCTGAGCTATTGTCGATCATGGTGGCGCGCGCCTTTCATGTCAGCCAGCTTGAGAATGAGAACCGTAAATTAGCCAAACGCCATAACACTATGCGCCTACCGGGCGTGATCGGGGCCAGCCCGCAAATGTCCAAGGTGTGTCGCGATATTGAAAAAATCGCCAAGGTCAATGTCACCACGTTGTTACTGGGTGAGAGCGGTACCGGTAAAGAGGTGATCGCGCGTGCCTTACATGAGACAAGTGATCGTTGTGATGAGCGCTTTATCGCCATCAACTGCGCGGCTATCCCTGAGAATCTGATGGAAAGCGAGTTGTTTGGCTATGAGAAAGGCGCTTTTACCGGCGCTATGCGCCAGACCATTGGCCGTATCGAAAGCGCTAATGGTGGCACACTTTTTCTTGATGAGATCGGTGATTTGCCTCTTTCGATGCAGGTCAAGTTATTGCGTTTTCTGCAAGAGCGCGTGATTGAGCGCGTCGGCGGGCGCAAGGAAATCCCTCTGGATGTGCGTGTGGTCTGCGCGACGCATCAGAACCTGAGCGCCTTGATTGCCGACGGCAGGTTCCGCGAGGATTTATATTACCGGATCAGCGAAATCACGATCAATATCCCGCCCTTGCGTGAACGGGGCGCGGACCCTGTGCTGTTAGCCAAGGCGATTATGGCGCGCAGCAAGCAGGAGTTAGGAAAAAAAACCAAGCCCAAAGGTTTTTCCGCTGAGGCGCTGGATGTGATCTCTCGCTATCCGTGGCCTGGTAATGTGCGCGAACTGGAAAACGCCGTACGGCGCGCAGTGCTCATGTCGGAGGGTACCCAAATTCTCGCCGAAGATCTCGGCATCGAGGCAGATGCCGACAGTGTGCAACCATTAAACCTGAAAGAGGTACGCGATCATGCTGAATATGATGCCCTGCTCAAGGCCTTCAGTTTGCATGATGGCAATATCTCGCGTATTTCCGAGCTACTCGGGGTCAGTCGGCCCACGCTATATGATTTAATGGGCAAGCATGGTATAAAGTAAAATAATAAGCACGGGATCTGTGCGGGGGCGTCTTACGCGCTTTATAAAAGATTCTGGAAAGAGAATCAAGCCATGTACGAGTCGTTTTACAACTTATCAGCCAAGCCCTTTGCCTTAAACCCTGACCCACGCTTCTTTTATGGCAGCCGCGGCCACAAGCGCGCGCAATCATATTTGCAGTATGGCCTCACCCAGGGTGAGGGATTTATTGTGATTACTGGCGATGTCGGCACAGGCAAAACCATGTTGGTTCGAAATTTGTTTTCCGGGCTCGCCAAAGAGAATATCGTCGCCGCGCAGCTTGTGAGTACCCAGCTCGGTGCTGACGACATGCTACGCATGGTCGCGGCCTCTTACGGCCTCGCACATGAAGGCTTGGGCAAGGCAACGCTGCTCAAGAATCTGGAGACATTTTTGATAACGCGCGCGCGCGAGGGCAAACGCGTTTTGTTGGTGATTGACGAAGTGCAGAATTTGCCGTTGAGTTCACTGGAAGAATTGCGCATGCTGTCCAATTTTCAGCTCTCGGGCAAAATCTTGTTGCAGAGTTTTTTACTGGGTCAGGCCGAATTCAAGGACACCTTGCGCTCCCCGCAAATGGAGCAGCTGCGCCAGCGCGTCATTGCCGCCTATCACCTCAACCCTTTAGGTGAGGATGAGACCCAAGGCTATATTGAGCATCGTTTGTCTTTGGTCGGCTGGACAACGGACCCTGTCATCAGCGAGGGAGCTTATGCGGCGATACACCGCTACACCAGCGGTGTGCCGCGCTTGATCAACCAGCTATGTGACCGCTTATTGTTATTTGGCTATCTTGAAGAATTGCTGGCCTTCGATGTTGAACATGTCGATACCGTTGTTAAAGAACTACAGCAAGAAACGCCAGGTTCTCAATTTGGTGGTGACATCCGTGTTGAGCAAGACCAGGAGTTCATCCCGATAAAGCCGTTGCAGACGGACAAGACGGACAAGACGGACAGTCCCTCTTCAGGGCGAACAAGAGTGCCTAAGCGAAAATTAAAAAGGGCTGGTCGAGGCGACAACTCGAAACAATCAGAGCGTCCGCTGGTTGCAGATGGGGTAGGTAGTGATATTGATTTGTCCAGCGATGAGGTCGCAGTTTTGATTGAGCGAGTTACAGATCTTGAGTTAAGGCTTGAGAGCTTGACTGCCCAGTTTGATAATTACCGTGATCGGCTTAAGAAGGCAATCTTGAGTGATGGTTGATTTTCCTGTTCAAACTATGATCATTTTGCGATCAAGGTTATGCCATTTTACTTGATTGCCGCGTTACGTTCACTAAGATTGATTGTTGTGACGATGTTCGGTTGATTATGCCATAGATATGTTAATTTTAGTGACAGATAGACCTAGTAACAATGGCTATATTCGATCATTGATCAATGCATACAAGCACGAGGGTCACACAGTCGTTTGTGATGTTAATAATTTTTTTGATTCAAACATTAACCCTGATGTGGTTCATATCCATTGGCCCGAGCGTCTTGATCAGTGGTACGGACTAAGAAGCAGTGATAACCGTTCTCATTTGCGGTTAATAAGAGATCGTCTTCAGGCATTTAAATACGCTGGCAGTATTATTGTTCATACAGTTCATAATCTTTGCCCTCATGCAGAGTTAAGCAGAGAACCCGTATCAGATGAAGCATATAAATTGATTATTTCTGAATCGGACATTTTAGTTCATCACTGTGGCAAGTCTGTTGAAATGATCGCGCATTTGTACCCGGAAGCTAAGGGGAAGAAGCAAATCATTTGCCGACATGGACCATATCTGGATGACTTCAAAAAAATAGACAGTAGTATTGCTAAAGCTAGATTGGGAATAAACAATAATTCGTTTGTGATGCTAAACTTTGGGGTTCAACGGCCGTATAAAAATGAGCGCTTTGTTCACGATGTGTACTCATTGGTCGATATTCCAGAAAAGCTGTTATTTGTTGCCGGTAAGTTTGAATATCCGTCAAATTTTTTTGTGAGAGCTGTTTATAAGTGCCGGAACTGGTTTCGAAGTCGGTGGGCTTTTGGCGGGCGTCGTTATGCATACGAAAACATTAGCTCTGAACTGTTACCGTTTCTGATTTCTGCTGCGGACATAATATTTTTGGGGCATAGGCGTGGTCTGAATTCCGGAATATTGGCCTTGGCTGCCACGTACGGGAAAGTGGCGGTCTATCCAAATATAGGGTGCTTTGAAGAGGCAGTAGAGGAGTGCTACAGCGAAAAATATGAGGTTTCAAATAAGCACAGTGCAAAGCAAGCTGTAGAGCGAGCGCATGAGAATGTTCGCGCCGGTGTATCGCTGGATAACAGTGACTGGCTGGAATCTGTATCATGGCGGTCTCATGTGTGCCGCATAATTGACGCTGTTAGTGAGGCCAGGGCGCCAGTTCCTGAAGGGAGTGGAGTCGTTAATTAAATGCTTTTTGTCAGGCTGAGGTATGTGATTGTAGCTTCGCATCCAAGTTTGAAATTGATATAGATAGCGTTAAATGGATGCATGGTGCAGAGTGCGGATAAAATTTTTCTCACCATGAATTATAGAGATGATCTGCGGGAGCGTGTTTGATGTATAACTATTTTGTGCGTGTACTAGTTCTATCCGTGCTTATAAGTGCGGCCAACTCGGTGCTTGCGGCGGAAGAAAATGCGGATGTGTATGCCTTTTCTGACGTGAGCCGTGTGAGCAATCTTTTTCGGGTGTCAGATGATGTTGAGGCTCTCAATGTTCTTGGTACGACGAATCGCGATGACACGATAACCACTTTTGGCGTCGGTGGGCATTTAAAAATCCCTGTGAGTCGTCAACGTTACACGGTAGAAGGCGAACTGCGTCGCGCAAACTACAGTCGTTTTGACCAATTGAATAATGCTAATGGCGAAATTAAGGCCATTTGGGATTGGCAGGCAGGTAGTTTATGGTCGGGACAGCTTGGCTATGATTACCGCGAGGCGATCGCAGACTTTACCGAGTTTCAGCAGCAGGCGAAAGATACTAAAAAAAGGAACCGGGCTTATTTCTCAGGAACATTCCACTTTCACCCGCGTTGGTGGGCGACGGTTGGGCTTACTACTTTTGATACATCGTTTGATAGGCGCCCGAACCTGGGTAGACGAGAGTCATCGGTTTCCGGCGAGCTTCTGTTTGCTACACGCGCTGGTACACGTGTCGGCGTAAATGTGACCAGAATTAACGCGGATCTTGATAGATTGGAAAGTATTGGCGGTGGAACGTTTGTCAATAATGACTATGATGAAAACACGATCAGTGCAGTCGCGATATGGGATGTAACAGGGATATCTACATTAAGGGCATCACTTGGTAGAACTGAGCGCAATCATGATCAAGTTAGAGAGCGTGACTTCAGCGGGGCAACTGGTAGGATTAGTTATAAGAGGCAGGTCAGTGGAAAAACAGACATTGATTTATCGCTCTATCGTCAGACCACAACCCGCGATGAGATTTCTAGCCTTGTGCTAACGCGGGGTATCAGTATTGAGCCGAAATGGCGCATCACACCTAAATTGACGTTTTCCGGTAAAGTTTTGTATGAGGAGCGCGATTTCGAGGGCTCTGCGTCTGATGCATTAAATGCTTCAACAATTCGAGCGGATGAGGTCACCTCATTTCGAGGTAAGCTAAACTATCAGTTTCGGCGGAAGATATCGTTTTTCTTAAATCTTCAAAATGAAAATAGGGATTCAAGCCAGGCGAATTCCGAATATGATTTTAATAGTATAGAGGCAGGCGCGCGCATTAGATTATAACGCTACGTGACGACACCAGCTTATTTGATAACAGTTTTAGTTGTCTAAATTTAAGTTTTTTGATTGGTGAAGCAAGCGTAAATGTGATTTATTTTCCGATATTGATTGTTCGATAACGGTTTCATAGTGGGATTTTATTGCGGGTATGTTGCGTTTTAATGTTATAAGGGCGTCGGCTAGGGTTTTGTGATTGTTATATATTACGCAAGCAGTGGATGGTATTGCCCATGCTGCTGCGTTTCTTTCGGTCATGATCATTGGTATGGCGTATCTGGCTGAATGCGAAAAGGTGGCAGAATTCTTCATTACGAAATACGGTGACCGATCGTCGGTGATTAGTGGTAATAGTGCATCACATTCGGAGATAGCCCGTACAAATTCGCGGTCGCTAACCGTATTGTGGAAATAGAAATAATCGTTAAGATCGTGTTTGTGAACTAATTCCAGTAGCGATGGACCGTCTTTTTCTAATATGCTGCCAATAATGTTAAACCGAATATCATAAGTAATGTCTTGGCGATTCTTGAGGATTCGAGCAGTTTCTAACAAAAATCTATAGTCGCGTCTGTTAAAGCTTACGCCCCCTGGTATGCCAATTATTAGCATTTGGTCTTTTCTTTTGTCTCCGTCTATTTTTGGGCCGAAAAATGAGAGGCAATAGCCGTCTATTTTTGATTTGTAATGATTAAAGATATATCGATTCATACACAAAAGTAGCGCATTGTTATCGTTGTTGGCAGGAATTCTTTCCGGGTTATGTACAAGGGCGATTCTGGGGATATTCCGTAATTGTTTGAACAGGGCCATGCCAAGGCCTGGTTCCAAGCTGTTAAATATTATGATGTCTGGTTTTGATGTGGCAACAATCCAGCGAAACTTGGTAATAAGCCAGGGCTTCAGTAGGCGGCATTTTAGCAGTGGCTGGAGCAATGCGCTTGATACTGTTGCGGATACGGAATCGCTATTTTGAAAATAGGTATTGTCCGCCAAAAGCTGGGGGTGTAAATAATATTTAATATCGAAGTTATTATGCCCTGATAATATTCTGAGTAGATGCGAATGTAAACACAGATTGTGTGCATGAAAGGGCAGAAGTTCGAAAACGATTACTTTTTGTGCGTGTCGACTCATATCGATAGAGTTATTTTATTATAGATAGTTAGTTGATAGGTTAATTGATGGTTTACATTGTAAACGCTATATTGTGTATTACGCCAACTAATTATTTTTTGATTGGTTTCTAATGTCTAGATTGTGTGGTATTCGGTAAAGTTACGCTGAATTTTGGCGCTATAATGTATACTGATAAAGTTTATGTAAGTCTTTGAACTATTTATGAATCTTTCATCTTTCTTTAAAAATATTTGTTTTATTCTGCTGGCAGCAATATGTTTGTTGAGTGGAGGTTATTCTGTCGCTGAAGATGTGCAAGATTATATTCTTGGGCCTGGGGATACGATCAGTATATCTGTCTACGATAACCCGGACTTGAGTATTAATGCTCGCATCAGCGAAAAAGGGAAAATCACGTTCCCATTGCTCAATGAAGTGTCTGTTGTTGGGTTAAGTCCGCGCGGAGTCGAAGAGCTGATAGAAACTTCGTTGAAGCGACAAGACTTTCTTAAAGAGCCACAAGTCAGTGTAAACGTTCAGGAGTTTCGTAGCCAGGAAGTCGCGATATTGGGCGAAGTAGTGAGCCCTGGCAAGCATTTTTTGCAGCGGAGTAGCACGATCATTGATCTTATCGCTGAAGCTGGAGGAGTTACCAGCGAAGCAGGCGACATCATACACGTACTCTCTAAGCAGGACGGTCGCACGGTTAAGCGAGAAGTCGATTTAGATGCGTTTTTTGATGGAGATATAAGTCAAGATATCAATATCAATTCTGGCGATACGGTTGTTGTGCCGCGGATGAAGGTTTTTTATGTATATGGCGAAGTGGGGCGTCCGGGTTCCTTTCGCTTAGAGAGAAATATGACAGTTATGCAGGCGCTGTCTGTAGCAGGGGGCATTACAGATAGAGGCACACAACGAGGAATTAAAGTTAAGCGCCGTGATTCGAATAATAAGCTGGTTGAGGTTCCTGTGGGTTTGACTGACCTCATAGAGCCAGATGATGTCTTGTACATTAAGGAAAGCTTGTTTTAAGTGGGTAGTTGTTTTTTTGTCACGTTATTGCAGTTGCGGTGTTAAGTTGATGGATTTAAATATACAGCAGTATCTTCATTTGTTTAGGGCGCGCATTGCATTGATTGTTGGCGCCCTGATATTGAGTGTTATTACGGCACTTGTAATCACTATTTTGCTGCCTGACACGTACAAGGCAACCGCGACCTTGAATTTTGATTTGAGTGCCAGTGATCCAGTGTCAGCCCGTCAATCTGCGGTAGCCGGCAATACCGGTTATATCGCGACCCAGATCGGTATCATTACCAGCTTGAATGTGGCTCAACGAGTCGTTGATTCATTGAGCGATGAGGATACTGATAGGCTTGAACAATCGTTTTATGCGGAGCATTCAGTAATCGACGATTTGTCCAGACTGCCTTTTAAATATTTATACAAAATAATGGATTGGGTAGAGGCCCTGGTGAATGGTGAAGGCAGCGATACTAATGTATTAGTGGAAGATAGCGCTGGAGCAAGTTTAGAGCCCAATTTGGGTTCTAGTCGCTCAACGTTGGCTAGTTTTAGTTGGTTGGCAGGAGCGATTAAGGCGAGGCTTGAGGTCGAGCAGGCGTTTGGTGCACGTATTGTCAGCATAACGTATACGTCTACGGACCCTTATATTGCAGCTCTCATCGCAGATCGTGTGGCAGAAGAATATATCGCAACTAATATACAGATGCAGGTGGATCCGGCGCGCCGAGCGTCAGTGTGGTTTGATCAGCAAATTAAGGATTTGAAGGATACATTGGATAGGAAAAGACATGCGTTGATTGAATTTCAGCAATCCGAAGGTATTGTCGCTACAGATGAAAAATTAGATTTGGAAAATAGCCGATTAAATCGATTGTCTGATCAGTTGATTGCCGCACAGCAAGAGTGGCGTGAAGCAAAGACAGCGATGACGCAAATGGAACAGGTCATAGCTAAAGGGGGATCACTCTTAACATTGGCGCAATTTAATTCACACCCGGTTATTCAAAGTATTAAATCTGATATTCGCCGTTTGGAAGTGCAACAAACCGAAATGGCAGAAAAATTTGGTAAGAATCACCCCAAATTTAAACAGGTGATTGCAGAGATAGCTGATTTAAAATCAAAACAAGCAAGGGAAGTGAATGCTATCGCAACCGAAATAAAGAATGCCGCTAGACTTTCTAACGGGAAGCTTAATGCCCTTACGAAGGCAGTATCCAAACAGAAAACACTTGTGCTGGATTTGAAAAACCAACATGCTGATATTGCCGTATTGCTTAGTGATGTTGAAAGTTCAGAGCAGGCATATAACAAAGCGCTTGATGATTTCAATAAGAGCAATTTGAATAGTTTGATTCAGCATACAACGATTAGTGTTGTTGACCCCGCGGTGAAGCCAGGAAGCCCATCTGGTCCTAATATGCTGAAAAACCTAGTGGTAGGGGCGACTTTGGGTTTGACAATAGCCTTAGGTTTGGTACTTTTGCTAGAGCTTGTGTCTCGCAAGATCCGTTCTCCGGAAGATATTCGAGAATTGGAAATACCGCTTTTGGGTTCATTGCAAAATGTATGACTTTACGGAATCCAACTAGGATGTTAATCAAGTGAGCACTATAGAAAAGGCGTTAAAGAAACGAAATAATGATGGCACGTCAGAGTCATTACATGAAAATGTTTCGTACATGCCTGGGGTTGATCCTGATTCTTTAAGTGATGAGCAGGATGACGAAGCCAATACAGAGATCGCGAGCGAAGAACCCTATATAGATTTTTTCGAAGAAGAAGCCATATGTGAAAATATAGGTCAAATTCTTCTAGAACAAGGGAAATTACGCGAAAAAGATATCGAGAAAGTCCTAAAGCTGCAGGAGAGAAAGGATTTATTTTTTGGTGATGCAGCGATAAAGCTGAAATTACTTAGCGCAGAAGATATCAATTCGGCGCTTTCCAAGCAGTTTGGTTACGATTATATAAGCGAGCCACCGACTTATGTAAGTAAGGAAATAGTGGTTGCGCATAAGCCTTTTAGTAAGCAGGCAGAGGCTATCCGAGGCATACGCAGCCAGTTGCTTACACATTTTTCTGCAGAGCATCCACGGCATGTGCTGGCAATAGTCAGCCCAAATTCCAATGAGGGCCGAAGCTATGTTGCTGCTAATCTGGCGGTAGCATTTTCCCAGATGGGTAAAAAGACCCTATTGATAGATGCGGATCTGCGAAGGCCGAGACAACATACTCTGTTTGGGTTCGGTAGGAAGCTGGGTTTGTCATCAATGCTCGCCGGCAGAATCGAAGCAGACAAGCTGTCCGATTTACCTAACAGTTTTAGTCATTTTCCTAATCTTGCAGTATTGGGGGCCGGCCCGGTACCACCTAATCCTTCCGAGCTTCTGGCTAACGCCAGAATGCGCGCAATAGTTGATGAGATAAGCAGGCATTTTGATATGGTTATCCTGGATTCCCCGGCGGGGCAATTCAGGTCCGATGCCCAGTCAGTGTGTTCTGTGGCCGAAAGTGCGTTATTGGTCACACGTAGAGACAAGACAGGTATAAATGATACTAAAGAGCTGCTGAATATATTCTCTCGCAGCAACGTTACGGTTGTCGGCGCTATTCTAAACGAATTTTAGTGTTACCTTGAGAAGCAATATGGGTTCGGTTCCTAGTGTTTCTGTCGTGATACCGACAGCTAATAGATCATCTTTGCTTAAACGGGCAGCGCTTAGCGTGTTGCAGCAATCTTATCGCGATTTCGAATGCATTATTGTTGATGACGCTTCGGTTGATGATACTCGTGAAGTGGTGGCGTCATTTGATGACTCTCGAATTGTATATTTACGACATGATGTTTCCAGGCATGCGTCTGCATCAAGAAATACAGGCATAAAAGCCGCTAGAGGCGAATATATAGCATTTTTGGATGATGACGATGAGTGGTTAGAAACCAAGCTTGCCAAGCAGGTTGCGCTATTAAATGCCTCTAGTCAGCGCGTCGGGTTGGTCTATTGTTGGTTTGAGTATCGTCAAGATGGCAAGCTTGTTTCGTGTAGGAAGCCAGTTTTGGCAGGAGACATATTTCGCGAAGCCTTGTCCAGGCAGCCTATTGGCAATTCCTCAACATTACTTGTGAGAAAAACTGTGATAGACGATGTCGGTGGTTTTGACGAGTCCCTACCCAGGGGTAATGACGGGGACTTCATTCGCAGGGTATGTCAAAAATACCATGTGGCCGTAGTGAAGGAGACACTGGTCAGCTTGTATGTAGGGCATGGCCACGAGAGAATTACTTCGAATGACAGGGCGGGGATTAAAAATGGCCTCAACGCCTTGTATAGCAGATTGCAAAAATTTGCATCTGAGAGGGAAAATTACCCGAAGGAGTTTTCCGAGATATATGGCTCTATCGCGATTGAGCATTCCAGGCTAGGTGAATTTGGTTTGGCGATTAAAAACCTGTTTTGTGCTTATAAGATATGTTTCTTTTCCAGGTCGAATGGAATTAATTCTTTAAAAGTATTGAAAAAATCCTTATCGAGAAGGGTTGTTAATTAATTTTCTTTTGAGATTTAGAGCTTTGGCCACAGAGAAAACCTATTTTCCGGCCGCTATAGTACCCCCTTTTTTCTGAGTCAGGCTTATGATGTCAAACCCTTTAGTGTCAGTTGTTATTCCCACGTTTAATAGATTTGAGGAAGCGCAAAAAGCTATTGCAAGCGCTATAGCACAAACCTATAGGCCCATTGAGATAGTGATTGTTGAAGATGGTAGTAATTCCGGGGTCGAAAAGTGGGTTGATAATATTGTTAACACGGAAGATATGAGGGTATTGTATTTCAGGAATGTAATAAATAAAGGCTTGTCGGCAACAAAAAATCTGGGTGTTTTTCATTCGTCGGGTGATTATGTTGCCATTTTGGATGACGATGATGAGTGGAAGCCAGAGAAGCTTTACAAACAGATGGGGCTGGTTCGCTCTTTTGAGTCTCACAACGGCGAGAGACTGGGGGTCGTATCAACAGCTGTCGAGATTAGGTATAAGGATTCACTGGTTATTGATATCGCACCTTGCGGTAACCGTGGCTTATTAAAAGACGACATCATTGCTAGCGAAATCAGGACTCCTAGCTCGACGTTTCTGTTTCCGAGGCAGGTCATATTGGAATGCGGTGGCTATGATGAGTCGTTAAAGTCATCTACCGACCATGACATGATGATGTCTTTGGCAGACAAAGGATATTTTGGGATAGGAACGGATGAGCCACTAACGATCAACTATTCCCGTATTGGCAGAGCTACCAATATGACCAATACAGATCAGCGCATAGAAAGTGTGTATCAATTTCTGGGGAAGTGGGAAAGCACCTATGAGCATTGGTTTGGGCCTGATGGCGCAGCGGCCTATAATAAAAAGTATTTTGCCGTAGTTATTACAATGTTGCTGGCAAACAAATTATTTTCAAAAAACTACAGAGAAGCATGGCGATGTTTTCGAGAAATAATAAGGTATTCCGGGTTTAATTATCTCACCGTTACCATCATCGCAAAGCCTATCCTAAAAAATACGGTAAAAATATGTATTCCTGATAAGTTACTTTGTTTTATCAAGAGAAGAACCTGATGATGAGAGTCTAGGACTGTGCCTCTTTTTAGTGGAAGGAACAAATGCCTGATCTAAGTATAAAAAAAGTTGACTATCTTCTGCTATATCTTTTGGTCGCGGTGAGCGGTGGCATGAGGTTTAAATCGTTACCTGATACTATATTGATCGCCTTGTTGGGTGCGGTACTCGCATATGCACTGTTTATAAAAAAAGAGCGAGTTAGTGTTCCTTTTCTGGGTTACGTAGCCATAGTCTTGTTGTTTCTGATGATTGGCTATTATTATACGGATCAGAGTTTATCGTTTAATTCTATATTAGGGTTGTCGGTAAAATTGTTAATTGCTTATTTCTTGCTGATCAGTATTGGAAGGAAATTTGTCGACGTTTATCTCAGGTTATTTTATTTTCTATCGTTTATCAGTCTTGTCGGGTTTTTGATAGATATCCTGGGCATAGGCAGGGGAATGATATCTTTGCTGCCAGCGATTAGTGGCGGTTCTGCTGGGTATGAGGGGTATTTATATGTGTTTTCGCATCCAGTTCATTTTTATAGAAATCAAGGGATATTTTTTGAGCCTGGTGCCTATCAGATATATTTAAATGTGGCATTGATAATGTTGCTGTTTTTTAAAAACAGCTTGCAGGAGAAAAAAAGAAATATATATTTTGCCGTCTTTTGCTTGGCCTTGCTGACAACTACGTCTACGACTGGAATAATCACGCTGTCGGCGGTAATTGCATTGGCGCTGTTAAAAAGTAGCCACCTAAGCCGAACGCTAAAGTCGGTAGTAGTGTTATCCGTGATCATTGCTAGCAGTGCAGGCTCTACATACATATATGAGGTAGTGGTTGAAAAACTGGCGGGCTACGTAGAGAGAGAGGACGTTATAGCGCAAGGTGGTGTAGGTGGTAGTGGTCAGAGACGGGCGTTCGATGCCAAGGTCGATATGGAGATATTTAAGCGCGATATCCTCGGTGTTGGGCATGAAAGATATTACGAAATGTTTGCTCTTATCGGAAGAACGAGCGCATCCGGTTCTTCTAACGGTATAACGAATTCGCTGGCGGTTTACGGTTTGCCGTTCACCGTACTCATATTTGCCAGCTATTATATTGCGATAAAGAAACTGATACCGGATATATTTATGGCCAATGTTCTTTTTCTTCTATTCTTGCTGTTTATTATGAGCGAGGCATATTTTGTTCTTGCTCCGGCGACATTGTCTATCATTGCATCGCTATTCGTAAGGAATACGCAAAGCCGTTTTATGGCTGGGCCGGGCAGTAAGCGCGCGGACACTACTATTAAAGTAATGAATGATTAGTCTGCAGTTGGGTTAAATGCGTGCTGAAAATGGCCGATAAGTTGGCTGACAGAGGTGTGCTGTGACGCTACGGAAACATGCTGTCTGTTCGACCTGTTTGATCAGGTTGATAGATGCTTTCCCAGCATTGCGTGATTTCATATTGGGTAGGTCTTATGCATTATGCAGTGGCTATATTCTCGGAGTGAGAAAGC
>WGFU01000023.1 GCA_015492075.1 Gammaproteobacteria bacterium
ATCAGGGCAAGATGTGCTGTGGCCGAACGCCGCTAGCCACATGGGAAGACGGAAAACAGATTTGGAAGGAAAAGTTCGTGGCTTGAACTTGACCTGACAAAACCGCTTCCTCGGAACCGGTAACTGTCAGATCAGGTCGCGACTACTACACTTCATCAATATGTTTAAACCAAATCTGGTTCAAGCACTCGTTTCTAAACTTGCCATCGAGGCTTTCAACAAACACATCTTGCGCCGGTTTGCCAGGCTGGATAAAAGCCGCGTTTTACCCCTGTTTCCTGTTGCCATAAGCACATCGTTTTGCTGTAAACTCCGTACCGTTATCACAAATAATTTGATCTGGTAAATCCCGTGTTTCACCCAATTGACTAAATAAAGCGAGCTACTTGATAACCAGTGATGGAAAATCCGTTAACTGGTTAACCCTGCCAATTGACGGGCCGTACGTTCACTCACACGATGGTTCGTCTTCGTGTGCGTCGCCACCTATTTTTTTACTCGCAGGGCGTACCACTTTTTTGACAGCACATCCTTCATCACTTCGTTCTCTAGTAGCTTCTCGGCTAACAGCTTTTTGAGCTTACTGTTCTCGCTCTCCAGCACGCGCAGCAGCCGTTATGTCTAATTCTCGACCAGATAGTAAGATAACAACAGCTGCAGAGTGCGTAGGCACTCTATAGCCGGGCGTAAATGTATCGTTTGAATGTTTTAGGCGAGAGTTGCAGTTGTTCCGCAAGTATCTCTAGATAGATAACGCCTAGTGAGTACAGTAGCTCCCTAAAGTCATAGCCGTCCAAATCCTTATTAAGTAGCCATACATTAAACTTCGTATAATGGATATTATGTTAAATAATATAAAAACCCGTCTAGTGGCTTATGACCATCAATGTCGTAACTGTGCTTCTTCTTAAGAAGCATGCTTGTAGCTGGTTTTGACTCAGCTGCCACACCAGGGCTTATATTTGTCCTATTTCCGTTATTATGTGTAACCTATGAAACTATTATTTATTTGTACGCATAACCGTTGCCGCAGTATTCTTTCAGAAGCTATCGTGAATCATTATTCCGATGGTAGGCTCATCGCGCGAAGCGCTGGTAGCCGGCCTGCCGGCGTGGTTCACCCTCTTTCTATTCAATACCTGAATGAAGCGGGTATCGAGACGGGTAATTTAAAAAGCCAATCGTGGGATGAATTTGAGCAATTTGCCCCGGATATGGTGATTACGGTTTGCGACTCAGCGGCCAACGAATCTTGTCCGATATGGTTTGACAGCACTCTGAAAGTACATTGGGGGCTTGCTGATCCGTCTAAAATAATAGGTAGCGATGAAAAGATTGCCGATGCATTTCGGTATACCATCAATACGGTAACGAAAAGAACTCAGGCGCTATTGAAGCTGCCTGTAACGCAGTTGAATCAGAAACAACTACGCGAGGAAATGGAAAAACTAAGCGCCAGCATGATTGCGTAACAGGCTCAGCCCCATGCCTCTTCTTTGTGACTATTAAACTGGTTATAGAGGTATCCCAAGAAATCCCCGCGACCATGTTCAAGAATGTCGCTATTTGGAAAAGCCACTTCCAGAAGAATACCTAAACAGTTGTCGAACCAAATCGTTTCTTTGTTTTGTTCGACACATATTTTTATTTGCGCAAGAAACCAGACCGCTCGGTTAACCAGTTTTGGGTCACGCCCCAGGTCGAAGCACTCTTTCGCACGCTCAGAGGCAATGCAATAAAACTGTTCTGACAATATAGCCATCCTAGATGGGGAGGTCAATGCAACGCCACTAAGAGTGGTTCTTGTCTTGGCTACGTGAAAACAGGCCTGACGTAAATCATTGAGATTCAGAGACATAATAAAACCTCCTTACGCAAAAATACTCCCAAAAAATCTAATACTCCAACTTGACGCTGGATTCTCCCTCTCATCAACTATTACTCCTCTTTTGTAACTAGACTACTCCTATTTCAGGATAGTGAAAACCTGAAATTAGGCGCAAATTGATATTGTAACTTTTTGATAAATGGTATTATTTTTTTAAAATGTTTGGAAAATCACAGACATAAAAAAGGCGAAGACAGTGATATTTTTTACAGAAATTACTTTAAGTATTCATTGCGGTGGCGTCTGCGGCCCATAATCAGCGGTTTCTATGCAACATCACAGAGCTTTTCACGCCCATGCGGTGTCATAAAATCAATTTCTGGGCCGACAGGAACAATACGTGTTGGATTCACCGATTCATGGCTGCCGTAGTAATGGTTTTTAATGTGATCCCTATGCACGGTTTCAGCAATACCAGGGTGTTGGTAAAGATCACGTAAATAGCCCCATAGATTAGGGTAATCAACAATGCGCCGTAGATTACATTTGAAATGGCCGAAATAGACGGCATCGAAGCGAACCAGGGTAGTGAATAAACGCCAATCGGCTTCGGTAATCATCTTGCCGACAAGGTAACGCTGATGACCAAGACGCTGTTCCAACCAGTCCAGTGTAGCAAATACCGCATAGGCCGCCTCTTCGTATGCGGCTTGTGTGGTGGCGAAACCGGATTGATATACGCCATTATTCAAAGTGTCATAGACGCGCGCATTCACAATATCGATCTCTTCACGTAAGGCTCGCGGGTAATAATCGTCGCCCACGGCGCCGATATGGTCAAAGGCGCTATTAAACATTCGAATGATTTCAGACGATTCATTAGAAACAATGGTGTTGCTCTGCTTATCCCATAATACCGGTACCGTCACTCGGCCGCTATAGTGCTTATCGGCTGCGGTATAGATCTCGTAGTAGTAGCGGGCACCATTGATGACATCAGGAATAACGCCGTCACCTTCTGCAAAGGTCCAGCCGTGCTCAGCCATATGCCAATGCACGACAGAAAGAGAAATCATATCTTCCAGACCTTTCAACTTACGGAAAATCAATGTCCGGTGCGCCCAAGGGCAGGCATTAGAGACATATAAATGATAACGCCCTGCTTGCGCGTTGAATCCTGACTTGCCGCTGGGGCCGACCGAGCCATCTTTTGTTATCCAGTGTCGAAATTGCGATTCTGAGCGAATGAAGCGCCCTTTGCTGGCTTTGGTGTCATACCATTTGTCTTGCCATTGCCCATCAAGCAACAAAC
Organism: Gammaproteobacteria bacterium; assembly: GCA_015492075.1. Taxonomy (GTDB): domain Bacteria; phylum Pseudomonadota; class Gammaproteobacteria. Next base: position 3,141 of record WGFU01000023.1, read on the forward strand.
CCATACTTATAATCCCTAACCAGCCTATTTATTAGATCTAGAACTTACCTTCAGAATAATCTTTAAATGCCTGTTTTAACTCAGCCTCTTTATTCATCACAAAGGGACCACGGCGCGCGACGGGTTCATTCAGTGGTGTGCCAGCCACTAACACAAAACGTGCTTCAGGCGCCTCGCCCAGAATCTGTACACGATGCCCATCACTCAGTATTGCCAGCTCGCCCTGGCCAACAACGGTATCTTGCTCACTATATTCGCCCACAACTATGACCTTACCCGCCAGCACATAAATAAAAGCATTATGCGAAACCGGGATCGGCTCGATAAAACGGCCATTCGCTCTTAATAACACATCAAAATACAGTGGTGCTACGGCACGACCGTTTACTGGCCCTATGCTGTCTTGGCTGGCCTTACCGGCAATCACTTTGATGTCGCAGCCGCTACCTCGTTGCTCAGATGGAATCGCTTGCGCGCGATACTCATGATATTCCGGTTCTGCCATTTTCATATGCGACGGCAGGTTCACCCATAACTGCAGGCCCGACATGAGACCGGCTTCTTGCTCGGGCATCTCTGAGTGGATAATTCCTTTAGCCGCAGTCATCCATTGCACGCCGCCACCTTCAATCACGCCTTCGTGGCCGGCATTGTCTTTATGACGCATACGCCCTGCCAGCATATAAGTCACTGTCTCAAAGCCACGATGTGGATGCGCTGGAAAGCCCGCGATATAGTCGCCTGGCTCGGCGGAATCAAAGGCGTCCAACAGCAGGAAAGGATCCAGCATGTCTAGCTCCGCAGTTCCGATCAATCGTGTCAAGCGCATGCCAGCGCCATCAGAAGTTGGCGTGCCGTGAACCCGTCGGCGTACCGACCGGTCACGGCTGGGTGTATCAGCATGCACAGCCTGTTTCATTGCTAAGGTGTTTCCTGCTCTACCGTGCTTGCAACGCGATCATCACTGCGCCGACGGTTATCAACCGATAAAACCCCGGCACCATACGCTACCAGGAACAAAAAGCCGCCCGCTATAGCGACGTTCTTCATAAAGGCATTTTGTTGCGCAGCGTCGACCCAAAACTGATGGAAAAAGATCGCTGTTAGCAAAGTAAAACCGGCCATCAGCAACGCGGTGATGCGTGTCTGCCAGCCAATCAAGATTAGAATCCCGCCACCCAATTCAATCAGTATTACCGCGGGCAACAAGATACCAGGGATGTTATGCGATTCCATATAAGTCAGCGTCCCGGCGTAAGCAGTCATCTTGGCCCAACCCGCCACAAGAAAAATAAGAGAAATCAGCACTCGCCCTAATGGGGCTGCATATAGCGACATTGCATTCATTACCATACCTCCGTTGTTAGTACTGTTACATCGCAACCGAGTGTATGCCTCGACAATCTAATAATAAACAGTGGATACTCGAATAAATTGTTCTTAAAACAGCAACAATTAACCTTGGGAGTGGAATAAGATGAGTGTCTTCGATGAAATGCAGACCTTCGTCAAAATTGTTGACGCAGGCAGTATCACGGGCGCGGCTAATCGACTCAATACCGCCAAATCGGCCGTTAGCCGCCGCCTAAGCGAGCTTGAAACGCGACTTGGCGTACAATTGCTCAAGCGTTCTACCCGACGTATGAGCCTTACCGAGACCGGCAAAAGTTATTACGAACGATGTGTCCGCATTCTGGCTGATATTGAGGAAACTGAATCAGCAGTGACCACGGAGAGCGCGGCACTCAAAGGCAAGCTACGTATTACTGCTCCGCTCAGTTTTGGCGTATTACACCTTGGCAGCGCCGTTGCCAGTTTCATGCAAGAGCACCCCGAGCTGACGCTTGATGTGCAATTCAGCGATCAGCAAATCAATCTCGTTGACGAAGGTTACGACCTCGCTATACGCATTGCTGAACTCGATGATTCAACGCTCATCGCACGCCGGCTGACACCAATTAAAATCATTGCCTGCGCCAGTCCCGCCTACTTAAAAAAATTCGGTACCCCCCAAACACCGGAAGACCTGGTCCACCACCCTTTTTTGCACTACGGCAACCGTGCAGACAGCGTCTGGACATATCGCGACAAAAACGGCAAGGAAGGTCGTGTCCGTTTAAACTGTGTTTTATCAGCCAATAATGGCAGTTTTTTGCGAGACATTGGCATTACCGGTAAAGGCATCATGATCGAACCGAGCTTTATTCTGTATAAGGCATTCGAGAGTGGCGCATTAGTTCCCATATTACAGGACTACCAATGGCCACTACTCAACGCCTATGTCGTATACCCGCCAACACGTCATTTATCACACCGCGTGCGGGTATTCATCGATTTTCTGGTACAACGATTTGGCGACGAACCTTATTGGGATACTTGTTTAAACCGCTGAGTCAGAGATTCACGTGATGCCATTTTATTTCTTCAATCAACCCGATCATGTTTTCGCCAAAAATGCTTTTTTATTGAAATGAAGGAAACATTTGCGACAACCGTATTAAAGATATATTATTAATACATATTATCAATCTGGAATACATGGGTATATAGTTAGAAGCCAATGTGGAGCCATTATCCAATTATTTTTATCATCAAAGGAGAGCGAAATGACGGCAAGTTTATATGAAAAACTGGGTGGTGAAGAAGCCGTAAGTGCAGCAGTCGATATTTTTTATCGCAAGGTGCTGGCCGATGATCGTGTTAATTATTTTTTTGACAATATCGACATGGATCGCCAGGCCGCCAAGCAAAAGGCATTTTTAACGATGGTCTTTGGCGGGCCCAATAACTATACAGGCAAGGACATGCGCGAAGCGCACAAGCCTCTGGTCGAGAAAGGCTTAAATGACACCCATGTCGATGTTATCATAGAACACTTGGGTGCGACCCTTAAAGAGTTAGGTGTCGCCGATGAGGATATCCAGCAGGTTGCCGATATCGCCAACAGCGTTAGAGACGATGTCCTGAATCGCTGATCCGGCATGGCGTACAAAATATCTTATGGTGACAGCACCTATGTGCGGCAAGCTGATGACAGCGTCCTCGATACCCTGCTGGCACAGGGTATCGACATCCCACACTCGTGTAGATCCGGAGTCTGCCAAAGCTGTCTCATGCAAGCACTGGAAGGTGTTCCAAGCGAGGCGGCGCAAGCAGGTCTGAAATCAACTTACCGGGCGAAGGCTTACTTTCTTGCCTGTTGCTGGTATCCCGAAGAAGATGTTGTCGTCAAGCTGCCCAACACCGCCGACAGTGCAGTGGCTGCAACCATCAGTGAGATCGAGCCACTCAACCACAACGTGGTCCGGCTGCGTCTGATAGCGGATAAGCCGTTCGACGCCATAGCGGGACAACACCTGACCTTGATTACGCCGCACAATGTGGCACGTAGTTATTCCATTGCTAATGTGCCCGATGAAGAGGCTTATATCGAGCTGCACGTGCGTGTCATTGCTAACGGCAAGTTAAGCAGCTGGTTATTGCACGAAGCCAAAACGGGTATGGCGGTTTATTTGCGCGGCCCCGCTGGCGAATGCTTTTATGTCGCCGAAGACGAAAAAAACTTTCCCATCATTCTGGCGGGCACCGGGACCGGCTTGGCGCCCCTGCTTGGTATCGCGCGAGACGCTCTGCGCCAAGGTCACCGTGGCGATATTCACCTCTTTCATGGTGCCTTAAAGCCCGAAGATTTATACCTGGTTGAATACTTGCAAGCCTTGTCGGATCGGTACGCTCATTTTAACTATACACCCTGTGTGCTGCATGGCCTTGATGGTAAGTTTTACGTTCGCGGCGACATTCAGGAATTGGTCGTCGCCGACATTGCCGACAAAAAAAACACACGCATTTATCTATGCGGTGCGCCGGAGCTGGTTAATTCGCTCAAGAAGAAGGTATTTCTGGCCGGTGCGTCACTCGCACATATCTATCATGATGCATTTTTGCCGAGTAAATAATTTAGCACTGTCCGGTGTCTCGGTTTTTTATCCCCGGCTCACCACATACGCTACCTTGGCTGGCCGGAAATTTAGCAGGGCATAGCGCTGTAGCATTCCACTCATCCCCCGCTGCCTGGCGTACGGCTAAATACCGCGTATTTTTTGTCGCCCGGGGCATGCCCGTCTAATGAGTATAAGTCGTACTCCCCCGCCTTGGCTTCCTGGTTTGCAAACGATGCTTAACCTGACTATCAATACGATCTATAAAAAGCTGCAATGTGGAACCGGCTTGCTGAAACGACAGGCTCATGGCTTGCATCTCTTGATTTAGCTGATCCCGCAGGCTAGACGTGCCAGCGATTCTCCCCAGCCAATTCTGAGCCACCTGTAAATCGTGTATCGCACCCAAAACATCCTGCCAGTGTTTTACGTCACGCACCTGCCGTTTATCGATAAATTTACATTGCACTAACAGTTCCAATAAATAACGAAACGCTTTGTACTTCACTCTGAAACGATGCAGTAACTCTATATTGCTAGAGTCAATTCGCGCCAGTTGCGCTTGAGTTTCATCGCTGACTTGCTGCCAGTACGTAAAAATCGTCTTACTGCCACGTTTTGGGCAGGCCTCGAGCGCTACGCAATAATCGTCCAGCGATGACAACAGACGACGGCGAAAACGTGCCCTGGAAATCTTTTTACTGACTTTTTTGAAACGAGATAATTCGCCCTCTATTGCCTCGGATAATACCTGATCAATGGCTGCAATAGACGAAAAACGGCTTTGCATCACTTGCAGATCACGCAGCCAATTGAGCGCCTTTAACCAACGGCGCGAACGTTTACGCCAGTAGCCGGTGTTCGACCTTGTGCTCAGTAACGGCTCGATTGCCAACAGCTGCCGCGAGGCAACGCGAAAGTCATGGATCGTTTTCTGCGAATAATCAGCGCGCACTCGCTGCGCGATACCAAGGTAGCTATGCACACGTTTGTTCAGCGCCCGCTTGACGGCCATTATCTCATCTTTGCTTAACGGCATTGAAGATCACCCGCAACAACCCCACTTCAAGAGTATACTGAGCGACCCGGTGTTGTCACCGGCCAAGTCTTGCCGATGGGTGTGAATAAAGGGGCCTTGGATGCGTTGTCCACCGATGGTGAAAACGGACTACAACTTGCTGAAGCAACGAATCGGGCAATGCCACCTGGACCTGCGTCTGGGTATTGAACGCGATGACGAAGCTCGCGTTTTCGGTCAGGGACGCAACTTCTTTCACATTGAGAACTGGTATTCCATTCACAGCCTTATTCGTAACAGTTTGCGACTGATGTTCTTGCAACGCCGTGGCAAGCGCAATGCACGGTGTATTCAACTACGCCATAACACTGTGAGCCTGGCTAAGCTGCCAAAGGCATTTGACGGTTATCGTATTTTGCATGTTTCCGACCCTCACCTGGACATGGCCGATGACATACCCCATGTCCTGATAGAGGCTATTCGTCCCATCGAATATGATCTTTGTGTCCTCACTGGCGATTTTCGCGCCAAAACCTATGGCCCGTTTGATGCCGTTGTCGATGCCATGACGCGCGTGTGCGCCCATTTGGAGGGGCCGGTTTACGGTATACTGGGCAATCACGATACCATTCAAATGGTGCCCGGTTTTGAAGCACTCGGCATCCGGATGTTGCTCAATGAATCGGTCAGGCTGGAACGTGGTGGAGAACATATTTTCATTGCCGGCATCGATGACCCGCACTATTACCGCGCCGACAACCTGGAAAAGGCGACCGATGCCATCACCAATGGGACCACATCTATCCTCTTGGCGCACTCGCCGGAGATAAGCCGCCATGCCGCCTACGCCGGCTTTGACCTTATGCTGTGCGGCCATACTCACGCCGGACAAATTTGTTTACCCGGCGGCAAACCCATCATTTGCAACGCCCGCTGCCCGCGCTATTTATGCGCCGGTGCCTGGAAATTTCAGCAACTGCAAGGATATACCTCTGCCGGCTCCGGAGTATCCATCGTCGACATGCGTTTTAATTGTCCACCGGAGATCACTGTGCACACATTGCGATGCGCGTGATCAGCTAAGTAGGGCTCGCTTTATTGCGCCGCTTCGACTCTAGACAAAGCACTAGCCCAAGCGTGATGGCTCCAGCCAAGAAAGTTGAAAAAAACTGCCCCAAGATGTTGAGCGATTATCCAAAAATATAATGTATAACCCTGTATCACCAAGAATGTGATAGCATAAGCTCGTAACATTCTCAGCCCGTAGCAACTGCCCACGACCAACAGTGTTACATTGAAACTCGCCCATAGAATATTGAATAAAAAGATCTCTCCACCGCTTATTTCTCTGCCACCCCAAATACTGCCGTAATTACCGAATAGCGACATCAGCCAAAGTGACATCTCACTGAAAAAAACGCCACTAGCAAGCCATATTTTAAAAAAACCGTCGTATGCCTGAAGTATAATTCTTTCCAGGTTACGATGTAGCAACGCCATGCCGACCATCGATAACCCGGCGACCAAAAAGCGCATCGGGTAGTTCATACCAAACCAATATGTCCCCCACCCTGATGAATATCCCGTGACGCCACCAAACCACGTAAAAAAGATAATGACGGTAAGCAGCAGCAATAAAACGTTGCGGAGAAAATAGGCAAGTGGCAATAAAATAAACATATCAATCAATAATAAAGCAGGCCAATTACCAGAACCGCTGCTATATATTGCTGCCAACGTAAAGGATAAACCTACCACACACAAGCCGCCAGCCAATTCTACAGAACGCTTGGTCCAGGTAAGATCACGAAGCCTTAATCTTCGACTGAGGAGCAGACAGCTAACTATCGCGAATTCAACTTGTAAGAGTTGGTTAGAGGGTAAGCTGATGTATGATTCGGAGCTTTCTCTAACCGGCAAGAAAGAGGAGCACGATGAGATACACACAGCTTACCCAGGAAGAACGATATCAGATTTATGCACTTTTGAAAGCAGGACATAATCAAACAGACATTGCCATGATCCTTAACCGTAACAAATCAACCATCAGTCGAGAGTTTTCTCGCAACACGGGGCTTCGTGGCTATCGACCTTTGCAAGCCCAGTGTTTAGCTCAACAACGCAGACAGGATAAAGCGCAATCTCATATCTGTGACGCCACCTGGTCTTTTGTTGAGAGCCTGCTGAGACGAGACTGGAGCCCCGAGCAGGTCAGCCTATGGCTCAAGGCTGAACATAGTATGGCCATCAGTCACGAATGGATCTATCAATATATCCTTCAGGACAAAGCTTGCGGTGGTAGTCTTTATCGTCATCTGCGCTGCCAAAAGCAGCGTCGCAAACGCTATGGCAGCCACAGTCAGCGGGGTCAGTTAATAGACCGTGTCAGCATTGATAAGCGTCCAGTCATTGTCGATAAACGCTCCCGCATCGGTGACTGGGAGCTCGACACGATCATTGGTAAAGGCCATCAGCAAGGCATCGTCTCTCTGACTGAGCGTAAGTCTCGCTATACGCTCATTCACAAGGTCACGCGTAAAACCGCACAACGTGTCTCTGACGCGATTATTCGTCTGTTGTCTCCTTTAGCAGATCAGGTCAAAACCTTGACTTCAGATAACGGTAAAGAATTTGCTCATCACAAGCACATCGCTAAAGCGTTAAAGGCTGATTTCTATTTCGCTCACCCTTATGCGTCCTGGGAACGCGGCTTAAACGAAAATACCAATGGGCTTATTCGTCAGTATTTCCCAAAGAACAGCAGCTTTACCACGATCACCCAAACTGAAATTAATCAGGCTATGAACAAACTCAATAACCGACCAAGAAAATGTCTTGGTATTAAAACGCCTAATCAAGTATTGTTAGGCATCAACCCATCCGTTGCACTTGTGAGTTGAATCCGCGTTGTTCCCACCAAACAAAAAACTAACATTGCTCTGGAACTTAGTCCGTTCTTTCAGTTACTTTCTATCGAAACACCAAATAAACACCTATTGCTGCAGCGATTGTAATCCAGCCCAGGGTATCCACGTACTTATGTAATGCTCTTTCCATTCTTTCGCCGCCGACTTTGACTAGTCCCGCCACCAAAAAAAACCTGGCGCCACGGCCAATGAGAGATGCGATAACAAAAGGAATAAAGCTCATGGCTAGCGCACCGGCACTAATGGTAAAGAGCTTATAAGGAATGGGTGCAAAGCCAGCGATAAAAACGACCCAGACACCCCAACG
>WGFU01000024.1 GCA_015492075.1 Gammaproteobacteria bacterium
TCAACCGCTGCCCACAACGACGGATACTCCCCGCGATGCTCCTGAACCATCCGCACCGCACGCTCACGGACTTCCGGTGAAAACTTGTTTGACTTGTTCATGGCTCCATTCTCTCAAAGGTTGGAGCCTCCTCAAAACCCGGGGCGGTTCACATCACGTAAAAGCGCTTGCTCATTGGCGCCTTTGCCGTTAAAACGGCCTACTGCCGCATTCAACAATGCGCCTGAAGACAAACAGATCACGCCTAATAAACGACATAATGGAAAGCCTAATCCCGACTTTTGGGCGCCTTGCTGCGGATAAACCTGCTGGTTTGCTTGGGTATCGGGCATCGATACCGTTGTGCCATCTATCATTTTGACAGCCCTGTTTTGCCAGCGCCATTCAACGGGGACTTTTTTACGGACTAATTGCCCCACATAGCAGACTAAACTTGAAACCATTTCTCCTGGTAAGCGCTGCCTCGCCTTACAATAACCGCCCGTTGATGTGCTGCAAACAGGCAAGCCATGCAAGACACGTTTTACTGACATCTCATTCACAATCTTTTGGCAGGAACTCTCCGCACTCAACGCTTGGGCGATAAACATCGCCAGAGTTTCCGTTGGTGGAAAGAGACGCTCTCGATGATCAGGCAGCAACGATTCTACTTTCCAGAGAAGTTCATCTCTCGTTAGCAAATGGAAAAAACTATAAACGTCATTTCCCCGCATGACCTTCGTTAAACGTGCTTGTTTCAGCTGCTTAAGTTTACTGTTAAGATTCATTGAGGCTGCCTTCCTTTGAATGATTGCATTTTGTTTTGTCGCAATCAGCCTATCATTCTATAGGCAGCCTTTTCTTTATCTATTTCAATGCCTTAGGCTTAAGTAAGTGCCATTCGTATCTGACCATAAATATAAGACCTCGCTTTCGCTCGGCCGTTTATATAATCGTTATGTGTCTGAAAGGATAAAGAGAATGTTTCACAAGTTTCTAGTAGCTCTACTATTTTTTATGCCAGTGATGGTGCAAGCAGTCGAGTACCACTGCATCGTCGAAAAGAAATTCGATTCCGAGCGCGAATACACTCCCGCTCAAATTGAAAAGGGAAAATATTCGGTTCAAATCGAAGAAAACGGGGATGCCACCTTTGTTTCACGTTGCTCGTTTTCGCCAAGCGCCCAGAAGGTAACATGTGACCGATATCAAATGGACAAAGTAGTGCAAGATAACAACGTAAAAGTCAAAAAATACTATCTCTTCGTGTCTCAGTTTGATGTTCAATTGTTCCCGAGTTTGTTCTTCGTAGAAAACAATGGGCGGGGTGGTATTGCTTTTGGAAAGTACAATGTTGTGGCGCCATAAGAGTCACATAACACGGCGCTCCATCAGACAGAAAACCAAGAGGTCAGAGTGCTCGAAATAACTCTAAGCCATTTTGATTTCCGTCATCGATAAACTGTCGTAACCCAAGCTCATGTATTGAGCACTGAAAATCGAGTATCAACTACCTGTAATGAGGGACTACCTCCCAAACCGAGTCGTTTGCCTGACCGAAGAGACCACCGAGCTGCTTTATCTGCTTGGTGAGCAAGACCGTATTGTCGGTATATCCGGTTTTACAGTTCGTCCCGCGCAAGCGCGAAAGGAAAAACCGCGAGTCTCTGCCTTTACCTCTGCCAAGATCGATAAGATTCTTGAGTTGAAACCTGATTTGGTTTTGGGTTTTTCGGATATGCAGGCGGACATTGCTGCCGAGCTGGTGCGACGGGGTGTTGATGTTCATATTTTTAATCAGCGCTCGATCGATGAAATATTATCTATGATTCTTATGCTGGGCGCGATGGTGGGTGCTCGTGATAAGGCGCAGGTATGGGTGGATGGTTTTAATCAAAAAGCAGATGCTTTGCGTAACGAATACCTTGATAAGCCAAAACCCAGGGTCTACTTTGAAGAATGGAATGATCCGATTATTACCGGTATACAATGGGTGTCGGAATTAATTGAACTGGCCGGTGGAATAGATTGTTTCGCTGAATATGCGCAGGAACCGTTGGCAAAAAATCGTATTGTTGTGGATCATCGAGAAGTGATTGATAGAAAACCGGATATTATTATTGGTTCTTGGTGTGGCAAAAAATTTCGGCCTGAGAAGGTGATTGCACGTCAAGGTTGGCAGGAGATTCCGGCGGTTAAAAACTCAGCAGTGTTTGAAATCAAGTCTTGCGATATATTGCAGCCCGGCCCGGCGGCGTTGACTGACGGTTTAGCTCAAATCAAAGCCTATACTGACAAATGGCGTGCCCTGGCCGGAAGTACTCCTGGGGTATGAGTAGCGAAGCCAATAGTGAGAGCGGAGTGCGTAAACGGTGTTCACAATGCGGTGTAGAGTTCTCCTGTGGCGCGACATCGGGTGCGCAATTGAAAAAGGGGGCTTGTTGGTGTCAGTCTTATCCTGCCGTGTTGCCTATGTCTGCTAGCCAGGATTGCCGTTGTCCGGCTTGTTTGAAACAGTGGTTGATCGATGGGCTGCCCGGCTATCTGCGATCAATCACCCATGATAAAGCACTGGAATTAGCTGCCGGATACGGCAGCGATGCGCCCATACAAGAGGGCATTGACTACACGATTGAGAAGGGTCATTACGTGTTTTCAGCCTGGTATCATTTGAAACGCGGCTCTTGCTGTGGCAATGGTTGCCGCCATTGTCCTTATCCTAAGGAAGCCTGATGAGCAAGCCGCGGCTGATGTGTTCGTGGAGTAGCGGCAAAGATTCCGCATGGGCCTTGCACACTGTACAACAGCAGAATGACTGCCAGCTTGTTGGCCTGTTTACCACTGTCAACATGGCCTTCCAACGTGTCGCGATGCATGGTGTCAGGCTGGAGCTATTAAGGCGGCAAGCGGAGTGTATGGGCTTGCCGTTAACCGTTATCGAGATTCCCTATCCCTGCTCCAACGCGGAATACGAACAGGCGATGTCGGGTTTTATAGATCAGGCGAAGTCAGAGGGGATAGAAGGCCTGGTGTTCGGTGATCTGTTTTTACAAGATATTCGCGATTACCGGGAAAAGCAGCTGGCGGCTAGTGATCTATCGCTTCATTTTCCACTGTGGGGGCTGGCGACAGAGCAGTTAGCCAAGACCATGGTAGCGGCCGGACTCAAGGCCATTATCACCTGTGTCGATCCCAAACAATGTCCTAAGCAGTTTGCCGGCCGTGAGTTCAATGCCGGGTTTCTTGGCGAGCTTGCTGAAGGGGTTGATCCGTGTGGAGAGAACGGCGAGTTTCATACCTTCGTTTACGATGGGCCGATGTTTAATCGCGCCATTAATGTTGGTGTGGGTGACATTATTGAACGTGATGGTTTTGTCTTTGCTGACGTTTTTGCATCTGACAGTAGGGAGTGATTGTGGCGATTATTTGGCAAAAACACGTCGGTGACAAGCACTACCAGGTACGCAAGGCAGGGCGCTCAATACGACTTTATACCGATGGCGTATTTCACAGTCAGTATAATCCTGATCGGCCTGTGACTCGGGGGGTGTGGGATTTATTAATGTTGCCGGCCTTTTTTTATCCACCAGGGGCGATAAAACGTGTACTGGTCATGGGTGTCGGCGGTGGTGCAGTCATTCATTTATTGCATCGTTATATCAGGCCGGAACAGATAACAGCTATCGATATGGATGCCACGCATCTTACCGTTGCAAAGCAGTTTTTCAAGATTAAGCGGAGCATGGCCAGCCTGGTCGAAGCCGATGCCGTAAAATGGTTGCAGACATATAAAGGCCCGCCTTTCGATATGATTGTCGAGGATTTGTTTACGGAGGAAGGTGGTGAAGCGGCAAGGGCGGTAGCTCTGACGCCTGCCTGGTTTCAACTGCTTAACCGGCATCTTGGCAAGAGCGGCATGCTGGTGATGAATCTGTTTACAGCAAAGGAATTACGAAACTCTGCTTACTGTATGGATTGCCCGATCGCGGCGCAATTTAAGGCCGTTTATAGTCTGTGTTTGCCCTTGTTCGAGAATATTGTCGTTGCATTTTTGAAACAACAGTCGAGTGCAAAATTTTTACGCCGCGAGATTGCTAGGGTAGATGGCCTTAGCGCCAAGGCCGGGCCAAACCAGCTTCAATTTCAGCTAAGAAAAATAACTGCTGATTAATTGTTCCTATGGCAGTAGAGGCAGGGTGCTTCACTATTGCGTAAAAAAGCCGGGGCGGCGTATTAGGCTCCCCGGCTTGAAGTGTGACACAGCGTTTTTATAATACGAAGCGCTGCGTCAACTGATTAAGGTTATCATCAATATTTTTTAGTTCAGTACAAAGCTCCTGCGCCTCTTTAGCACCTTGGGACACTTCGCTGGATGCGCTATCAATAGCTTCGATACGGTTGGTCAGATCTTGCGTGGCGGTGGTTTGCTGGTCAGTGGCAGCGGCAATCTGATTCGCCGTTTCGGAGATACTGGTTACCGAGCGAGCAATTTCAGCAATGGACTCACCGGCGAGCTTGGCTTGGTCAACACTCTTCGCCATACCTGTCTGGCTATGTTCCATTGATTCCACGGCTTGTTCGGAGCGTGCCTGCAGGCTGGTAATCGTTTTATTGATTTCATCAATAGAGTTCTGGGTACGTTGCGCCAGGGTTCTGACCTCATCTGCGACCACGGCGAAGCCACGACCTTGCTCACCAGCTCGTGCAGCCTCAATGGCGGCGTTAAGAGCAAGCAAGTTAGTTTGCTCAGCAATCGAGCGAATGACTTCGGTTACAGAACTAATGCTGGCACTGTCTTCACGTAAGGCGTTAATAACGGTACCGGCTTTTTCCAGTGCCTGACTGACATCTTCAATTTGGGTAACGGCTTTGCGAACAATTTGCTCACCCTTTTTAGCTTCTTGCGACGCGCTACCAGCCATATCAGCCGTTGAACCAGTATTTTCGGCGACCTCCTGAAAGCCTGATGCCATTTCGTTCATGGCGGAAGAGACCTGATTGATATCAGATTGCTGGCTATGCATACGGTTGGTCGCAATGTTTGATTGCTCGCTTAATCGTGATGAGGCAGAATCCAGTGCAGTGACGTTTTGGCTGATTTCTCGAATCAGCATGGCCACACTGTCTTGCATTTCACGGAAGTATTCGGCTGAGGAGCCCAATTCATCATTGGCAAAGCGTGACATGTCGATGCTTTGACTGAGGTCGCCGCTACCCATATGTTGCATCTGAGCATTAAGCGTAGCCAGCGGGCCGTTAATCTTGCGTGCCAACATAATGCCAGCGAACACCGTTAACGCGATTAGCCCGGCGCAACTGAAAATCAGTGTCCAGACGACGTTTTTCATCAATTTCTTTGAACCGGCGCGCAACTGTACAGATTGGTTTTGCAGCGCGGCCTGGAATTTTTCTACCGGTGCGATCATGGCGTTAAAAGGATTCAACATCGGGCCCAGGATGGTTTCGCGAGCGACGTCGATCTTGCCGTTGTCGATTAGGGAAATATAATTTTCCTGGGTTTTAACGTAATCGGCAAAATTACGGCGGAAGGTGGCGACAAATGCTTTATCTTCGGCTGACTCGACAACTTTATCGAACCCGCTGAGGTGCTTGCCAACCAGTTCGCGGTGGTGTTCAATGACTGGCTTGATTTTGGTGTGTTCGGATTTTGACTCGGTCAGTCCATAGTCCAGCGCGAAGCGGCGATACGATAAGGTGTCGTGGCGCAGCTCGGAAACCTTAGTTAGCATATCGACATTATTTTCAACAATAAAATCGACGTGTTTTTCAATTTGAGACAAGCTCATATAGACAAATGCGCTGAGTGCGAGGATCAGTGTTCCTACGGCAGCAAACGAATAGATGATGAACTTCTTTATAGACAGATTTTTGAGCATTACTCACTCCTGAGGCCAGCGAATTTATATCATTGCAAACTATAGAAACGAGTAGGGTCCATTAGCTTGGTTGAAGATAAGACTATTCTTGTGTTCAGTCCGCAAAGCCAGCCTGATCTACTCAATTTCCTCTCACGAATTATGTATCGGCGATCAGCCATTTTTCTTAAATTTAGTAAAGGCTGCCGGTTGAGACCACGATGCCAGGCAATTAAGCGGTATGGCTTTAACCAGGTTTTTTTATGCTGAGACACCCTTGTTTTTTTTATACGATCAGTGTGTTATATCGCGGCGTAGCGGGATCCGGATTACCGCGTATGTAGTACACTATAATAGCGGCTAGTTTCTCTTTTTTTATAGGTCAGGCGCGTAGAACAAAGATGTTTTTATTACGCTCATCTGCAATATTGCTGGCTTTGGTGTGGTTGCCGGCATGCGCCACATTGCCATCATCCGGTCAGCAGATTGTATTGGTAAGCAAAGACTATCGGTTTATCAATGAAATATATAATGAGAGTGCAGGTAAGAGTCGCGATATCGACGCTTGGTTGAGGCTTCCGGATAGTGACAGTTATGCGCCGCCATATCCGGCAGTGGTGTTTTTGCACAGCTCGTGGGGCTTGAGCAAGCAAGAGTGGCATTATGCAGAACTGTTTGCTGAGCTAGGGGTGGTGTCGCTAATTATAGATAGTTTCAAGCCGCGTGGTATCAGGCGCACATCCATGGATCAGAGTTTGGTTTCTACGGCATCTATGTTGGCTGATGCGTTTTCGGCGCTGGATTACCTTGCCAATGAGCCACGGATCAGGCGCGATAGAATTGCCATAATGGGTTTTTCCAAAGGCGCAATTGCCACTTTGTACTCATCTATAACCCGTGTTCAACAAGTCATGACTATTCATGGTGACAGGTTCGCGGCGCATCTTGCTTTTTATCCGTGGTGTGGAGTGTTATTGAAGAATATGCGCACTACCGGTGTTCCCATCGCAATACATGGCGGCAGCCGTGATGTGGTGACGCCTATCGAGCAGTGTGAAAATTTTGTTCGTTACCAATTGCAAGATGAAGATAAAAGCCACATACAGATAGTGCGTTATGAAAACGCGCGCCATGCCTTCGATCACCCGGCCTTGCAAAAGATTCCATTTGTCGTTCCCATGAACGTCCAGGTTCCCGGTAACTGTTTATTTGTGGAAGAAAGAAAGGGTATATTTGTAGAAAAGAGTACCCGTCGTCATGTTAACGGAGATAATTTCAGCCAGGTACTTTCACTTTGCAGCCACCATCACGGGGCCGCGGGGCGTAACCGCGACGCGGCCATGTTGGCAGGTGAAAATGCCAAGTTGTTTATTCAGGAAACATTGTTGCCCTGAGACAGCCTATTGATCGGCGTAGACCTCTGGCAGCATCGTTTTGTCAGGTTGCCAACCGCGACGCCATGTCTTTAACGGTATGATAAAAGGCGGGTATCCATTGTCGCGAAACCAGGAGTCAACCACGAACTTGGTGGCGGTTTCGCGTTCGATCAAGGTGGCGGTTTGATGTGGCCAGCTGGGTAAGCCGTTGCGTAAAAAACGGTAAGAGGGTGTCCAGATATCGTGATATTTAATCAAGCCTTTTTGTTGCAGCAGGATCATGTAGGTGGTGGTATTAATGCTCTCATCGACGCAGTCGTGCTGTTGTCGCGTGAGCTTGAGAAAGCTACCGCGGATATCACCATCAGTGCCGGCAATGCGGCCGACAATTTTTTCAAATTCGGCGATCGCACTTCGAATCTGCTCTCTCTCCATTTGCGCATTTTTGGCTTGGTGTTGAAATGATGATGTTATGCGCCGCCAGTCTTTATCCGCGAGTGAAATATCAAGCCGTTTTTTACAACCATAGCCATAGCAGTGAGTAAAATTCTTCGTTGCAGGCGCGGTCAGGTTTTGCCGGGAATAATAATTGTCGACTTGGCGCGTCGGGTTGCTGGAGCACGACAGGAGCAAGGAAGTGAGTATTAAAATGAGAGGATGGCGATAATTCATAAGGTAGTAGTTTAATCGCTAATAGCGGTAGATGAAGAGTTGTGTTTTTCTCAGATCTCCAACGTTAACGATACGGTGTGGCACTTTATTGGGCAGGGAGAAACTGTTAGAGATGAGCGTAGCGCCAGGCTTGAAATCGTTTTCTGCTCGCGCCTCGATGTCCGACATAGGTGCAGGAGACAAAAAACAATAAATCACATCATGCTGCTTCCACGGCGTTTGCCAAAATGACTGACGCTTGATATCAAGGTTGTTGATACCAGCACTGCGTACTTTTGCGACAAGATAAGAAAGCGGTGCCGTTTCATAGCCGACAAAGTGGGCGTGTGGAAATTGTTTGGCCAATTTTACTAATACGCTGGCCCAGCCACAGCCAAAGTCGGCAAAAGCAAAGGGTTTATCAGCATCGAGTTGCCTGGCCAGGACCTCGATTGTCTTGTTGCCACTGAGGTAGAGTGGTACTTGCTCGCCAAATGCATTCCAGTTAAGTAGCCATATCACCACAAATACCACGAGATACCAAAGCGGGTTAATCGCATAGCTCGCAGCAAGAGCCAGCAGGGGGAAAAATAATAGATTGATTGCCAGCCACCAGGCGCGCAGACCGGTGAGTAGTCCTAACGATGCGGCGATGACGCCCTCGCTGACAGCAAGCGCTAGCAGGCCGGGTGGTTGCTGTTGATCAGCCAAGTAGACACGGTAGCCAAATACCAGGGTCACGGCAACCAGGTGAATGAGTAGCGCGCGTAGACTGGGTCGCAGGGCTTTGAGCATGCGGCCAGTCTACCGCGAGTATTAAGGCGGGTCTAGAGAGAAACTCGCGGATGAATTGACAGCTAAGACGCCATTATTTTGTAAGGTATGCTGAGTAATGTGAGCTTGGTGTCGGTACCATCATCCAGGTACAGCTCGTTATCCTCTCGGTGTTTGATTTGCAATACGGCCAGTGCTTCAAATTCATTGTCATTAATGTTTATGGCTGAAACGATTTTACCGACGTTTTCATTGCTGCTGGTTTCAGTGCTGTAAATACCATCCCCGGGTAGAGGGTGTTCTTCACAGAGAATATGCAGGCGATACATGCGTCGCTTGAGTTTGCCAAGGTGGTGCATGCGGGCGACGATTTCCTGACCTGGATAACAACCTTTGTTAAAGCTCAGGCCATCTACCAGATCAAGGTTCATCATCTGTGGGACAAAGGCAGCTTGAGTTTTTTCTGTCAAAGTGGGATGGCCAAGCCGAATGTCGAGCAATCGCCATACGCTTTCATCGCAGGCCAGGGTATCTTTTGACAGTGCCGACCATGTCTGTTGCAGCTGTTTGCTGTCACCTATGGCGAGATAACGCGAAATTTTTTCATCAAGCCGGGTCAGGATGAGGCCGCTGTCATCAGTCACTACCGTACAGGGTTTCAGCCCGCTGTTTGATATTAGGTCTGGGAGTTTCTCAGTGTTTTGTTGCGCAAAGCCAATACAATGTAGTGCGCTTGTTTTAAATACGACCTTGGCCATCAAGACATACATCTGCAGTCGCTTGAGGACATTTTCCGCAATGCGGTGATCGATCAGCATCAGGTATTTATCAGGCAGACAGATTAAGTGAAATAAGGCGATGAGGCGACCTTTAGGGTCACAATATCCGTTGAACTGCAGTGTATACTCGGCCAGAGCGTTGACGTCATTGGTCAGTTGGCCTTGAAGAAATTGTCTGGCATCATCACCATCAACCTCGATGATGCTGAGATGGTTAAGCCGGCAAAGGAGGTTTTTTTGCTGAATCTCTGCAGTGCTGTTGGCTAATGTGATGTCATCAAGGACTGCTGGCTGCTGTTCATCGCTCATATGTCAGGCTACTCAATTTGCTATGCTGTTCAGACCGTTTGGTGGCGTCAATAATACGAAATTTTAATCAAGATGTGTGGCAAAACAAGATTTACTTTTAGGGGTATACTCAGAATATGGATCTGCCGCGCCCGGTCTTTCTGAAATTATCTAAAATTCGCTGGCCAATCATGGCGCTGGTGTCAATTTTGCACCGTGTGGCAGGTGTGATCCTGGTGATGGTGACGCCAGTAATTATTTATTTTCTGTCTGTTTCACTGGACAGCGCGGAAGGCTATCAGTATGTTCGGAATGTGCTTGACCTCACCTTCTTCAAGCCGTTTGCCGTGGTGACACTGTGGGCTTTTGGGCATCACATCTTCGCTGGTGTCAGGCTGTTACTGCTGGAATCTCTTGGGCGGCCGACGTCGGGATATGACTCGGCACGCTGGGTACTTGTTTTGAGTGGCGTTGGCTTATTGCTCGCCATTTTTCTGGTGTTGATATGATCACATCCATTCAGGGTATGCGTGGATGGCTATTGCAGCGTTTGACGGCGCTTTTTATGCTGCTTTATTTTATAGTCGCTAGCATTTATTTTTTACTGGCATCTCCGCAGAATTATGTCGAATGGTACGGTGTGTTTTCAGCAACGCCAGTTGCCTTGCTTACCGTACTTTTTTTTGTCGCGGTATTGTTGCATGCATGGATAGGGTTGCGCGATATCGTTATCGACTATGTGCATAGATTGTCGCTGCGCTTGTTATTGCTAGGTCTGATCGCGATGGTGTTGTTAGGGCAGATCGTTTGGTTGTTGCTGGTAGTGACGAAGGCAGTCTTATGACGTCAAGTGTGGGAAATATTCCTCGTCGCCGTTTTGATACCTTGGTCATTGGTGCTGGTGGCGCTGGTCTTCGCGCTGCATTGCAATTGGCACGCGCTGACTTAACCGTGGCGGTGGTATCCAAGGTGTTCCCCACCCGGTCGCATACCGTTGCCGCGCAAGGTGGTGTAAATGCCGCTCTGGCCAATGTCTCGGCAGACAATTGGCACTGGCATATGTACGATACGATCAAAGGCAGCGACTATCTTGGTGACCAGGATGCAATCGAGTATATGTGTCGTGCGGCATCGCGCATGGTGATTGAGCTGGAGCATATGGGGGTGCCGTTTTCGCGTTTGGATAACGGAAAAATTTATCAACGTGCCTTCGGTGGTCAAAGCCAACAATTTGGTGGCGATCAGGCGTCACGTACTTGCGCCGCGGCAGACCGCACTGGCCACGCAATTTTACATGCCCTATATCAGCAAAACCTCAAAGCAAAGACCCACTTTTTTGACGAGTATTTCGCCATTGATTTGATCCGCGACTGTGAGCAGAGCGTGTTAGGGGCGCTGGTGCTTGAGATAGAGACCGGTGAGCTATTGATCATCGAAGCGAAAACGACTTTGATTGCCACTGGTGGTGCCGGACAGATATTTCGTACTAATACCAATGCGCGTATTAATACCGGTGACGGTATGGCTATGGCCTTACGTTCAGGTGTTCCCTTGCAAGATATGGAATTTTTCCAGTTTCACCCTACCGGTATAGCAGGTAAGGGCATGCTGATATCAGAAGGTGTACGTGGCGAAGGTGGCTATCTGGTTAATAGCGAAGGTGAGCGTTTTATGGAGCGTTACGCGCCGCATGCCAAAGATCTCGCCTGCCGTGATGTAGTGAGCCGGGCGATTGCGATCGAGGTGCGGGAGGGCAGGGGCTGCGGTGAAAACAAGGACTATGTTTTGCTGAAACTCGATCACCTGGGTGCTGATATTATCAAAAAGCGTCTACCTAATATTCGTGAAACGGCAATCACTTTCTTGGGTATCGATCCCGTTGATCAGCCGATACCGGTATTTCCTACCGCGCATTATACCATGGGAGGTATTCCGACTAACCGTTTTGGTCAGGTGGTTTCATCTCAAGTGGGAGGTGCTGAGGAGACGGTGCCAGGGTTTTATGCGGTGGGTGAATGCGCCTGTGTTTCGGTTCATGGTGCGAATCGGTTAGGCGGTAATTCCTTGCTGGATATCATTGTGTTCGGTCGCGCAGCAGGGAATCATATTATTAGTTATCTTGCTGAAAATCGTTACCATAAAGCCTTTGATGGCGAGGGTATTGCCGCTTCGATAGATCGATTGGCGCACTGGGACAGGCAGGGTGAAGGTGAGACAGTGAGCAACCTGAGGACAGAGTTGCAGGCTGCGATGGAGGAATATTGCGGTGTCTTTCGTACAGAGGAAGTTTTGACTGCTGGTGTTGCCACCGTTAAAGCAATTAAACAGCGCTTGGAAAACGTTTATTTGCAAGACCACAGTAAAGTATTTAATACAGCGCGCATTGAAGCATTGGAATTGGAAAACCTGATTGATATCGCTCTGGCCACTGTCGAGTCTGCTTTGGCACGATGTGAGAGCCGAGGAGCGCATTCTCGTATTGACTACCCGGCACGCGATGATACACGCTGGCTGAAACATTCGCTATATCATCTTAAAGAAGGCGTGGTGGATTATAAACCTGTAAGAATGAAGCCCATATCAGTTGCCTCATTCCCACCTAAAGAGCGTGTTTATTAAAGGGGATGGCTAATATGGAAGTGCGTATTTACCGTTATAATCCCGAGACTGATCACTCACCGTATATGCAAAGCTATCAGGTCGAGAGCGTAGCAGACGGCACCATGCTGCTTGATGTGTTAAAAAGTATCAAGGCACAAGACGAGACGCTCAGCTTTCGTTATTCTTGTGGTGAAGGGGTGTGCGGCTCTGATGCGGTGAATGTGAATGGCCGCAACCTGCTAACTTGTATTACGTCAGTGAATGACCTTAAGCATCCTATAGAAATTCGACCTGTGACGGGGATGCCGGTGATTCGTGATCTGGTCGTGGATATGAGTCAGTTTTATCACCACTATCGTTCGGTTGATCCTTATCTGATGGTGCATGACCCCGTGCCGGAAGACGAATTTTTGCAATCCCCGGAGCAGCGCGACAAACTTGATGGACTCTATGAATGTATTATGTGTGGGTGCTGTACTACCGCCTGCCCGTCATTTTGGTGGAACCCCGAGCGTTTTCGTGGACCGGCTGCTTTATTGCAAGCCTATCGTTTTGTCGCCGATAGCCGTGATCAAGGTACCGCGACGCGCTTAAAGGCGTTGGATGGCCCATATCGATTATTTCGCTGTCATACCATCATGAATTGCGTTGATGCTTGTCCCAAGGGACTCAACCCAACGCACGCCATTGCTGAACTAAAGAAAAAAATGCTCAAGGACTCTATATAGGATGATGGAATTATCGCGCTTACGTTGGCGTTGCCGTCGTGGTATGGCGGAGTTGGATGAAATGCTGGCGCGTTTTCTCGATCATGGCTATAGTTCATTGAACGGTGTGCAACAACAGCGCTTTGAGCAGTTGCTAGAATACCCTGATAACGTATTGTTAGATTATCTCATGCTGAAAATGATTTCTATGGATAGAGAAACCAACCATGTCGTCAAACGGATACGCGCTGCCCTTACGTCTTGATATTAAAGCGTCACGACAACTCAAGCTCTGCCTCATCCTTTTTCATCTGTTGATGATATTGGAGATTACCGTACTGGCGGCAAGTATTGCCGCTAAAACGGGTTTGCTTGTAATGGTGCTGGCCAGCCTGTGTTTTTATCTGTATCGCTATAGAAATGGCGGCACAACGTTGCCGACAACAGTTTTGCTTAAAGATGCGGGTAATGTGCTGGTAGAATTTTCCGCTGCTGACAGCAGGCGTGCCAGGGTCGCCGGTGACAGTTACCTGCACCCCTATTTGCTGATATTGAATCTTAGGTTCGTTGGTGGCGGATCACTGTCGTTACCATTGCTGAGAGATAGTCTTGCCAGTGATCAGCACCGACGGTTACGTGTGTATTTGCGTTTGCAGCAATACCGGCTTGCCACACAGAAACCTCATGACTGATCGCTTTGGTCATCGGCAAGAGAGAGATAGGTGTTGCTGGCGACATCGCTCATGCCAGGATAGTCTAATGTGTAATGTAGACCACGGCTTTCGCGGCGTCTCATCGCAGAACGGACAATAAGGTCCGCCACAGTCACGAGGTTGCGAAGCTCTAGCAGGTCATTCGAAACATCGTGATGACTGTAGAATTCATTGATTTCCTGTTTTAAGTTGTCGATACGCTTACGCGCCAGTTTTAGACGTTTGTTGCTGCGGACTATGCCGACATAGTCTGACATGACACGTCGAAGCTCATCCCAGTTATGGCTGATCTCGACAGTTTCTAGTGATGGCGTAACGCGACTGGCATCCCAAGGCTCGAGTTTGTCAGGGTAATTGGTTTTATCCACCAAACGAGCAATATTTTTGGCCGCTGCATCGGCCATGACTAGACACTCGAGCAAGGAATTACTGGCCATACGGTTGGCACCATGAAGCCCAGTACACGCCGTTTCACCAATGGCATAGAGGCCAGTTAAATCGGTACGACCATCGATACCCGCGACCACGCCGCCGCAGAGATAGTGTGCCGCTGGTACAACCGGTACGGCTTGTTTGGTCAGGTCAAAACCGAGTTGTTTGCAACGTTCATAGACGGTGGGGAAATGTTCAATGATAAAGTCAGCGTCGCGATGGCTGATATCCAGGTAGACATAATCCAGGCCCAGACGCTTGATTTCGTAATCAATAGCTCGCGCAACAATGTCACGTGGTGCCAACTCACCACGTGGATCAAACTTGTGCAAGAAAGCTTTACCTTCTTTAGCATTTTTATCCGGTAGCCGGAGTTTGGCGCCTTCGCCGCGTAATGCTTCGGTCATCAGAAATGATTTGGCATCAGGGTGATAAAGGCAGGTTGGATGGAACTGAATGAACTCCATATTGCCAATGCGGCAGCCAGCGCGCCATGCCATGGCAATGCCGTCGCCAGTCGAGACGTCAGGATTGCTGGTATAAAGATAGGCCTTGCCCGCCCCCCCCGTGGCCAAGACGGTAGCTTTGCTGCTGAAGACATCGATGTGATTGCTACTTTTGTTCAATACATAGGCGCCGACGCAACGCTCATCTTGTTTGATGAGGTCAATAGCAATGTGGTCGTCAAAAATATCGATATTGGCTGCGTTGCGGACTTGTTCCGCCAGCGTGGTTTCAACGGCGTGACCAGTGGCATCGGCGGAATGAATAATGCGGCGATGACTATGGCCGCCTTCTTTGGTTAAATGGTACTCGTCTTTATTATCAGCGCTTCGAGTAAAAGCGACTCCGCTCTCGATGAGCCATTCAATGCTGCGCTTTGCATTTTCGACGACATAGCGCACGGTATCCGGATCGCATAAACCCGCTCCGGCAGATAACGTGTCATTGATATGGGCATTGACCGAGTCATTTTTATCGAGGACGACGGAGATACCGCCCTGGGCGTAGAGCGTGGCGCTCTCAGTGAGAGAAGCCTTGGACAGCACAGCAACACGTATGTGCTTAGGTAGCCGCAGTGCCAAGGTTAGGCCGGCAGCACCAGCACCGAGAATGACGACATCGTATTGATAAGGTTTCATGGACGAGTGGCATTATTTGCTTGATTGCGACACACTATATAATAGGTGGCATAGAATATGTTTGTCCTGTCCGCATAAAATAGAATCCTGCGTTAAGCTATTGTGCTGATATTGTCGGCTCTGTTAGAACAATAACGTGTTGTTCTCACTGGCCAGAATGAAGGGTAGGGATGCTGTGATTTATAACATAGAGGAATTTAGCAAACTTCGTGAACTCTTATATACCCACATTGTCTAGGGTCATGGTAGCGCATTATATCCGTGGAGGGGATAGCTCCCGTGGGGCGAGTTAATGATTGATAAAGAACTCGTTGAGCGGGTGCAACAAGGGGATAAGAAGGCGTTTGATGTCTTGGTGCTAAAATATCAGCATCGACTGGTTAAACTTATTTCTGGCTATATTCGTGACCAGTCCGAAGTTTACGACGTCGCCCAGGAATCCTTTATCAAGGCGTATCGCGCGCTACCAAAGTTTCGCGGTGACAGCGAGTTTTATACATGGTTATATCGTATTGCGATAAATACCGCTAAAAATTATCTGGTATCACAGGGGCGCAAGCCTAAAATGCTGGATATCGATAATGAGGCGCTAGGGGGCTTGCCGTCCTGCCCGGAGTTAAATGATATTGCGACACCAGAACGATTATTGCAGCGCGATGAGGTGGAGAAAGCAGTATTTTCAGCGATTGAAGAATTACCGGAAGATTTGCGTGTCGCAGTAACTTTGAGAGAACTGGAAGGTCTAAGCTATGAAGAAATTGCTGAAGCAATGGAATGCCCTATCGGAACGGTGCGGTCACGTATATTTAGGGCGCGTGAGTCGATAAATGAACGCCTTGATGGTTTGTTAAGGAACTGATGGTAAACAGTATGAAGAAAGAATTGGGCGAATCACTTTCGGCAATGATTGACGGCGAGCTCGATGCGAGGAGCCGTAAACAGACTACTGATGAGCTGATTGATAATGCCAACGTAAGACAAGCTTGGCAACGTTATCACCTTGTGCGTGATACGCTGACAAAGAATTTGCCTGACGTGGTGGCTCCGGGGCTGTTCGATCGCGTCTGTGATGCCATCGCACAAGAGCCAGCACACAAAATTGAGAGCGCGGTTAAAGCCAGGAAAAACCCCTTGCTCGGTTTTTGGTTGCAGCCGGCATACGGTTTTGTTGCCGCTGCCGCATTGGTGGTCGCTGTTGTCACCGTTACCCAAATTGAGCGCAGTGTGTCCGAATTGCCACCATTGGCGCAGTTGGATGTGATGTCCTCCGGGCAGCAAGTGGGAAATGCTGAAATTTCGCTGACTGCCACGGAAAAAGTGTCGCCAGCCAGCCAGGCCCAATTATCAACCTATTTGGCCAACCATACTGCACGTTCGCGTAGCTACCCGATGCATGATGGATTATTGCATTATGTACGCTCGGTTGAATTTAGGGGTGAGCGTTAGATATTTTGTTTGATCACACACTATTGCTGGCCAAAAATAACACCATGTTTGTCAAGCGTGTCGCGGTAGTGACTCTGCTCGCGTTTTGTTTGCTGCCGTATTTGGCGCTTGCTGATACATCAGGCGGGGTTCAGCCTTGGCTTGAGCGTATGTCAATAGCTTCAACCACCCTGAGCTATAAAGGGCGCTTTGTCTATAACCGTGATGGTAATACCTCATTGATGGAAGTTATTCACGTGGTCGGAAAAAATGGCTCACGGGAACGAATCATTAGCCTCAGTGGGGAAGATCAGGAATTGATTCGGGATCAAGACGGTAATGTCTATCTGATGAACCTTGGCCCACCGTTGCTTATCGATAAGGGCGTGCGTGACATTCCTCTCGCGGTGCGGCTTTACGCAAACCTTGAGCGTTTGCTGGGAAATTATTGTTTTGAGCTGGGCAAGGTTGACCGTGTTGCCGGGCATAAAAGTCAGGTTATTTCGATTGTTCCACTTGACAAGAATCGCTATAGCTACCGGCTTTGGGTTGACATAAAAACGGGTTTTCTGATGCGTTCAGAATTGCGTGATGAGAGGGGGGAAGTCGTGGAGCACATCATGTTTTCTGATATCGAGCTCATGAAGCAGCCGAGTGATGAACTGCTTGCATCAGTATTATATGATAAAGATCTGGTCGCCACCAATGAGAGTCCATTCGAGGCTCAGGCGCTCGATACTGGCAGTCATGAGGATCTATGGAATATATCAGGCTCTCCCTTGGGATTTTGGCGTGCGCATAGTCAAGGAAAGGTGTCGCTTGGCGCCAAGAAATCTGCATCCTACTTAATGGTCACTGACGGCTTGGCATCGGTCTCTATATACATTGAGCCGATGAAGAATACGCAAAACCATCTACAGGGAATTTCGCGTTCTGGGGCCTTGAGTGCATATGGCCGCGTTGTTGGCGAGCATCAAATTACTGTTATTGGCGAGGTTCCGCCGTATACTGTTAAGCAAATTGGTGACTCTGTTTTTCAATCCAGAATGAGTCAAGAGGAGCAGCGTTAGTGGAAGAGCAGGCTAGTGTCGTGGCAGTTGCCGAGGGTATTGCCTGGGTTGAAAAAGAGAGGCAGTCACATTGCGGTGGCTGTAGTTTACGCAATGGTTGTGGTTCCGCGGTTTTGGCCAAGGTGATGGGTGCGCGCCGCAACCGGATTCGTGTGCTTGATCCGTTATCTGCGCATGTTGGTGATGAAGTTATTTTTCAACTGGATGCGGCGGCCTTGTTGAGAGGGTCTTTTGCCGTCTACATGGTACCGTTATTCGGTTTATTTGTCGGTGCTATGGTTGGGAAATATAGCTTTGTCCCTATATTTACTGACTATGCAAACAGCGTTATCGCTTTGTTTGCGATACTTGGCTTTTTTGTTGGGGTCGGCTGGCTAAGCCGGTTTTCACGTCGGGTCGCTAATGATAAAAGGTATCAACCTGTTATTACCCGTATTGTGACGCCGATTGAACCTACATAGATGCCTGGTTGTCGTAGTTGACACTTAACTTGAGGGCAACAATTTAATGAACGCAACAAATGTAAGGCGCCTTGCCACCCTGCTATTTCTAATATTAGTTATCTCGGTACCAGCGATATCAAGTGCTGCTGTTCGCGGTTTACCTGATTTTACCGAGCTGGTTAAGCAAGCGGCACCGGCGATAGTGAATATCAGTACTACACAAAAGATCAAACGAGGTTCTAGTCGCCCTCACAGCCGTTTGATTCCCGACCTTCCAGAAAACAGCCCGTTTAATGAATTCTTTCGGCGCTTCCTCGAAGAAGACGATAATGGCGGAGAGTCGCTCGAAGAGTTTCGGCCACGTTCGCTTGGTTCCGGGTTTATTTTTGATAAATCAGGCCTAGTATTGACCAATCATCATGTCGTTGAAGGTGCCGATGAGGTGATTGTCAGGTTAAGTGATCGTCGTGAGTTTGTCGCCGAGGTGATCGGTAGCGACAAGCGCAGCGATATCGCGGTACTTAAAATCGATGCTCATGAGAATTTACCTATAGTAAAAATTGGCTCGCCAGATGAGCTTGAAGTGGGTGAATGGGTATTGGCTATTGGCTCGCCTTTTGGTTTTGACCACACGGTAACGGCCGGTATTGTAAGTGCCAAGTCACGTAGCCTGCCGACTGAAAATTATGTTCCCTTTATTCAGACTGACGTTGCCATTAATCCGGGTAACTCAGGCGGGCCCTTGCTCAACCTTGATGGTGAAGTGGTGGGTGTCAATGCGCAGATTTTCAGTCGTACGGGTGGCTTTATGGGGCTGTCTTTCTCGATCCCCATCGATCTTGCAGTCGAGGTCAGTGATCAATTGCGTGACACAGGTGTCGTCGCCCGCGGTTGGTTGGGGGTTTTGATTCAGGATGTGACGCGAGACCTTGCCGAATCATTTGGCATGGAAAAACCCGAAGGAGCGCTGGTGTCACGTGTATTGCCTGATAGTCCGGCTGAGGCAGCAGGGATTCAAGTTGGCGATGTCATCATTAAATTTGCCGGTCGCTCGTTACCGGATTCTTCCTCGTTGCCACCTGTAGTAGGACGCGTAAAAGTAGGCAGCCGGGTCAAGGTCGATGTTATTCGCAATGGCAAGCCCAAAGTATTGCGCGTGCGTATTGGTGAGTTGCCAGGCGATGCGCAGGCGCGTCCTGCCGCTCTGGAAAAGCGCTCCAAAGGTAGCACCAAGGAGGTGGATCGCATTGGTGTCGTAGTGACGGATTTAACCGCGCAGCAACGCAAGCAGGCCGATGTTGGAAAACAGGGTGTGATAGTCGCTGACGTAAGCCGTGGTCCGGCCTCACGTGCTGGTGTGCGTAAGGGCGATATCATCCTTAAGATAGACCAAGTTGACATTAGCAACGCCAGGCAGTTTCGCGAACTTATTAATGAACTTCCTGAGGGTGAATCTGTGCCCGTGTTAGTGCAGCGTAACGGTGGTCCGTTATTTTTGGCACTGAAAATCGAAGATAAATAATACTGATTCTGCCAGAGCTATGGGTTCTGGTTGAGACAATCATCTGGTTTAGATGTCGCCAGCCAGCAATATCGTTTAAGATGGGCCCTTTTCAGGGCCCTTCGTTCTCTCAATGCAGCACATCCGAAACTTTTCTATTATTGCCCATGTTGACCATGGTAAATCCACTTTAGCAGACCGCTTTATCCAAATGTGCGGGGGGCTAAGCGAGCGTGAAATGGAGGCGCAGGTACTGGATTCCATGGATCTCGAGCGCGAGCGCGGCATTACCATTAAAGCGCAAAGCGTATCGCTGAACTATACCGCGTCTGATGGCAATACCTATTTACTTAATTTCATTGATACGCCAGGGCATGTCGACTTTTCTTATGAGGTGTCGCGCTCATTAGCTGCCTGTGACGGCGCGCTGCTGGTAGTTGATGCGGCGCAAGGTGTTGAAGCGCAAACAGTGGCCAATTGCTATACCGCGGTAGACCTTGGACTTGAAGTGATTCCTGTTCTGAATAAGGTCGATTTGCCGGCGGCCGAGCCGGAACGCGTTATTAACGAGATAGAAGAAATTGTCGGCATAGCTGCCGACGACGCGCTCAGCGTGAGTGCGAAAACTGGTTTGGGGGTAAAGGAATTACTAGACCAGTTGGTGAAACGTATTCCACCACCAAAAGGCGACCCCGACGCCCCCCTGCAAGCATTGATTATCGACTCTTGGTTCGACAATTATCTTGGTGTGGTGTCGCTGGTGCGCGTGGTTAATGGCCGCTTAACAAAGCGGCAACGTATTAAAGTGATGTCGACCGGTCGTAGCTATATCGCCGACAGGGTCGGCATTTACACGCCGAAAGCGTATCAGAAAGATGTTTTAGAAACCGGCGAGGTAGGTTTTGTTATCGCAGGGATTAAAGAAGTCGATGGTGCACCGGTAGGCGACACCCTGACTGATAATGATCATCCTGCGGTTGAGCCACTGCCTGGTTTTCAGACCGTTCAACCCCAAGTCTTTGCCGGCTTGTTTCCCGTTAGTTCAGAGCATTACGAAGACCTGCGTGAAGCCTTGGCAAAGTTGCGTATTAACGATACGGCATTATTTTATGAGCCGGAAACCTCGCAGGCATTGGGTTTTGGTTTCCGTTGCGGCTTTCTTGGCATGCTGCATATGGAGATTGTGCAAGAACGGCTTGAACGAGAATACAATCTTGAGTTGATCACCACGGCACCGACGGTGATTTACCAGGTGACGCAAACCGATGGCACGGTAATCATGGTAGACAACCCTGCCTTATTGCCCGCTGTGAACAAGATCGAGGTCCTGGCTGAGCCAATAATTTTGGCCAATATCCTTGTACCACAGACCTATCTTGGCGCAGTGATCACCCTGTGTACGGGAAAACGCGGCGTCCAGAAGCGCCTGGAATATCTTGGTCATCAGGTGGCCTTGAGTTACGAGATGCCGATGAATGAAGTTGTACTCGATTTTTTTGATCGATTAAAGTCAGCCAGCCGAGGGTATGCCTCGCTCGATTATAGCTTTGTCCGTTTCGAGCCAGCAGACCTTGTCAAGGTGGATATCATGATTAACGGTGAGAGGGTCGATGCCTTGTCATCGATTGTGCATCGTGATCAATCCTATTCACGTGGTCGCCTATTGGCTGAAAAGATGAAAGAGTTGATTCCAAGGCAAATGTTTGATGTCGCAGTACAGGCTGCAATTGGTAGCCATGTTATTGCCAGGGAGTCGGTAAAGGCTTTGCGCAAGAATGTGACTGCGAAGTGCTATGGCGGTGATATCTCGCGCAAGCGAAAATTGCTTGAAAAGCAAAAAGAAGGAAAAAAACGCATGAAACAGGTGGGTTCTGTTGAGATACCGCAAGAGGCCTTTTTGGCAGTTTTGCAGGTGGGGAGAAAATAATGCATTTTGATTTTGCTGCCATTATGTTGAGTGTATTGCTCGTGAGCGGCGTGATATGGGGGATCGACCTGCTTGGCGCAGGGCGTAAGCGCTGGGCCCTATACAAACAGCTTAAGAATGCGCAACGTGAGGCGACAGAGCAGGAAGCAAAGCTCCTTAAAGAACCTATTATTGTTGATTACGCACGTTCTATTTTTGGTGTCATTCTCGTTGTATTTATTGTGCGTTCCTTTATTGTTGAACCATTTCGCATTCCTTCAGGGTCAATGATGCCAACCTTGGTGGATGGTGACTTTATCTTGGTGAATAAATACGACTATGGTATTCGTATACCGGTCATTAATAAAAAATTGATTGACCTGGGTGATCCGCAGCGGGGTGATGTGGTGGTATTTCGTTATCCCAAGGAGCCACATATTGACTATATAAAGCGTATTATTGGTTTGCCTGGTGATGAGATCCATTATGAGGACAAGCGGCTTTATATAAACGGCGATCCGCTTACGCTAAACATGGTAGGCGAATACCCGGGCTGGGGTGATCAAGATGAAATGAAGGGGGCTCTAGTGTTGCAGGAGAATCTCGGAGAGATAGAGCACGAGATTTTGATTGATGGCCGCCGTCGCTCACAATTAGGCACATTTACCGTACCTGAAGGCGAATATTTTGTGATGGGTGATAACCGCGATCACAGTAACGACAGCCGCTTTTGGGGGACAGTCCCTGATGAAAACCTGATTGGCCGTGCTTTTTTCATTTGGATGAATTTTTCTTCTTTAGACCGTGTCGGAAGTTCGATTCAATAAAATAATAATGGAGGCAATATGCTGACGACGAATAAACAACAGGGGTTTAGTTTCTCGGGTCTGTTGATTCTGCTGGCATTGATCGCATTTTTTTCTACTATTGTTTTGCGTTTATACCCAGTTTATTACGAATACTTTAGTGTTTCCTCCATTATGAATCGTATTGAGAATGAGGCGTTGGCGAGTAAAAGTGACATTGTCAAACGACTTACTGCGACTATGCAGATTGATAATGTCAGGCGCGTCAATCTAGACGACTTTGACATTGAAAAAACCAAGACGGGTTTTACCGTCACACTGGATTATGAGGATCGTGTCCAAATGATGGGCAACCTTGATGTCATTGCTAAATTTAACAAAAAAATCGAAATCTCACCCCGTTGAAGTTTGATCGTAACGCCATAGAAGTCTTACTGGACTATCGTTTCGTCGACCCATCATTGTTTGTGCGTGCGCTAACGCATCGTAGCGCCGGCAACCGCAATAATGAACGTCTGGAGTACCTGGGTGACGCCGTGCTCGACCTGGTGGTGGCGGAAGACTTGTATCAGCGTTTCCCGGAGGCGGATGAGGGCGAGCTGAGTCGCATGCGTGCCACTTTGGTAAGAGGTGACACCCTGGCTAAGCTGGCGCGCGAGATCAACATCGCACAGCATTTGATCCTCGGCTCGGGCGAGATGAAAAGTGGCGGTCATCGCCGCTCTTCTATTCTTGCTGGCACGATTGAGGCGCTGATCGGCGCCATTTACCTCGATGGTAGTTTTGACGCAAGCCAGGCATTTATCCGCCATTTGTATGCACGCGAGTTTGCCCAGCTTAGTCTCGATGATGCCCTAAAAGATCCCAAAACACGTTTGCAAGAATATGCACAGTCGCATAGCCTGCCTTTGCCTGCTTATACCGTTACCAATATTATTGGTGAAGGGCACGAACAGATCTTTACCGCTGAGTGCGTAATCGACACCCTGTCTGAGGCCGTTGTCAGTGGTGAAGGTCGTTCCCGGCGAAAGGCCGAACAAGAGGCTGCTGCGGCAATGTTAAGATACCTGGGCGTCGATCAAGCCAATAGCGATAACACGAGTACCCTATCATGACATTTCACTGTGGCTATGTGGCCATCGTTGGCCGGCCTAATGTTGGCAAGTCAACTTTGCTCAACCGGACAATGGGTCAAAAATTAAGTATTACCACGCGTAAACCGCAGACAACACGGCATTCTATTCTTGGTGTCAAGAGCACAGACCAGGCGCAGATTCTGTATATCGATACTCCAGGTTTGCATGTTGGGGCAAGCAAGGCAATGAATCGCTATATGAATCAGACGGCTCTCAGTACATTGAATGATGTCGATGTTATCGCTTGGTTGGTGAACCCTGGTGTCTGGACAGAGGATGAACAGTTGATTTTGCAGCGCATGAGCTCCATAAAAACGCCGGTGGTTCTGGTCATTAATAAAATTGACGAGATGGCTAACAAAAACCAGTTGTTGCCTGAGATTGAAAGCCTGTCCAGTAAGCGCGAATTTGCCGCTATTGTTCCGTTGTCGGCAAAAAAAGACATTAATATTGAGGAATTCGAAAAAACCATTACGCAATATCTGCCTGAGAGTGAAGCGCTTTTTCCTGAAGATCAACTAACAGATCGCAGTGCGCGTTTTCTTGCGTCTGAAATTGTCAGAGAGAAAATTATGCGCCGGGTAGGGGACGAAGTGCCCTATTCGATGACCGTTGAGATAGAGCAATTTGCAGAGGATAAGGGGACGACGCATATTCATGCCCTGATTTGGGTCGAACGTGAGGGTCAGAAGGCCATCGTTGTCGGTCAAGGCGGCTGTGTACTAAAAGAAGTGGGCCGCGCTGCCCGACAGGATATGGAAGCCTTGTTTGGTTGCAAGGTTTTTCTCAAACTATGGGTGAAAGTGAAGCGCGGTTGGAGCGATGATTTGCGCGCCTTACACAGTCTTGGTTATAAAGACTGACAATATAGCGTTGTACAATGTCTAATAATAAAAATACAGCCTCAACCGTTCCTGCTTTTGTTCTGCATTCACGGCCCTATCGTGATACCAGCGCTATCGTTGAACTGTTTAGTCAAACCCATGGCCGCGTCACCGTTGTTGCGCGTGGTGTGAAAGCAGCAAAGTGTCGTTATCGCGGCATCTTACAGCCTTTCCAACCTTTGTTGGTATCATGGGTAGGGCGTGGCGAAATGTTCACGTTGTCCTCGGCGGAAGAAGAAAGCCTGCCTTTTGTCTTAACCGGGCAAAGACTGGTTGTCGGCCTATATATCAACGAATTACTGATGCGGGCGATGGGACGTGGCGATAGTCACGGTGATTTGTATCACTGTTATCAACAATTGCTCAAAGACTTCGCCAGCGAAAAGACTAATATTGTTAGCAGCAGACAAGAGCGGGCGCTGCGTTTTTTTGAAATGGATCTTCTCGCAGAATTGGGATACGGGCTCATGCTGAGCCATGAAGCGGACAGTGGTGCCGTGGTGAGCGCTGATCACCACTACTATTATCATCCTTCACGTGGCCCAGTGCGTGTTGGCGACGATTCTATCGCAGTCTCAAATTCGGAAGTAGAAATTAGCGGCAGCACTTTATTGGCGCTGCATCGCCGTGAACTAAACTACCCAGACGAATTACGTTATGCCAAACGTCTGCTAAGAAAGACCTTGGCCTATCATTTAGGCGATAAACCCTTGCGCAGTCGCCGCTTATTCCAGCATTATCGAAGCCATACTCAGCAAAACGATGTGTCACAGCACGAGGTAAGCCATGACAACTAAGCCAGCACCGCAGAGCCTTCTGCTCGGTGTCAACATCGATCATATCGCCACTATACGTCAAGCGAGAAAAGGGCGTTATCCTGACCCCGTGCAGGCCGCGATTGAAGCAGAAGAAGCAGGCGCCGACGGCATCACCTTGCATCTACGTGAAGATCGCCGCCACATTCAAGATCGCGACGTTCGCATGCTGAAGGAGATTTTACAGACGCGCATGAATCTTGAAATGGCGGTGACCGAGGAGATGGTGGCCATTGCCTGCCGCGTTAAGCCGCAGCATTGTTGCCTGGTGCCTGAGCGCAGAGAAGAACTCACCACAGAAGGTGGCCTTGATGTGCTGTCACATATTGGCCGTATTCGTGATGCCTGCGCCACCCTTGCCGCCAGCGATATCGAAGTGTCTCTATTTATCGACCCCGATAAAACGCAGATTGAAGCCGCTGTGGCGGCGGATGCACCTGCCATAGAGATTCACACCGGCCATTATGCCGAAGCGAAAACTCCCTCCGAACGCAAGCGCGAGCTGGCACGTATTGCTGGCGCAGTTCACCATGGCTGGCAATTAGGTTTAATAGTGAATGCCGGACACGGGCTGGATTATCAAAATATCAAACCGGTGGCCGCCTTGCCCGCAATTAACGAGCTGAATATTGGACATGCCATTGTTGCGCGCGCCTTATTCACCGGCTTGAAGAGCGCCGTGCGTGACATGCGCAGCCTCATGCTTGAGGCGCGCAACCGGTGATTTTTGGTATCGGCACCGATATTGTTGATATCGAGCGTATAGATAAAGCTATCGCCCGTTTTGGTCCACGTCTTGCGCAGCGCCTGTTAAGTGAGAGCGAGCTGCGCGAATACCAATCCTCCTCCCGACCATCGGCTTTTCTGGCCAAGCGCTTTGCCGCCAAGGAGGCAACAGCCAAAGCCATAGGGCTTGGTTTTCGCCAAGGTCTCCGACCATCACATATTAGCGTTCAGCACGATGCTACAGGTCGACCAGGCATACAACTATTAAGCAGGGCAAGCGTGATTGCCGCCGATAAAGGTATTACCCACGTTTACCTCAGCCTCGCTGATGAGCGACACTATGCGATAGCCTTTGCTACAGCGACGACTAAAGAGTCAGCAATAACTACTTGAATAATGATGGCATTTTCCTTTATACTTTGCCTCTTCGTTGCGGGGTGGAGCAGCTTGGTAGCTCGTCGGGCTCATAACCCGAAGGTCGTAGGTTCAAATCCTACCCCCGCTACCAACAACGATTACCAATAGTTTCTTATCTATTTAGTTGTCTAAGCCGATTTATTTCAATCTGCTGTGATCACATAGCGATCTTTTATTCTAGCCAGCTTCTTGGTCTAATTGGCAGTCTACGGATGCGTGTCCACGAGGCTGCTGGCCTGAATCTCTTCTATTCGTCTTAAGCTATTGTATTTTTTCCCGAATTTCCTATAATAGGCGGGATTTCCAACGTAGTTTTGTAGGTGGGCCTTTAGGCCCATTTTTTGTTTGAGGAGTTGATGAGCGATGCGTAGTGCTCCACCGCGAGTATGCGAGTGTATAGAGCCGGCGGTCACCGGGCTGGGTTACGAGTTTGTCGGGGCCGAGTATGTCTGCGAGTCAGGTCAGCGTGTGTTGCGGGTTTACATCGACGCCGAAAGTGGTGTGAATGTGGATGATTGTGCCAAGGTCAGTCATCAGGTCAGCGGGGTGCTGGATGTTGAAGACCCGATTCGAGAGGTGTATACACTGGAAGTGTCGTCGCCTGGAATCGACCGGCCGTTGTTTACACCACAGCAATTTGAATGCTTTGTTGGTGAGGTAATTCGCCTAAAGTTGAATGTGGCAGTACTTGGACGTAGGAATTTTACTGGTGAATTGATGCAGACCACTGATGCTGGCGTGGTGGTTAGCGTTGACGGTGAAGCCTATGACATCGACTGGTCGCTAATTAACGAGGCGCGGTTGGTGGCTCAGTTTTAATTGGTAGTGCATAGTTGTTGCAATTTATTCGCGTGATGGCGAGTTTTTTAGGTAATTAAGGTAATGAATAAAGAGATTTTGATGGTTGTCGATTCCGTCTCTAACGAGCGCGGTGTAAGCAAGGACGTCATATTTGAAGCCATAGAGCTCGCCTTGGCGACTGCGACCAAAAAACCCAATCGCCTGGATATTGATGCACGTGTTGCTATTGATCGTGCAACAGGCAACTACGAAACGTTTCGTCGCTGGTTGGTGGTCGATGATGAGCAGGAGCTTGAGCTGCCTGATCAACAAATTCATTTGTCTGACGCGCGTAAGCAAGACCCTGCAATAGAAGTCGGCGACTTTATCGAAGAGCCGATCGAATCGGTTGCGTTTGGTCGTATCGCAGCGCAAACCGCAAAACAAGTCATTGTGCAAAAGGTGCGCGAGGCCGAGCGAGCGCAAGTGCTTGATGCTTACAAAGATCGCGTTGGTGAATTGCTGACGGGTGTCGTCAAGCGTTTGGATCGTGGTAATGTCATTATGGATCTTGGCGGCAATGCCGAGGCCATCATTATGAGAGAAGATCTGATTCCTCGCGAGGCGGTACGTACTGGCGATCGTATTCGCGGTTACTTAAAAGAGATTCGTGCAGAAACGCGTGGGCCACAATTATTTGTGAGTCGCGTTGTGCCCGAAATGTTGATTGAGCTATTTAAGTTGGAAGTGCCTGAAGTGGGTGAAGAGCTAATCGAGATTATTGGTGCGGCACGCGACCCTGGTTCTCGCGCTAAAATTGCTGTGCGTTCCCATGATTCGCGCATTGATCCTGTCGGTGCTTGTGTCGGCATGCGTGGTTCGCGTGTGCAAGCGGTTTCTAATGAACTCGCGGGTGAGCGTGTCGATATCATTTTGTATGATGAGAATCCGGCACAGTATGTCATTAACGCCATGGCGCCAGCAGATGTCACCTCTATTGTGGTTGACGAGGACTTGAACAGTGTTGATATCGCCGTTAGCGAAGCTAATCTGTCGCAGGCTATTGGACGCGGCGGCCAGAATGTTCGTTTGGCGAGCCAGCTGACTGGTTGGGAGCTCAACGTCATGAATGAGACTGATGCCCAGCAAAAAGGCGAGGCAGAGGCAGAGGCAACCCAAGCGATGTTTGTCGAGAAGCTCAATGTCGATGAAGACGTTGCGATGATTCTGGTGCAGGAAGGTTTTACCACGCTGGACGAGATCGCTTACGTGCCTGAATCTGAAATGCTTGCCATCGAAGAGTTCGATGAAGAGACGGTAGAGGAATTACGCCGACGTTCGCGTGATATTTTGATTACCAAGGCGATTGCTGATGAGGAAATTTTCTCTACCGCGACGCCTGCGCAAGACTTGCTTAATCTTGAAGGTATGGACGAGCGTCTTGCTCACGTTCTTGCTGGACGTGGTGTCGTGACGCAAGAAGACCTTGCCGAACAGTCTGTTGATGAGCTAACAGATATTGATGGCCTCGATGCGGAGCGCGCCGCTCAATTGATTATGGCTGCACGGGCGCCGTGGTTTGCCGAGGAGGAAAATTAAGCAGCCATGGCTGATGTAACCGTAAAAGAATTCGCTGGTGTTGTCGGGATTCCCGTTGATCGTTTGTTGGCGCAACTCAGTAGTGCCGGCATTAAGATTGAAAAGGCCGATGATAAAATTACCGATAAGGAAAAAACAGCCTTATTGACTTATTTGCGTGAACTGCATGGTGCTAAAGGCAATGCCGACGCGGGGCCTAGTCGTATTACTCTGAAGCGTAAAACGGTCAGTGAAATTCGTCAGCCTATTGTCACACCTCGTCCTGTAGCGGGTGGCCGGGCGACACCGCAAAACCGCAGCCGTACTATTAACGTCGAGGTGCGCAAAAAACGCACTTATGTAAAACGCGAAGAAGTGTTGGCAGAAGAGGAAGATCGTCTTAAATCTCTAAAAGAAGAGCGCCAGCGTGAGTTGGAAGAAGCCGCTCCGCCTCCTCTACCACCTGAGGTTACAGAGCCAGAAGTTGAGCCTGAGCTGAAAGTCAAAGAAGTTGCCGCAGAAGTGGCGGAACCTGCTCCTAGCGAAGCGCCTGTTGCAGAAGCTAAGCAGCCTGAACCTGCTGCGCCAGCAGCAGTCCCGGCCGCTGCGGATAAGAAAGAGCGTAAAGAGAGAAAGCGCGGCGGTAAATCGTCGGAGCGTGGTGGCAAGCGTGGTGAGAAAGAGTTGCATATTGCCTCAAACAAGGTTGCACGTAAGCGTAAAGCTGTGCGCAAGCCACGTCGGGGCTCGATCTCGAGTGGCGATGGTAAGCATGGTTTTGAAATGCCAACAGCCCCGGTTACACGTGAAGTGGTGATTCCCGAAACCATCACCGTATCCGGCTTGGCTCAGGGTATGGCGGTTAAGGTTGCCGAAGTCATTAAATATTTGATGAGCATGGGCACCATGGCCACGATTAACCAGGTCCTTGACCAAGAAACCGCAGCCGTTATTGTAGAAGACATGGGACACATCCCTAAAATGCTTAACGAAGCGGAGCTGGAAGAGTCCGTGTTGGACGTTGAAGATAACAGTGCCGAGAAATTGTCGCGCGCGCCAGTGGTGACCATCATGGGTCATGTTGACCATGGGAAGACCTCTTTGCTTGATTACATACGCTCCAGCAAGGTGGCCTCGGGTGAGGCTGGTGGTATCACCCAACACATTGGTGCCTACCGAGTCAAAACGGCAAAAGGTATGATCGCATTTTTGGATACCCCGGGCCATGCAGCGTTTACTGCCATGCGTGCTCGCGGCGCTCAGGCGACTGATATAGTTATTTTGGTGGTCGCTGCTGATGATGGTGTTATGCCACAGACTATCGAAGCGATTCAGCATGCCAAGGCGGCTGGCGTACCGATGATTGTTGCCATCAATAAGGTGGATAAAACTGATGCCGACCCGGATCGAGTCAAGCAAGAATTAGGCAAACACGAAGTCATTCCCGAAGATTGGGGTGGTGACGTGATGTTTGTCAATGTTTCGGCCAAAACCGGTGAGGGCATAGATGCCCTGCTTGATGCTGTGCTATTACAGGCCGAGCTAATGGAATTGACCGCAGCCGTAGACCAGCGTGCAAGTGGCGTTGTCATTGAATCGACGCTGGATCGCGGTCGCGGTCCGGTTGCTACAGTGCTAGTACAAAGCGGCACCTTACGTAAAGGGGATATTCTGCTTTGTGGCAATGAGTACGGTTCGGTCAGAGCTATGTACGATGAGCAAGGTCGACAAGTCAACTCGGCAGGCCCTTCTACCCCTGTTGTTGTGCTGGGTTTGTCAGGTGCACCGAATGCCGGTGATGATGCTGTTTCGGTTGCCGAAGAGCGCGTGGCGAGAGAGATTGCCGAATCGCGCCAGGGCAAGCATCGTGACCTTAAGCTGGCTAAACAGCAGGCAGCGCGCCTGGATGATATGTTTAATCGTATGGGCAAAGCGGATGTTGGCTTTTTAAATATTCTGTTCAAGGCCGATGTGCAAGGTTCGGTTGAGGCACTAAGAGACTCTTTGACCAAGCTTTCTAATAACGAAGTTCAGGTCAAGATCGTGGCCTGTGGTGTTGGTGGCATTAACGAGTCCGATATCAATCTGGCCTTGGCTTCCGACGCGATTGTGATCGGTTTTAACGTGCGCGCCGATGCCACAGCGCGGCGTCTATGCCAGGAAGCGTCGATGGAGCTTAACTATTACAGTGTTATCTATGAAGTGATTGATGATGTTAAGGCGGCACTTTCCGGTATGCTTGCACCCGAGATTCGCGAGGAAATTATTGGTCTGGCACAAGTACGTGATGTCTTTAAATCACCGAAGTTTGGTTTGATTGCAGGTTGCATGGTGACAGAGGGAGTGGTTAAACGTAATAGCCCCATTCGTGTGCTGCGTGACAACGTTGTCATTTACGAAGGTGAACTTGAGTCATTGCGTCGCTTCAAAGACGACGCCAACGAAGTTAAAAATGGCATGGAGTGCGGTATCGGTGTTAAGAACTATAACGATGTTAAAGTTGGCGATCAGATCGAAGTCTTCGAGCGTATTTCGGTTAAGCGCACGTTATAGATACCTTGTTTAGTTGGTTATCTAGTGAAAGACTTTAATCGTAGTGATCGCGTTGCAGAACAGCTTAAGCGCGAACTGGCGAATTTGATTCGTAATGA
The DNA here is from genome assembly GCA_015492075.1 of Gammaproteobacteria bacterium. GTDB lineage: Bacteria > Pseudomonadota > Gammaproteobacteria. The sequence goes on from WGFU01000024.1 coordinate 31,457, forward strand.
GAGCCGTGATCCGCGTTTTGCATCATTTACCATTACCGCTGTGCGCGTTGCGCGTGATTTATCGCGCGCAAAGATTTATTTGACCAGTATTAACGGCGAAAATAACAGTGCTGATGCAGTTAAGGCTATTAATAAGGCTGCCAACTTCTTTCGGCACGAATTAAAATCACGTTTGTTACTGCGCGTCATCCCACAGCTACACTTTGTTTATGATGAGTCCATCGAGCGTGCTTCATACATGACCAACTTGATTGAAAAAACCGTGGCTGATGATGTTGCTCACGCGTCCACCGAGCTGGAAAAAGACGATAAATAAGCCTGTGTATGTCTAAACCGTTACGTCGTGCCGTTCACGGTATATTGTTGTTGGACAAGCCAAAGGGCATTAGTTCGAATACCGCCTTGCAACAAGTTAAACGTTTGTTTAACGCGCGTAAGGCGGGTCATACGGGCAGTCTCGACCCAATGGCGACAGGTATGTTGCCGCTTTGTTTTGGTGAAGCGACCAAGGTTTCCCAGTATCTGATTGATTGCGACAAACGTTATCGTGCATCGATGCGTTTAGGCATCACCACCAGTACCGGCGATGCCGAAGGTGATGTGCTGAGTGAAGTGGCGGTTAAAGATATGGACCCGGCACAAATTGAAAAGGTATTGGCGAATTTCAGAGGTGATATAGAGCAGATCCCGCCCATGTTTTCAGCCTTAAAGCATCAGGGGAAGCGGCTATACAAGCTGGCCGCACAAGGCATCGAAGTTGAGCGGGCGCCACGACCAGTCACTATTTACCAGCTAGATTTTTGCGGTTATCAGGATAATGTCGTGGATTTCGATGTTCATTGTTCGAAAGGGACTTATATCCGTACCTTAGCCGAAGATATGGGCCAGCAGCTTGGCTGTGGCGCGCACTTGGTGGCTCTGCGCCGCTACGCAGTGGGGAATTATACTGATCAAAGACCGGTGACCTTAGACGAGCTGGAATCACTGCGTCGGACTGACAATGGCAGCGCGCTTGATCAGCAGTTATTAGCCTTGGATAGCGGCTTGACGCATCTACCACGACTGGATTTGAGCGATAATGAGGCGCGTAGGCTGCGTAATGGATTGCGACTTGAGCAGGCAGGGCTGGTTGGTGGCGAGTTAATGCGTTTGTATTGTCCAGGTGAAGGATTTTTTGGTTTGGGCGAGCAACGGCCTGATGGTCAGCTCGCCTCACGCCGTATTTTCCATTTTCCCGTTTAAAATCCTTGTTTTACGCGCGTTTGACGAGTAAAATAGCGCCGCAAAAGCGTCGATCTATTATTTTGGAGTGTATTGGGTACCATGTCACTGAGTGCTAC
>WGFU01000025.1 GCA_015492075.1 Gammaproteobacteria bacterium
CTACAATCATTAATAAAGGAATATTAAACTCAGCTTTTTACCAAAAAAATGGTAAGGCGACAGTGATTCTTCAACCCCATATTTTTATATGCATAAGTTTATCGTTATTGATAGCAAAGATCAGGCATCGAGCCTAATATAGGAACCGCTTTCAACACCCTCTATCGTCCAGTTTCCTACAGAGTAGCGAACCAGCCTCAGTGTTGGATAACCCACTGCTGCAGTCATGCGGCGCACTTGTCGATTACGCCCTTCTTTTATTGTTATTTCCAACCAAGAAGTGGGGATGGACTTTCTCTCACGGATCGGGGGCTTACGTGGCCACAGGTTTGGCGTATTAATCAATCTCACTCTGGCAGGCTTTGTCCAGCCGTCTTTAAGCTCAACCCCCCTTCGCAAGGCGTTGAGAGCCACATCATCAGGCACACCTTCAACTTGCACCCAATAACTCTTAGTCATTTTATGTTTAGGCGAGGCGATTGTATTCTGCAGCTTACCATCATCCGTTAACACTAAAAGGCCCTCGGAGTCCTTATCCAGGCGCCCTGCCGCATAAACATCGGCCACATCAATATACTCCGCCAGTGTTTTTTGTCCTTCTTGTGAGCTAAATTGGCTCAACACGCCATAAGGCTTATTGAACAAAATTACTTTTGACACACCACCACCTGACCCAATCAATCCTAGCAAAAGCTACCATTATGGCCATATAGAACTGGAAAAACTCCTGTTAGACGAAATAAAAATTTAAAAAAACGGCGCTAGTTAAATTTCTTGACACCGACATCTATACTGCCCCTTAGACTTATTTTGTAGATGCTGACTTTACTATATTGGCAAGTGCTTTTTCTATTTTCTCTATAGCTGCCTCACAATCAGAGATGCCATGCCTTTTTTTCAAATATTTTGGATCGTTATACGATATCCAAACCTTGTCATTGTCATCTTGCCAAATTAATGCCTTTTGAGGCAAATCTATAGCAACACTTTGCTGGCAAACCATAAGTGGGCCCCCTACTTTTGGATTTCCAAATATTATTAGCTCTGTCGGTCGCAGCTTGACACCCACTTTGCCTGCACTTTCAGAGTGCTTTATTCGATTGAATATTATCATTCCCTTTTCATTCAAAATAGTCACTATTCGATTTGCAGTTTCCTCCACATTGAACATGCTTTCCACATCAACCACACCATTAGCTGCTGACGCCGGAGTGGCAACAATCAATATCAAAAATGCTGTCGCGAGGACGAGTTCTTTCATACTTTCTCCTTTGAATATCCCGTTCAATTAAAATGACAAACGCAGGGTATAGCTGGCCACATATTTTACCGGAAAGGCCTGACAATAATTAAGCTAAAGCTGGGTTTATCACCTTTAAGTAAATGGCATAAGGCCTGTTCCCTTTGGCCGAAGATTATAGACATAGCCCCAACGGTAGCCGGCGCCAACCACTTTGAACTCGCTTCCAAATCAGCGTTTCCGGCTATTCTTCCATTCGATATGAATAGCTGAACAATATTCAAGAACCAAAGCTGATAATGACGATATCTAACTATGAATCGAGGATATTACTTCAAGCACGATGTTGCCAAGAGATTCATCAGTCAGCAGACAAGCTTGATCATTACCATGCGACAAGAGTGGTCTTGAAAACCATGGGATTAGCTTTTTATGCGCGGGTGTCTGCAGAACTGCATCTTGAACACTATAATTTCAAAACAACAGATACAACAAAAGCACAGCCTACACTATGGCTTTTCTCTCGCACCAAATCATTCATTAAGCCACGCCAATGCGTCATCGTAATTTTCAAAGTATTTCACCTCACCAGAAGTAAACCAAGCACCGACTTTGGCGGCAATTTCCTGCCAATTTTTATTACCATAAATGGCTATCTTTTCAAACTCGCGGCCATATTTTAGCCCAAGTTTAAAATCATCCCATGCAGCCCTGAGTTCCCATCCTTCCATTTCGGTACCATCTACCAATACCTTTATCTTCGGCTCTTTCACCTCAGCCAATGCCGCATCAATCAAGGGGGTTATTATTTCATAATCCTCATGTGTCAGCTTGCCGACCGCTTTTAGTGAAAGGAAAATTTCACTGCTCACTCTTTCAATCCCTATTGAAAGACCGTGTTTGCTAACATTCATAGCATTTGCTCCTAATTAGTTAAGGACTCTTAACTCAGCGGCAACCAAAAGTAGATCAAGCAAAAAACGGCACCTTTATCACCTTAGCACATACGAACTATTATCCACAGCATCAGGACTACCGTGCATTATCTATCATCTGCATCGTTTTTTGCTCTACTTCATTCGCCACCGCCAACAGGGCCGGGTCTTGCGACAAAGCGGCAAGCATTTTTGCAGGTTTTATCAAACCAATCTTGGTATCGCCCTTGTCAGTGTATACAGAAATACGGCAGGGTAACGCCATATTGAGCCGCATATCGACCGATAAAACCTTGGCTGCTTGCTGTGGGTTGCAGACCTCAAATACCTTGCAGTTTTCTTCAAAGAAGACCCCTTTACTGCGCAGCGTTTGTCCCAGATCATGGATGTGAAGCACTCCGAAGCCGAGACTCTTTACTTCTGCTTCAAGGTCGGTATAAGCCTGCTCGAAAGACTTTTCTGTATCAACCACGTAGTACATAAATTTTCTCCTTATCTCGTTTCCGCATAAGGTCGAATATAAGCGGCCTAACGAAAGTAAGATTCAGCACCATAAAATGGTGCGTATTCGACGCAATGGTTATATATAATTGCTCATTCCTTCCGCTTTTTCGCTGCCGCCCTCAATGCAGCTGCATACGCTTTATTTGCCCATAAATTCATTTCTTCACTATCTTCCAACGTTTCTTCCGGAGCCTGGTAATAAGACATTTTATATTCCTTGCCTTTCTTATTGTATCTAAACGCTTCCAGCCCCTTTGCTTTGAATTCACCATCTGTGTCTATGTCTGACTTCAGATAAAGGACACCGTCAGCAACCAGAGCAAACATAAGCCCTTGCAGATAGATACCATGACCACCAAACATTCCTTTAGCATACACTGGGCCAATTGAACTCATCATTTCCACGACATATGAAACGAATTCCTTTTCCTCTTTCGATATCGGCATAATCTGGTCAATTACGCGCTCTTAGCGCGCCGCCTATATGTATTCATATAATACCCCTTGTTTTCGCCGCAAGCCAAGGGGAAACAGCTGTCGCAAAGAGAATCACAATAAATAAATCCCCCTTCATTATATTGAACACCCCCAGCATTTCTTGCCAAGACTTGCCTACGACAAAATATCCAAATAAAAACTCAAAAGACAATGTAAAAATCGCCCACACCACACCAACCAGAATGTATTCTTTTTGCTCAGATGGGCCGATAATAGAGACCGATAACAAGGCTACCAGGAATATCAGAATTATCAGCAGTACACCGCTTAAAGGAAGCGAAAAATCGGCGCCTATTAATGGCACCAGAACTTTTTCACGAAATACTCCGTTGGCAATAGCCACTGCAACGATTACAAGCCATATACCTGCTGCTTTAATTAGCATGCCTCCCACCCGCTTTTCTTGCACCTAGCGATCCATACAGGCACAAACATAAAACGATGTCAGGGAATACACAAGAATAAAAACTTATACGTTTATAGCAAACAAACAAAACATAACAATAAATAGATTTTATTAAACCCTAGACAAAGGATCCGTCTGTTCTGCTTTCCCTATGGGATCGATATATGCTCGCCGGCAGCCATCATCGTCATAACTCTTATTATTTGCCTGACATTATTACATAAATATATAACAACTTTTCTCAAACAACTGTCAGATATCGGCACCCAGGCTCCACAGCCATCTTCTGGTTTCGGAGTTAAAACGATACAAACAAGGCCAACAAGCCACCAACAGCGGTAATTACCCCCAATGCCATGATCATCCAATCGCCACGTACAGCCGGCTCCAGAGTCGCCTCTGCGGGGTTTAGCGGATTGTAATAAATGCGGACTTTTTCTCCTGCCGGATATTTTTCGATATAGCTTTGCGCCATTTCCGGCATGGGATCAATATCAGCTGGGAACTCAAAGCTTTGGCTATATTGCTGTCCCTTTACGACATAGCTGAATCTTATGTCAGGCAGCAGGTCATCTCTATTCGAGCTTAAGGTCGATCTCTCAATCTTTCCGTCAACAGTCGGCCATTGACGAATTTTTCGTGACGCAATCATTATGTTCCAGCCCCATACTGCCACGGTAATACCGGCAATGACGACTAGCAACAAAATTATACCGTAATAGTTCATACTACAACTCTCCTGCGTTGGCTCATATCTTTAGCCATCCGCCAGCAATAGACATTTCTTTATCCCCGATGTTACCCAAAATAAGGATCCGAATTTAACTTTGAAGTGCATACCATTTAGGGGTAGCTTACGCTAGCAATTGATTAGGCACCAAATCTTACGGTGCTTTTAAAGTTTTACGCGCATATGTGTAGATGATAAAATTACGTAACGATGCGGACTTCTGCTTGTTTGCTCTGTCGCTAGTATTTCGGCGCTGCTGACATATCAAATATGTATCAAGCGCTCGCTTGCTTACCACAGCTCGCCGCTGAACCAATCTAGAAGTCGGTGTCGTATCTTCCGCCCACAAATAAGTCCGCCTTCTCCTTGATTCCACAACATTGCGTATATACGCTAGCCTTTTGGCAATACTTCATCTACGGTTTTCGTTGCGTTGGCATCTTCATCAACTTTGTCGTCTGCTACTGATGAGGTCTCTTCGATCAACCCAAGTCGTTTTGCCCGTCGCTGCCAGTTCTTGCGTGCGAGCGCTTGCATATCCTCGGCACTGTCCGATTCATCCATGATCTCCATACCAAGCATGGTTTCAATCACATCTTCCATGGTGGCAATACCAGCCATACCGCCAAATTCGTCGACTACCAGGGTGATATGTTCACGTTTTTCCATAAATCGATCAAACAGATCGGGCAAAGGAAAGTCTTCACTCACAATCATAATCTCGCGACGAATACTTGCCAGGGTCGCCTCTGCGTTACCATTAACAATATTGGACAAGACTTCGGTTTTCAGAATATAGCCGGTGATATGATCTTTGGACTCTTGTTGATAGACCGGGACACGCGAAAATCTCAAGTCTTTGTTTGCCTCATAAAATTCTTGAACTGTTAGCGTCTCAACGGCGGCCTTAACTACAGTGCGGGGCGTCATAATGTCTGCTGCACGCACGGTATTAAATCGTAGCAAATTACCAATAATGTGTGATTCTGCCTCTTCGAAAACGCCCTCTTTAGCGCCAAGCTGGGTCATCGCCATAAAGTCTGATCGTGATAACACGCTACGCGATTTGTCTTTTTTCAGCGCTTTGGTGATGAGTTGGCTCATCCACACCAGAGGTGCCAACACGACCATAATAAATAACAGAGATTTAACGGTAAATGGTGCCATCTCTTGCCAATAGTTAGCGCCAATGGTTTTAGGGATAATTTCCGAGAAAACCAGAATAGCCAGGGTCATCACTGCAGGCACAGTAAACTGAGTGATAATGGGATGTGCATCGCTCCACAGTACTGCCGCTTGCGCGCCAACACCGATAGCGCCAACCGTATGCGCAATCGTATTGAGCGTCAAAATCGCCGCTAATGGCCGATCTATGTTCTCTTTGAACGACTTAAGGTGATGCCCAATGGCAGAGTCTTGTTCCATTTTGATATGGGCATAGGTCGGCGTAATGCTAAGGAGTACCGCTTCCCATAACGAACAAAAAAACGAAAAAAGGATGGAAACAGCAAAAAATGCAATTAGCAGTGTAAACATGGGTACTAGGGGAGCTTGTCAATGATATTGGCCATCCTGCTGCGCCTGCCCTTTTAAGGTGTTGTGGTCGAATGCTGCTTGTGTTTACGGTCGGTCGTCGATCTCTGCACCTTCTTTTTGTGGCGGCATTAAATCTTCCTTGCTCACACCTAATAAAAGTGTGATATTGCTGGCCACATAGATAGAAGAGTAGGTACCGACAAGAATACCAACTATCAAGGCTAGTGAGAAACCACGAATTACTTCACCACCGAGAAAAAACAAAGATAGCAGCACAAGTAAAGTCGTCACCGAAGTGATCAAGGTACGTGACAGTGTCTGATTGAGTGAGGCATTGATCACTTCCATCGGACTGCCTTTACGCATTTTGCGGAAGTTCTCTCGTATACGATCGAAAACTACGATGGTGTCGTTTAATGAATAACCAATCACCGCCAAAATCGCGGCCAACACGGTGAGGTTAAATTCCATTCCGATTACAGAAATCACGCCCATCACAATGATCACATCGTGAATCAAGGCCACAACAGAGCCCAAGGCAAAACGGAATTCAAAACGAAAATAGACATAGATGAGAATACCGATGAGCGCATAGAGTAATGCCAAGCCACCATCTTCAGTCAACTCATCACCGACCTGCGGCCCGACAAATTCGACACGGCGCACTTCAATGTCGCCCGTGCGTTTAAGCACATCAATCGCCTGATTGCTAAGATCAGAGCTGTTAATGTTGTCGCGCGGTGCCACGCGCACCAACACCTCACGCGTGGAACCAAAGTACTGCACTATCGCATCATCAAAGCCGCTTTCACTAAGCTGCGTGCGCACGCCAACAAGATCAGCACTATCAGGATAACCGATTTCGATAATCGTACCACCGGTAAAATCAATGCCGAGATTCAAGCCTCGTATTGTTAATGAGCCAATGGCCAGCAACAAGACTATAGAGGACAGGGCTATCGCAATATAGCGTTGCGACATAAAATCAAAGTTTGTTTTTTTGAGCAATTCCATTTTTATATCGACAACTTGTTGATGCGTTTACCGCCGTATAAGAAATTGACTATGGCACGAGTACCCATAATCGCCGTGAACATAGAGGTCAAAATACCGATAGACAATGTCACCGCAAAGCCCTTGATCGGGCCAGTGCCAAAGGTATATAACACCAAAGCGGCAATTAACGTAGTGATATTAGCGTCCGCGATGGTAGACAATGCTTTCTCGTAGCCAGCATGAATACTCGCCTGTGGCGTATTGCCATTGGCAATCTCTTCGCGAATACGCTGAAAAATCAAGACATTGGCATCAACCGCCATCCCTACGGTTAGAACAATACCGGCGATGCCGGGCAAGGTCAGGGTCGCCTGCAATAACGACAGCACCGCGACAATAACTACCAGGTTCAGGGCCAGGGCAATATTGGCAATCATGCCAAACTGCTTATACCAAAGCGCCATAAAGACGAGCACAAAGACAAAACCAACAACGACTGAAAAGGCGCCCTTTTTAATATTTTCCTTACCCATGCTGGGGCCGATAGTGCGCTCTTCGATAATATCAATAGGCACCTTCAAGGCTCCCGCTCTGAGTAACAAAGCGAGGTCACGCGCCTCTTCCGTACTATCCAGGCCGGTGATTTGGAAACGCTTGCTGAGCTGATCACGAATGGTGGCAACGTTAATCACTTGCTCGGAAGTACGTCGCGTGATCACTTTCTTGCCGTCAACTTCCTTCGTCTCGGCCTTGGATTCCTTAAAAACAACTGCCATCGGCTTACCTATATTGTCGCGCGTGACATCACTCATGCGACTGGCGCCGACACTATCTAAGGTAACGAATACCGATGCACTACCGGTTTGCTGGTCAATACCCGAGGCAGCATCAATAATGGCGTCGCCAGTGATGATTTCATCTTTCAGCAATAAAATGGGTTGACCGTTACGCTCGCGATAGAGTCGTGAGCCCAGCGGTATTTTGCCCGCCAGAGCGGCCTGCACGTCATTTTTTGTGTCCACCAGACGGAAATCCAATGTCGCTGTGGCACCAAGAATTTCTTTTGCACGCGCTGTATCTTGCACGCCCGGTAATTGCACTACAATGCGGTCTTCACCCTGCTGTTGAATGATCGGTTCAGCAACACCAAGTTCATTGACTCGATTACGCAAGGTGGTAATATTTTGCTTTAAAGCGAAATCACGTTTTTCACGCAAGGCTTCTTCTTTAATAGTGACTTCTAAAGTCGGGGACTTGCCGCCAGCGATTTCCAGCAAATTCAGGTCGCGGTAATCGGCTTCGTTGTAAATCAATTGGCGCGCTTTGGTGCGATCCTCTGCCGAGCGGAACTTAATCAAAATAGTATTGTTTGGCCCTTCAACGATGGATGAATAACGAATCTTCTCACTACGCAAATATCTGCGCAATCCTTTAACATTCGCGTTGAGAACCTGCTTTTCTGCGGTAGCCATATCCACTTGTAACAAGAAGTGAACACCACCACGCAGATCAAGCCCCAAATACATCGGCTCACCGCCAATGCTCTTCAACCAGGCCGGTGTAGTCGGAGCCAGGTTCAAGGCTGTGATATAGCCCTCGCCCAGTCCTTCCTTCAAAACTTCCTGGGCCTTAAGCTGTATTTCATCGTCATTAAAACGCACCAGCCAACCGAAATCAGTCAGCTCAACACTTTTATAGGGGAGTCCGCTACTGGTAAGCAGGCCTTTGATCCGTTCACCCAAGCCCTCTTCATCGGCACTAGTCGTTGCGGAGATCTGTATAGCCGGATCCTTGACATAGATATTGGGCAATGCATAGAGCACAGCAAACACCAGGACTGCAGCAACCAGTAAATACTTCCATGCAGGATATTGATTCATTAATTTGGCCTGTCGTAATCCTATTTGGAAGCAGCCTTGTAAGTGCCTTTAGGCACCACTTGGCTTACTGAACTTGTCTGCATCTTGAGAACGGTGTCATTGGCCACCTCCAGGCTAAAAAAACCTTCATCTATCGCAACAACCTTGCCGAGGATACCGCCGTTAGTGATGACTTCGTCGCCTTTGGCAATACCCGCAATCATTTTCTTGTGTTCTTTAGCGCGCTTCATCTGTGGACGAATCAACAAAAAATAGAAAATCACGAAGATGATAATAAGCGGGATAAACTGGGCAAAACCCGGCGCTGCGGCAGCGGCTGGCGCTGTTTCCGCCATCGCGTCTGAAATAAACAAACTCATAGGTGATTCCTTATTGCATTAATTTGTATCTACGCCGCCATAGTCAGCAGCGAAAGTCGCCTATTATATGTCAAGCGCTAGTCAGATTGCTCGTATCGTGCATAGAAGCCCTCAATGTAGGGCTGCAATCGCCCTTCTGCAATAGCTTCTCGCAGTTCGCGCATCAAATTTTGATAATAACGCAGATTATGGAGGGTATTTAGGGTGCCACCCAACATCTCGCCACTGTGAGCAAGGTGGCGCAGGTAGCTGCGACTAAAATTCTGGCAGGTATAACAGTCGCAATGCTCATCCAGTGGCCGGGTATCCAGCTTATGGCAGCTGTTACGGATGCGTACGACGCCGTGACTGGTGAATAAATGACCATTTCTCGCATTTCGCGTCGGCATGACGCAATCAAACATATCGACGCCGCGGCGCACGGCCTCAACGATATCTTGTGGTGTACCGACCCCCATCAAATAACGTGGTGAAGTCTTAGGCATACTCGGCGCAATGCCATCGAGAATATGCAGCATTTCATCTTGCGGCTCGCCAACCGACAAGCCGCCTATGGCATAACCATCGAAGCCGACAGCGGTCAACTGTTGTAATGATTCCTGCCTCAAATCGGGATAGACACCGCCTTGGATAATGCCAAACAGCGCAGAGGGGTTGTCGCCATGAGCCTTTTTTGAACGCTGGGCCCAACGCATAGAAAGCTCCATCGACTGCCGCGCCTCGTCAGGGCTGGCCGGATAGGGTGTGCACTCATCAAAACACATGACAATGTCGGAACCCAGTGTTCGCTGAATATCCATAGAGGTTTCGGGGTCGAGAAAGACCTTAGAACCGTCAAAGGGGGAGCGAAATTCAACCCCTTTCTCGCTTAATTTACGTACTTCACCAAGGCTGAATACCTGATAGCCACCAGAATCGGTGAGGATGGGCTTTTGCCAATGCATAAAATTATGCACCCCTTCATGCGCACGCACTACCTCCATACCCGGCCGCAACATCAAATGGAAGGTGTTTGTCAAAACTATCTGTGCACCGATTTCCTCAAGTACTTGCGGCGTAAGCGCTTTTACTGTTGCAGCGGTGCCGACCGGCATAAATGCCGGGGTATCAATCACACCACGGCTTAAACGAATGCAGCCACGACGGGCCAAGCCATCTTCGGCCAGTAATTCAAACTTCACACTTATTTCCTATTTCCTGCTATCGTCGATGTGGGATACGGCACGTGTCACAAACATGGCGTCGCCGTAGCTGAAAAATCGATAACGTTGGGTCACTGCGTGCCGGTAGGCCGCCATCACCGGCTCGTAACCGGCAAAGGCGCTGACCAACATCAATAGCGTCGACTCTGGCAAATGAAAGTTGGTAATCATGGCATCGATACAACGAAAGCGGTATCCCGGTGTTATAAATATTCGGGTATCACCCTGAAATGGCTCGGTTATGCCATTCTCATTCGTTGCGCTTTCAAGCGCCCTGACAGAAGTAGTGCCAACGGCGACCACGCGTCCACCCGCCTGCTGTGTGGCCTTTATCTGGCGACACACTTCGCTGCCCACTTCAAAGGTCTCGGCATGCATTGAGTGGTCTTTAATATCATCCACACGCACCGGCTCAAAGGTCCCGGCACCCACATGCAAGGTCACCCAAGCAAGGGCGACTCCGCTATCTTTTAGTTGCTGTAATAATTCATTATCGAAATGCAAGCCTGCCGTCGGCGCCGCCACGGCCCCGTCGGCACGCGCATAGACCGTCTGGTAGCGCGCTTCATCCAAATCTTCGTCAGCACGTGTGATGTATGGTGGCAAAGGCATATGACCGTATTGACGCATCAAACCAGGCCAATCTCCACGACACAATCGCAGAATAAGAAGACGTCCCCTGTTTTCCTCGACCTCGACCTCAATGCCGTCGGCGATAAAAAAACCAGCCCCTGTCGGCAACGATTTTGAATGACGCACCTTGGCTAGCGCCCGTTGTGAATCAAGTACTCGCTCAACCAATACTTCGATCTTGCCACCAGAGCGCTTACGCCCGAATAGGCGCGCTTGCATGACGCGGGTATCATTCATAACCAGCAAATCACCCGGCTTAAGCAAAGCCAGCACATCGGGGAATTGTTTATCCTGAATGACGCCGCTGGCGCCATCCAAACAAAGCAGACGACTGCTAGAGCGTTCTGCAGCAGGATACTGGGCGACAAGTTCAGGTGGTAAATCAAAGGCAAACTGCGAACGTAACATCTTAAATTATGGCTTCTATTTCAATTTTAATAATACGTTAATCATAAATACGCTTGCGACTCGGCAACGGCCCTTTTATACTGCTAGCCCCGCTGCCGGGGTGGCGGAATTGGTAGACGCGCCGGATTCAAAATCCGGTTCTGGTAACAGAGTGCGAGTTCGATTCTCGCTCCCGGCACCATCAGCTGGCCCAAGCTGATATCCTGACTTCTTCGTAACGCTTTGTAAAAAATTACCGGTCTCCAACGCATTGTAGACTCAGGCATCAAGCCACCGGGCACTTTGGCTAAAACAAAGCAGCGCATTGAAACACACAGCTCCGATGCCGGCGTATACTACCTGTTTTCAATAATAACAATTCGCAGAGATAACGAAGTATGGCAAAACTGACACGTTTTTCCCTAGAAGTCCAACCAACCATTCCTCAAAATCTTGCCCGCTTGGAAGAGCTTGCCAATGACCTGCTTTACAGCTGGGATCGCGGCGTCAGACGGTTATTCTTTAGGCTCGACAACGACTTATGGCGTCAATGCGGCCATAACCCGAAAACCTTTTTGCGCCGCCTGTCACAACAAAGATTAGATGAAGCCAGCGAGGATCGTGTCTTTCTCGAAGACTATCATCGTGTCTTGTCAGTCTTTGATTCCTATTTCCATACGCCGCGTAACGAGGCAGATGTTAAAGCCAATATTGTGCCCGATAAAGACCTGGTTGCCTATTTTTGCGCAGAATTCGGCTTTCACGAGAGCTTGCCGATCTATTCTGGTGGTCTCGGTATTCTAGCCGGAGACCATTGTAAAGCTGCCAGCGATCTCGGCATGCCCTTTGTCGCTGTCGGCCTGCTTTATCGCCAGGGTTATTTCAGTCAAACCATAGACAACCACGGCAACCAGATTGCGCACAATGTGCGGACGAATTTTGAGGATTTACCGGTAACTCCGGCGCTTGCACCGAACGATCTCAAAGAGCTGCATATTAACGTCGATATTGCCGGGCGTAATGTCGAGGTCAAGGTTTGGCAAGCACGTGCGGGCTTAATTAAGCTTTACCTGCTCGATACTGATTTACCACAAAACACGGATGATGACCGCCAAATCACCTATCAGCTTTATGGCGGCGATATTCGCACTCGTATTCAGCAAGAGATTATACTGGGTATCGGTGGCGTCAAGGCATTACGTGCACTTGGCCTGACACCAACCGTCTGGCATATCAATGAAGGCCATGCTGCCTTCCAAATCATTGAACGCTGTTGCGAATATGTTGAACAAGGCTGCAATTTCAATACTGCGCTGGAATTGGTCGCCGGCGCCACAGTCTTTACCACACATACTCCCGTGCCCGCTGGACATGATATTTTCAGCGAAGATTTAATCCATTCTCATCTAGGTAAATACATCAAGTCACTCAAGGTCGATAGCGAGGAGTTTCTTAAGCTCGGTTCAAGCCCCAGTAGCCAAGGTGGCTTTAACCAAACAGCACTGGCTCTACGTGGCTCGCGATTTCATAACGGTGTTAGCCGTATTCACGGTAGTGTCGCATCCGAAATGGAAAGCTACATCTGGCCCCAGGTGCCGCATACTGAAAACCCCATCAGTTATGTGACGAATGGCGTTCACATCTACACTTTTCTTGCCAGTGAGTGGGTCAATCTATTTGATATGCGCTTTGGTGGTGATTGGCGCAACCAGATTACCAATACAGATTTTTGGAAGGTCATTGATGAAATTCCTGATCACAGTTACTGGAATGTGCGACGCCTGCTTAAGGCAGAGCTGTTTGAAGTCATCAAGGCACACTATGAAACGCAGAGCAGACGTAATGGCGAATGCGAGTCGACGATTCGTCACGTCATGTCGACTCTGGAAGATAAACACGGCGACATACTGACCTTCGGTTTTGCTCGACGCTTTGCCACGTACAAGCGTGCCAATTTATTATTGAAAGATCCGGAAAGGTTGGCACGCATCGTTAACAATTCGCAGTGCCCGGTATTATTTTTATTTGCCGGCAAGGCCCACCCTAACGACTTGCCCGGCCAGGCATTGATTCGTCACATCCACCAAATGGCGCGCGAACCTCGCTTTCAGGGAAAGTTACTCATTATTGAAAATTATGACCTGGCATTAGGACGCCGTCTGGTAACCGGAGTAGACGTTTGGTTAAACACCCCTGAATATCCAATGGAAGCAAGCGGCACCTCAGGTGAAAAAGCCGGGCTCAATGGTGTGATCAACTGTAGTGTGCCGGATGGCTGGTGGGGTGAAGGCTACAACGGTAAAAATGGTTGGTCTATCACTCCTCATGGCGCCGAATTCGATCATGAATACCGCGACACCATGGAAGCCAACGAGCTACTCGATTTAATCGAGCACGAAATTGTTCCGCTTTATTACCAGCGCGGCGGCCATGGCTATTCTAATACCTGGGTAGAGAAGTCCAAAGAGTCGATGAAGAGTATTCTGCCAAGATTTAACGCGCAACGCATGGTACTGGATTACGCTACCCAGTTTTATGGGCCTGCCATTAGACACTCAAGCAAGCTAATAGATACTGACTTTAAACCGGCCAAACAGTTGGCAAAATGGAAACAAAATGTTAGCACTAACTGGCGCGATATCACCATTCGTCGGCTCGACACACCCGCAGCGATAATCAAGGCAGGTGGCGCCATCAATATTCGCGTCGCAGTCGGCCTTAATGGGCTTAAAAGTAGCGATGTAATGGTTGAATGTGTAATTGGCACAGAAGATGATCAAAAAAAATTCCAGGCCCATGCATATCACACCTTGCAAGCTGAAACTGGAAAAAGCGATGATTTGATGGACGGAGAGGTGCTCTTTTCGATTAAATTGACACCCGACCTGCCAGGATTACAATTTTACAAACTACGTGTGTACCCTTATCACCCGTTATTCGCGCATAAATTCGAAATTGGCTGCATGCGCTGGATCTGATCGCACATACTCACTGTCGGCATTACCGTCTTGCCCTTCGCTATGCGTTAGCGCACAGCGCCCGCTATGACGTGTTACATGCAATAACTTGGCACACAGGGTTTGGTTTAGCATTGGCCAGTCAAACCCCCATTGCCAATTCCCTTCTGTTGTACCTGGCGTGTTCATACGATGCGCGCTATCTAGCATAAGGACGTCTTGCAGTGGAATAATGGCAGTACAGGCACGTGACTCCATCACCGCGCGAATCATCGGCCATGGCAAATCCTTGCGCGTGATGTCGATATGTTTCTGAACCAGCTGCTTGCTATATTCGTCAAGTGATTGGATCCAGCCAAGACTGGTATCATTGTCATGGGTGCCAGTATAGGCCACCGACAGACATGTGTAGTTCTCCGGCAAATGCGGGTTATCGTCGTGCCCATCAAAGGCAAACTGTAACACCCTCATGCCCGGCAAACCAAACCGCGTTCTTAGCGCTGTCACTTCGTCAGTGATCACTCCCAGGTCCTCGGCAACAAACGGCCGCTCAGGAAAGTGTTCACACAACACGGTGAACAACTCCTCTCCGGGTGCCTTTTCCCAAAACCCTTCAATTGCGGTTTCACATTCCACAGGTATTTTCCAATATGCCTCAAAGCCCCGGAAATGATCTATCCGCATCAAGTCAAACCGTTTTAAATCGTGCTGACAACGTTTAAGCCACCAATCAAATCCGTACTCCTGCATCACCTTCCAGTTGTAGTGCGGGTTACCCCAACGCTGCCCTGTTTCAGAAAAATAGTCGGGAGGTACCCCCGCAACATAGCGCGGATAACCCGATTCATCGATATCAAAGTAGTGGCGCTGCGCCCAGACTTCCGCGCTATCCAAGGCGACAAAAATGGGCATATCACCAAACAGTCGGACGTTTTTTTTGTTGGCGTATTGCTTAAGCTCACGCCACTGCCGTGCAAACATATACTGTTCAAAATAGACAGCATCAAGCTCTCGTGATCGCTCTATCTCAATACGACTTAATGCAATATCGTCATGATTACGTAGCAGCTCTGGCCAATGTAACCAATGCTCACCCTCCTGCATGTCGCGAATCACGCAAAACAAGGCGTAATCACGTAACCAGTCCTTTTCTTGATCAATAAACTCTCGAAACGCGGTTTCTTTTGCACCACTTAAGGCCGCATAAAATCGCTTAAAAGCTAAATCAAGCAAGGCTTGGTGTGCTGGTTTGCCATCGACCTCTTCTTGGGTGAGCCAACCGTGCTCTACTAGCTCAACAAGATCAATGAAACGACTATTACCGGCATAGGCAGAAAGCGGCTGGTAAGGCGAATAGTCTTCATGTGTCGGCCCTACTGGTAACATCTGCCATAATTGCTGGCCGCAGGCATGAAGAAAATCAATAAAGCGATACGCATGCGACCCCAAACAGCCGAGACGGGAAAATTCAGGCAAAGAGGTGGGATGTAAAAGAATGCCGGCTTGTCGTTGCCGACCCAAAACGGAATCGCTCACCGCAAACCGTCACCGGCGCCACCGCGCCGCATCGTACCACCACCTTCCGCATCACCGCCGCCACGGCTGATAACCGTATCCAACTCGGCCGGAGGAGCCGTTTCAATTAACTGATAGAGCCGCTTTAAATGCAGTCTATATAGCACATCAAAGTCACTGACACTGTCGCCCGGGTTATAGTCACCAAACCACCAGCACCAGTCCGACCCTTCACATATCGCTAATTGCCGTTCAATGCGATAACGTTGTTCAGAATCGGGATTAACTGCGTGCATATAACGATCAACCGCAAGCTTCGCCTGACATAATAAATCCCACGCTGCATTCTTCGCAGCATCGCCAATCCATGTCGAAAAAGAGCCATAGACCCAACTGCCCGCCACCATTTTGTCCAGAACGGTAATCACGGGTTTATTAGCGAGATACTCTGAAAACGTCGTTAGTTCGATGTCGGGATGTGCAACCAATCGTTTATACAACGCGCTTAAGAAATAATAACCGTTTTCCGGATAATGCTCCCACGCATTTTCACCATCGAGAATAATAGGCAACAATACGGACTCTCCATGCCGATGCTGCTGCGCGGCAATATTTTCAATATGGTGGATAAAATCCCCCACAGCGTCGTCTGCGTGCCAATCAGAATAGGTAAAACCGATGCGGTCCGATAAGCCGTCGTCACGAAAAAAAATGGCTGTGCCATCGTCCGCGCTAAGACGGCATGGCTGAGAAAAAACGCTGGGCCTATCACCATCGGTGCTGTAGCCTGAGGCCTTCAAACTGTTGCGTAAAACGCCTTCGCCACTCGCACACCAGCTTATATCATACTCTGACAGCAAGTTGACTGTCGCTGCGCTGACGCCACCTTCTGCTGGCCAACACCCTTTAGGCTTGATACCAAAAAACCTGTCAAAAGATTTAAAACCTTCCTCAATATGCCAACGCGCACGCGCCTCGCCACCGACATAGCTTTCTGCCTTAGGTAATTCAATATCGTGGATAGCATCTCTTGCGCTGTTTAAATCAAGCAGTAAAGGAGTAATGGGGTGCGCGTAGGGAGTCATCGACAATTCAATTTGGCCGCTTTCTGACAAACGCTTATAACGTCCGATGACATGCCAAATCAGATCATGAATAATAGTCACCAACTGCTGCCGGTCATCGGCATCAAAACCATGGCCCTTTGCCACCAAGTGATCGATTTTCGCATTGCCACGGCGAACGGTCGCTCCTAGCCAAACAATGTGATACCAAACCAACAGATCAATAAGAAACTGATCATTAAGATAAATGAATTGATGCGGCGCCGATTCCAGTTGATGAACCAGTTTGGCCAACTCGCGATAGTCGGTGAAAGGTTCAATCATGCGCATCTCATTCGCGCGCAGACAGGACCGCGCCAGTTCCAAACGCTCCGCGCTACTTGCAGGCAGCCGCGCCTCGGCCAAACCTGCCAGTAAATTATCGCGAATGGGTCTCCCTTCGTTGATAAAATCAAACACTTGATGGGCATAATCATCAATTTGTTCGAGCAAGGTCGGAACAAAATTTACCACTGCCTTGGCCTCGGGATTCTCCTCAAGTAAGGCAACCATATCGACATAGTCTTTTATGGTATGCAAATAAGTCCAGGGCAAATGATAATGGCCATCAACAGGATCGCGGTAATCTGGCTGATGCATATGCCAATAGAGAACGGCGTTGATTTTGCCCTGAATTCCTTCCATGGCGATGCTCTAAGGCAACATTTCAGAGGTCACCAAGGTCACTCCGCCAGGTGACACATGATACTTTTCAGCATCGGCATCGGCATCATAACCAATATCAGTGCCTGGCGGCACGACGCAATCAGAGTCGATAACCACTTTGCGCAGGCGACAGCCCTCACCAATCTCAACATTTGGCAGCACAACACAGTCTTCAACCGAACTATACGAAAGCACTTTGACATCAGAAAACAATAAAGAATGCTTTACTGAAGCACCAGAAACAATACAACCTCCAGAGATCATGGAATCAACGGCCATGCCACGCCTGTCGTCATCATCAAAAATAAACTTGGCGGGTGGGGACTGTGACTGATAGGTCCATATCGGCCATTCGTCGTCATATAAGTTCAGGTCCGGCGTAATGCCGATCAGCTCGAGATTAGCCTCCCAAAATGAATCGACGGTGCCGACATCACGCCAATAAGCTTGGTTACCCGCCTCATCACGAAACGGGTAGCTCATAACGCGATAGCGCTTAATCACATCAGGAATAATGTCTTTACCAAAATCGTGACTCGAATTGGTATCGTATGCATCGCGATAAAGCTGTTCATATAAAAACGAGGCATTAAATATGTAAATTCCCATCGACACCAGCGCCTTATCCGGCTGACCTGGCACACAATCAGGTTGTTCAGGCTTTTCAACAAAACGCGTAATACATTGGCTATTATCGACGCTAAGCACACCAAACGCCTTGGCTTGCTCAATTGGCACCTCAATACAACCAATAGTCAGATCCGCATGTTGCGCGACGTGATAAGCGATCATCGGCCCATAATCCATTTTATAGACATGATCACCCGCCAAGATAAGAACATAACCAGGCTGATGGCCTTTAATAATATCTAAGTTCTGATAAACCGCATCGGCGGTTCCCGAATACCAGGATGTCGCAATACGCTGTTGTGCCGGAAGCAATTCAATGAATTCGTTTAACTCGGCACGCAAAAAACTCCAGCCTTGCTGGATATGGCGAATCAGTGAATGGGCTTTATACTGAGTCATGATCTCAACCCGCCGTATACCGGAGTTAAGACAATTAGAAAGTGGAAAATCAATGATGCAGAACTTGCCACCAAAGGGTACCGCTGGCTTTGCTCGCCAACTCGTCAGCTGTTTCAAACGCGATCCGCGCCCACCCGCCAAGACCAGTGCCAGTGTGTCTCGGGTAAGACGGCTAACAAAGCGACCGGAGCTGTCCAAGTGCCCTGCCATTACGTGTTCAGCCCCAATACTCGCCTGATGATCGTTTCCTCATTAAACCCGCTTTGATACTGCGATTAATTGAACCCACCTTGCAAATCAATTGTAGTCTATTCCCACACTCAAAAGAAGACAATATCATTAAGCTACAGCAAAATATCCGGGTTCGCATTTATGCTAGTATCTTATCCAATAGGGTGACTCCAATGACCATCGCACTTACAGGATTGTTAGCTTAAACTTTATATATGTCCGCATTGCCCGAGCAAATTGAACCTCTGATCCAGGCTCGCCATCACGACCCCTTCGCCGTGCTTGGCAAACACACAAATGGCACCATCACCACCGTTCGCGTATTTAAACCTCATGCCAAATCGGTTTTCATTGAGTCACGCGCGCAGCCGATGTCACGCGTCGGCGATAGCGATATATTTGAATGGCAAGATATCGGTCATCAGCTACCCAAGCATTACCGCTTGATATCGGTAGCAGAGGATGACAGTGAAACTATCTCTTATGACCCGTATAACTTCGCACCGCAATTACCCGATTACGATATTCATCTATTTGCCGAAGGCAAACACTGGCATATCTATCGCTTTCTTGGCTCACACATTAAGATCATCGATGGTATCGAGGGTGTCTTGTTCGCGACCTGGGCACCGAGCGCGGAGCGCGTCAGTGTAATTGGCGACTTTAATCAATGGGATGGACGTGCCCACCCAATGCGCGTACGCGGCACCAGCGGCTTATGGGAATTGTTTATTCCCGGGCTAGGCGCAGCAGAGCTTTATCGGTACGAAATCCGTAATCGCGACCATGGCGAAATTCATGTAAAAACCGACCCCTATGCACAGTGGATGGAAATGCGTCCTGCTACGGCCTCGAAAGTTTTCCAGGAAAACCAGTTTTCCTGGCAAGACCAAACTTGGTTAGAACAACGTCAGCATGCTGATTGGCTGCATAAACCCATGTCAATCTACGAAGTACATCTTGGCTCATGGCAACGCGACCATAATCACCATTTTCTTAATTATCGTGAGCTTGCCCATCGTTTGGTCGATCATGCGCACGCCTGTAACTTTACTCATATCGAACTGCTACCCATTACCGAGCACCCCCTCGATGCATCATGGGGTTACCAGCCCAGCGGGTATTTTGCCGCGACCAGCCGTTTTGGCGACCCTGATGATCTGCGTTATTTTATTGACCACTGTCATCGCAATAATATCGGCGTCTTGCTTGACTGGGTGCCTGGACATTTTCCGAAAAATACCGATGGTCTGGCGCGCTTTGACGGCAGCGCACTGTATGAGCATGAAGACCCCAGGCGCGGTGAGCACCGGGACTGGGGCACTCTTATTTTTAATTATGGTCGCAATGAGGTCAAAAACTTTTTGTTGGCCAGCGCCACATTTTGGTTGGAGGAGTTTCATTTCGACGGTCTGCGCGTTGATGCGGTTGCTTCAATGCTCTATCTCGATTACTCGCGCAAAGATGGAGATTGGGAGCCCAACATTTACGGCGGCAATCATAATCTTGAGGCCATCGATTTTATTCGCCAATTAAATGAAATGACGCACTCCTTACATCCCGGCAGTCTGATAATGGCCGAGGAATCCACGTCATGGCCCAAGGTTTCACGTCCAACAAGCGAAGGTGGTCTCGGCTTCAGCATGAAGTGGAATATGGGCTGGATGAACGACACGCTGGAGTATATGAAAAATGACCCAATACATCGTTGCTATCATCACAACTGCCTGACCTTTAGCCAACTCTATGCCTATGCTGAAAATTTTATTTTGCCTTTATCTCATGACGAGGTAGTCCACGGTAAACGCTCCTTACTATATAAAATGCCCGGTGACGAGTGGCAGCAGTTTGCCAACCTGCGTCTACTCTATACTTATATGTATACTCATCCTGGCAAAAAACTGCTCTTTATGGGAAGTGAGTTTGGCCAAGGCCCGGAATGGAGTGAATCCACTGCACTTGACTGGTATGTGCTTGAATATCCCCAACACGCCGGCGTGCAAAAAACCATCACCGATCTCAACAAGCTGTATCGAGATTATAATGCCTTGCATTACTATGACTTTGATGAATGCGGCTTTGAATGGATAAGCTGTGACGACAGGGAAAATTCTGTCTTGTCTTTTATCAGGCGCTCAAAAAACGAATTTGTTGTTGTAATACTTAATTTTACACCGGTACTGCGCGAAAATTATCGCATCGGTGTTCCTGAAGACGGTGGCTATGTCGAAATATTCAACTCTGATTCCACGTATTACAACGGTAGCAATGTTGGCAATCATCGCCTAGAAAGCCAACATGTCGCCTATAACGGAAGACAACACTCTATACAGCTGCGCTTACCCCCCTTAGCAGGAATCATCCTACGCCGAGAAGACTAGGCCATTGCAGTAACAACAGATACACCAACAAGAGGCTCAAAGGATAAAGCCATTGCCAAAACATCAGCGGCTCGGCATCTTGTAGTGTAACTGCCGTCAACTCGGCCTGCTGTGCGTTCTTGTAAACACTAGTAAAAATTCCAGACATCGCATTGGCCAGATTGGCTATGCGTGTTTTGGCCTTTCCCTCAGGCTCAAGCTGTTCTTTCGTAGTCGCTATCATTGCCTGCACTGTCGTCGTTGCCTCCAGCGCCAGTGTCGCCCGCACGGCAAACCGCTCTGGGGAAAAACCGAGATAACGAGTCCATGCCAGCAAAGAATATATGGCAGCAAATAGCTGCTCGCGACGGGTAGACTGGAGCAAAGCACTGACGGCGGCAATAATCAATACAAGGCAAGCGACTCTGATCAAGCCTAACTCGACACCGTCAACGCTCGGAAACCAGAGTGCATTGGCCAGTGCAGGACTAAATGCCCGACCCGGCGTAAACCAAAAATAAATCACCAGAATCGACAGAAAAAACCAACGCATGCGCCGTACCAAGGCCCAACATTCCCCTATGGACAATGACGCCCGCAGATATACCCCCGTTAGCACACCTAGAGACAGCAACAAAATCAAGGGATTAGCGGTGGCAACAAACCCCGCCATTAACAAGAGACAAATGACTCGAATCAGGGGATGCATAGCAAGTTATCAGGCTACTTGTTTGCATCGGCAATCAATCAAAGTTGATCAATCAGCTCTTGCGCTTCTCTTTGCTGCTCATCATTGCCTTCAGCGACAACCTCGCCAAGAATACTTCGCGCCCCTTCTTGATCGCCCATATCGATATAGGCTTTGGCTAGATCAAGCTTGGTTGAAATCACATCAACACCTGAGAAAAGCGTCGGATCATAGTCTTCCGCACCTTCATCATCGTCCAGGTTATAGGTGCTGAGCGGCTCGCCTAAACTATCGTCGCCGATATTCGTCGAACCATACTTTTCATTGAAATCGGTCACCTCACCACCATCAGCCACCGTATCCATAGCACGTTCCAACAATGATGCGCTCGCATCTGCCGCAGCGGCTTCTGTATTTGACTCGGCGTCGGCTAGAGTCACAGATTCTTGCTCTGAAGCAACGTTCAACTCAGGTTGCTCAGGCTCAGCGACCGTCTCCACCACAACAGATTCACTCGTCAACTCAACTGAATGACTAGACTCATCGTCTTCAATATTGATGTCAAGATCAAGATCGAACTCGTTTTCCAGATCCTTTGATGCTTCCTCATAAAGCTTTTCAGCATCATCCGCATCTGCTTCATTTATATCTGCGTCGTTCGCATCCAAGGCCAACGGTTCGCTATCATCGGCCGTCTCATCTTCAACACTGCTGTCATCCTCCTGCCAAACATCACCATCAGTAGTCAGCACTTCCATCTCAAGGTCTATATCCGCGTAATCGTCTTCACTAACGTCATCGCTATCACTGACATCGATATCATCAAGCTCGTCCAGCTCATCAAAGCCTTCTATACTGTCAAATTCCGCAGCGCTCGCACTATCGCTACTAAACAGGTGATGATCAGGTGCCAGCTCTAAGCCCATCGCATTGATCTTCGACCATACCGCCTGGTCTTCGCTAAGGGCCGTATAATAGCCATCGACTCCAGCAATAAAAGCGGGGACATTTTTTGCACCATGGTAAACCTCGAGCAGCTTCGCCTTCAAATCAACACGTTGCGGTTCTTTATCAATCGCCTGCTTGAGTATTGTTTCTGCCTTGTCGTAACGCTGATACGATATATAAACATCGGCTTCGTGAAGGGCATCCTCCATGTCGTCTGCAGTCGCACCACCATCAAGCTTGTCTACCGGCTCTTCCTCAACCTCTGCATCTGCCGCTGTATGAGGCGCAGTCAATTCCTCAAATTGCTCTTCTGCTGCAACACGACGGCGACGCACAATCAGGCCTAACACAATCAAGAGCACGATAATGCCACCGACAATACGAAAGATCAGCGGGTTATCTCTATAGCGTTCGAGAATAGTCTCTGGTTGCAGGGCTTGCTTGATGGAATCTAGTGAAACATCAGAGAAAAAACCACTTACCTTCTCTGTTATAGAGCTACCAATGTCAGCGGCATTTTTTACGACATTATCGATCATCCTCGCGCCATCGGCCTCAGCACTGTCGACCTCTTCGGAGTCGTGCTCTATAATTAATGATTCTGGCTCGCCTTCATTGGCAGCGGCGCTGCCAGACTCAGCATCGGCATCGACAAGTTCACCAACGATTTCTGCCTCTTCTGCCGGTACAAGCGGCAAGGTTTCGATAGCACCGGCATCAGCCATTTCGCCTATATTGGTATCATCGTCTGACGACTCGCTAAGCTTCTGCTGCAGCCGGGCGATGTCATCATTTTTTAACTTCAGCGCCCGCTGCATCGCAGCTATCTGCTCCTCAAACTCAAGCATGCGTTCACTCAGCTCAGCATTTTTCTCGCGTGCGGCTTTCGCAGCAAAGGTGGTTAACTCCATCTCCTCGCGCAATTTTTCAATTTCGCTATCGACACCAGCCACATCGGTAACGCCGCCCTCGGCGGCATCATCCTCTAAGGCATCATCGGCCAGCAGGCGCAGTCCTCCTTCAGGCGCTATATCACTCTCTGAGTCAACCGTTTGCTTGCTGGCGTCCTCATCGCCGGCCGTTTCAGCTGGCGTGGCAATCGCTTCCTGTTTGGCAACCTCACCGCGAGCAGCACGCCGTGCTTGGTTTGCTGCTAACCAACTCTGATATTGACGGCTTGTTTCATTTACTGCCTGACGATGACTCAGCTCGGTAATCACTGCTTGATCTTCGATGCGTAAGGTTTTACCGCGCTTGAGGTTGTTGATATTGTTATCACCAAAGGCGTCGGGGTTTTCTTTGAGTAAGGCAATCATCATTTGCTGTACAGAAACCGAATCGTCCGGGCGCATGGAATCCGCAATGTTCCACAGCGTATCGTTAGCGCCCACCGGGCCAAAAACCAGATCACTACTACTGACCACACTTGCAGTATTGGTCGGCTCGATAATACCGCCAGCCAAAGAGGGCTCTTGTTGACGCTGAGGTACTGATGTACGCGGTGCCGGCGCTGCAGCCGATGCTCGGCTGACAGATGGCGCCTGTACCGGCGTAGCACGCTCGGCAGTCAATGTCGGCGGATCAAGTAAAACCGTGTACTCGCGCAACAAACGACCTGCAGGCCAGTTGGCTTCCATAATAAAGTCAACAAAGGGTTCACGAATGGGCTGATTTGACGTGACTTTTATATAGGGCTTGCCGTTGTCGGGGATAACAATCTCAAAATCAAGCCCGTTGAGAAATGGCAAACGGACAGCACCAATACGATCAAAATCGGCATTGGATGCCAGCCCTACGCGCAGGCCTTCAAGTTCAGATTTCTTATTGGAAACAAGTTTGATTGTCGCATTGAAGGGTTGATTCAGCCCCGAACTAAGCTCGATATCACCGAGTCCTAAGGCCAATGTTTGTGCGTGAAAAAACACAAACGATGCCATCATTATCACTATCAGTTTTCTAAACATGCGTGTCCCTATTGTCGCCTTAGCGAGTTCGTATCGCCGCGATAGCGCGGCCCGGTACAGCATCAATGGCAAAACTACACTGATTCATGCTCCCAGCGTAATCAGCTAAGGTAGTCTTTTACCAAAATTTCAGCTATTTGAACACTGTTGAGTGCAGCACCCTTGCGTAAGTTGTCAGCAACCACCCAAAGGTCAAGTCCGCGCTCGTGAGAAATATCATCTCGAATACGGCCAACGTAGACGGGGTCGCTACCGGCACCATCCACCGCTGCCGTCGGGTAACCCCCGTCACAGCGTTCATCTATCACCACCACTCCTGGGGCTTCTTCTAAAAGCTTTCTTGCCTGCTCTGCACTCAGTTTTTTTCGCGTTTCAATGTGCACAGCCTCGGAGTGTCCATTCACCACTGGCACCCTAACCGTTGTGGGATTAATACGGATATCGTCATCTTCCATGATTTTCTTAGTTTCCCAGACCATTTTCATTTCTTCCTTGGTATAGCCGTTATCCTGGAAGACGTCTATATGAGGCAAGACGTTGAACGCAATCTGCCGTGGATAGACCGATGATTCTGTCTTCTTGCCCGCCACCACGTCGGCACTTTGCTCCATCAACTCGTCTATTGCCGCTTTGCCCGTACCCGATACTGCCTGATAAGTGCAGACATTGATACGATCAATACCGGCCGCATCGTAGATTGGCTTCAAGGCCACCATCATCTGAATGGTGGAACAATTCGGGTTGGCAATAATGCCACGTACCGTATGGTTGGCAATGGCATGCGCATTGACCTCAGGCACCACTAGCGGAATATCGTCATCGTAACGAAAGCGCGAGGTGTTATCGATCACGACACAATCGGCCGCCGCCGCCTTGGGGGCATAAACATCCGATACACTGGCCCCGGCGGAGAACAGGCCTATTTGCACTTTTGAGAAATCGAACCCAGCTAAATCCTCTACAACCAGCTCTTCGCCATGAAACATCACAACAGAACCCGCTGAACGCGCGCTCGCCAGCGGATAGAGCCTGCCGACCGGAAAATTACGCTCTTCCAGTATGCTCATCATCGCCCTGCCTACATTGCCCGTGGCACCCACCACTGCAACATCAAAACCTTTATCTGACATTTGACCTTTATCCCGACCTAATTTAAATTAAGCAGCCTTAAGTTTGGCAACAACGGCATCACCCATGACGCTGGTAGAAACCTGCGTCATACCTGCAGACATAATATCCACGGTGCGCAAACCATCATCCAATACCGCGTTGATGGCTCTCTCAATCATGTCTGCTGCCGCAGCTTGGCCAAAGGTACAACGCAGCATCAAGGCAACCGACAAAATCGTTGCCAGCGGATTGGCGATATTTTGCCCGGCGATATCCGGTGCAGAGCCATGAATCGGCTCGTACAAACCTTTACCATTGGCATCCAACGACGCCGATGGCAGCATACCGATAGAACCTGTTAGCATGGCCGCACAGTCGGAAAGAATATCGCCAAACATATTGGTCGTGACGATGACGTCAAACTGTTTGGGTTCGCGCACCAGCTGCATGGCAGCATTATCAACATACATATGGCTCAAACTGACATCAGGATAGTCAGAAGCCAAGGATGCCATAACTTCGCGCCACAATTCTGTGCACTCAAGCACATTTGCCTTATCTACCGAGCATAAGCGGCCACCACGACGCTGTGCCGTCTCGAAGGCAATATGTCCGATACGCTTGATTTCAGACTCAGAGTAAACCAGGGTGTTAAAACCTTCGCGCTCGCCGTTATCCAATGTGCGAACGCCACGTGGCTGACCGAAATAGATACCGCCCGTCAGCTCACGCACAATCATCATGTCCAGACCGCTGACCAGTTCCGGCTTTAACGAAGAGGCATCCGCCAACTGCGGATATAACAGGGCCGGGCGCAGATTGGCAAACAATCCTAACTCCGCACGCAAACCCAGCAAGCCCTTCTCGGGACGTACGGCGATGTCCAACGATTCCCATTTTCTGCCGCCCACAGCACCCAGCAAAACGGCGTCACAGTCCTTGGCCTTGGCCAGCGTTTCCTGTGGTAAAGGGTGACCATGTTCATCATAGGCGGCGCCGCCAACCAGACCGGTGTCAACAGCAATACTTTGATCAGACAGCGTGTTTATCGTCTCAAGGACCTTGATCGCCTCGGCAATAATCTCGGGCCCGATGCCATCACCAGGCAATACCAATACTTTACTCATGGGAAACACTCACTCGAATTAATTATGAATCAGCTCAATCTGCAAACAGCCACGGTGATGCAGCGCGGTGTTTTTGCTCAAACGATTTGATCGCATCAACATGCTGCAGCGTCAAATCGATATCATCAAGACCGTGCAGCAGACAATGCTTGCGGAACGCGTCAAGCGTGAAAGAAAATTGTTGACCGGCGGGGTCCGTCACGGTTTGCGCGACGAGATCAATGGTCAGCGCATAACCCTCATTTGCTGCCACTTGCTTGAACAACTGGTCAACGATATCACTGTCCAGCACAATCGGCAGAATGCCATTTTTGAAACAGTTATTATAAAAAATATCGGCAAAACTGGGGGCGATAATAGTGCGAAAACCATAGTCTTCTAAAGCCCAGGGCGCGTGCTCGCGCGAGGAGCCACAACCAAAATTATCACGCGTCAGCAAGATGCTGGCACCCGCATAACGCGGCTGATTCAACACAAAGTCAGGGTTGATTTTACGTGTCGATACCTCTTGCCCAGGCTCACCACGATCAAGATAACGCCACTCATCAAACAGGTTGGCACCGAAGCCGCTGCGTTTGATTGATTTCAAAAACTGCTTGGGAATAATGGCATCGGTATCGACATTGGGACGATCCAAAGGCACACACAAACCATTATGCTGAGTAAATGCTTGCATAGAACCTCTCCCTATCTCGATTCAAGCGTGAAGTCGCGTACGTCGACGAAATGACCTGCCACTGCCGCCGCTGCCGCCATCTGCGGGCTAACCAAATGCGTACGCCCACCCTGACCCTGGCGCCCTTCAAAATTACGGTTAGAGGTCGAGGCGCATCGCTCACCCGGCTCCAGCCGATCGGCGTTCATTGCCAGGCACATCGAGCAACCTGGTTGACGCCATTCAAAACCGGCCTCGGCAAATATTTTATCCAAACCTTCCGCCTCCGCCTGCTTTTTTACCAGACCAGAACCAGGAACCACCATGGCCAGAGAGACCGAGTCTGCCACCTTACGCCCCTTGGCAACGGCAGCGGCAGCGCGCAAGTCTTCAATGCGAGAGTTGGTACAAGAACCAATAAACACCTTATCTATGGAGATATCTGTAATCGCTGTATTCGCTTTCAAACCAATATATTCCAGAGCGCGCTGCATACCACTGCGTTTTACACTGTCTGGCTCACGTTGTGGGTCCGGCACACAGCCACTGATCGGCGCTACCATTTCCGGCGAAGTACCCCAGGTAACCTGTGGCTCGATATCGGTAACATCCAGCACAATCTCGCAATCAAACACGGCGTCCTCATCGCTGTGCAAATCCGCCCATGCGGCAACCGCCTTGCCCCAATCTTCACCCTTGGGCGCAAACGGACGACCTTTCACATAGTCAATGGTCTTATCATCAACAGCGATCATACCGGCACGCGCGCCGGCCTCAATCGTCATATTGCAAACCGTCATACGGCCTTCTATCGATAATTCACGAATTGCCGAACCGGAAAATTCTATGGCGTAACCGGTACCACCTGCGGTTCCAAGCTTGCCGATAATCGCCAACACAATATCTTTTGCCGTCACACCAATAGGAATCTTGCCTTCGACCCTGATGCGCATATTTTTCGATTTTTTCTGAATCAAGCACTGTGTGGCCAACACGTGTTCCACTTCTGATGTGCCAACCCCATGTGCCAAGGCCGCCAAGGCCCCATGCGTTGAAGTATGCGAATCACCGCAAACCAGTGTCATACCCGGCAAGGTCGCACCCTGTTCCGGGCTGACAACATGGACAATACCCTGGCGAATATCTGCCATCGTAAATTCAGGAATAGCGAAATCAACGCAATTCTTATCCAGTGTTTCCACCTGCAAACGGGAAACAGGATCAGTGATACCGGCGACACCAGCAGCGCGGTCGGTTGTCGGTACGTTATGATCCGGCATAGCCAGGTTCGCTGTTGCGCGCCATGGCTTACGGCCGGCTAAACGCAGACCTTCAAAGGCCTGAGGTGACGTCACCTCATGAACCAACTGGCGATCAATGTAAATCAGAGACGATCCGTCCTCGTTTTGGTGTACGAGATGCGCGTCCCAAAGCTTATCGTAAAGGGTTTTTGCTGCCATAGTGCCTGTGTATCAACTATAATCAACGGATTATAACAAAGTGCTGCCCTCTTCATCAGTAATAACTGCTGAACGCATCAGCACGAGTTTCATCACACTCAAACGACTGCAAGGCTGAATTCATCATTCCATGAGCGCACAAATCATTGACGGCAAGGGCATCGCCGCCCGCATACGGACCGAAGTAAAAACTGCGGTCGACGCTCGCATCAAGCAAGGTCTACGCGCGCCCGGCCTAGCCGTCGTACTCATCGGTGAAAACCCCGCCTCGCGGGTCTACGTTCGCAACAAGCGCAAAGCCTGCGACGAAGTCGGCTTCGTCTCACGCTCCTATGACCTACCTGCTGACACGACTCAACAACAGTTGCTGGAACTCATTGACACACTTAACGAAGATGACGCCATCGACGGCATTCTCGTGCAACTGCCGCTGCCCACTCATTTCCAGGAAGAACTCGTCATCGAGCGCATTCACCCAGACAAAGATGTCGATGGTTTTCACCCCTATAATATCGGCCGCTTGGCGCAGCGCATGCCGCTACTACAACCCTGTACACCAAAAGGCGTTATGACCTTGCTCGAAAGTACGGGCGAAGACCTGCATGGCAAACACGCTGTGATCGTTGGCGCATCGAATATCGTCGGCCGCCCGATGACGCTGGAACTATTGCTCGGTGGTGCCACCACCACGACCTGTCACCGCTTCACCAAAAACCTGTCCCACCATGTCAGCCAGGGCGATATCGTCGTGGCCGCAGTCGGCAAACCTGGCATCGTTCAAGGCCAATGGATAAAAGAAGGCGCCATTGTGATTGATGTCGGCATTAATCGCCAGGCCGATGGCACGCTCACGGGAGATGTTGATTTTGCAGCGGCCGCAGAAAAAGCCAGTTGGATTACACCGGTTCCAGGCGGGGTGGGACCCATGACAGTAGCGACCTTACTACAGAATACCTTGTATGCAGCGAACGAACTGCATTAAATAGTTATTCCTGCCTACCAGCCATTCATGTGGAAACAGAGACTCAACTTCTCGTCATTCCTGCAAAGACAGAACCCGACCCAAAAAGACGTGGGCAATGCCGATTTTGTCGGGAACAGAAATCGGCGAGGTGTTTTTCCAATTATTGTTTTTCGCCTTTATGGCAGTCTTTTATTAATCTCAAAAAAAGACAACAACCAGCTCCCGCTTCATCTATCTCCGCGCATGAATTTCTTGCAAAGCCTGTAATACGCTGTAGCAGAAATATGGCAGTTCACCTGCCAGTTCTTACACTACATTAAAGTCTATATCAGAGTCTTTTTCCATTCCATCATGGATCGGGTCAGTTCTGAAGAAATATCAGCATATTTACTGCCGTGACCAATAGCCTTTTCGGCATCTTCCCGCTCCTTATTAAGCGCGAGCTGTAGTACATTTGCAGCCACTTTATGGAATTCCGCATGCAGTCTTTTAACTTTTGGATAGTGCTCAGAAGCTCTGTCCTGTGGCGTACAGGAATACAACCATTTACCAAATTCACACTGATCATCCTGGCAAACTGTTTCTGGCTGCCACTCACTTTTTCCGTTTTCTATCGCATCGACCAAGCGTTGCTTCCACATGCCATGTGAGGCTATCCCTTTTGTTAATTGCTGTTGATCACTCACCGCTACACTCCTTGTTATCTAACGAATAATTCTATCATCGGTCCGATTTTACATATATTTAGAACCACTGTTGTCCCATTAACTTGATATAAGGAGGCTTGAGTTATTCACATATTGTTACAATGAGAATGCTTACAACTTATTGAACAAAAAGGAATAACCAAGCCATGGCACATAATAATACGGTATTTGCACAACTGCTGAAACTACTTCCGGGACATGAATTTGAAACACTGGCAAAACAGCATCATTCTGGCAGAGCTTTCCGTAAAAACTCGCGGTGGTCGCAATTTGTGGCCATGATGATGGGACAAGTTTCTGGCAGAAACAGCCTTCGGGATATGATTGATAATCTGGGTGCGCAAG
>WGFU01000026.1 GCA_015492075.1 Gammaproteobacteria bacterium
CCTTGCCAAACAGGTACTTTAGAAACTTGGGGCTACCCACCTTGGTAGCATGATGTCCACCGACAAGATAATGAACCGCCTTGGTACGTGATCCGTATGCCAGGTGGTGTGGGAGGAGGGATGTCGTGAGGCATCCCCCTATCCCGATTATGACGGACATACCCTGCCTGATGTGTTTACTCAAATAGAGCGCATCCTCGGCCATGTCCGAAAGATCTGTTTGGGCGACCGAGGTTATCGAGGTAAAAGCAAGATCAGCAATACCTGGATATACATTCCCAAACCACCGCGAAAAAATGCCTCAAAAGCCATGCAAGATGAAATGCGCAAACGCTTTCAACGACGTGCAGCCATAGAGCCGGTGATTGGGCATTTAAAGTCTGACCACCGACTCAATCGAAACTTCTTAAAAGGGTTTACGGGCGATCAAATCAACCTGCTGATGGCTGCCGCCGCCTTCAACTTCAAGAAATGGATACGGGAAGTCTATTTTTGGCGCCAGAATATCTGGCAAATATTTTCCTGGATGATGAGTCCAATAGCTCAATGGCAACATAGTCGTTGAATATGGGTTTTTCAGAACCGACTCTAGCTAAGTTGCGGGAAGCTGTTTATTTCTACTCCCAGCGAGATAAAGGGGGTACAAATCCAGCACGAAAAATAGCCTGGCCGAGAACAACAAAGCTAGCTGGAACCTTTCCACAATGACTCCAGGCGAACGCACATGTTGTAACGTGTCACGTCAGCTTGCGACAGAACAGAGTATTGATCTGCTGCCCCTGAGCTAAAAGAGTGGCTTGGGGAAAGTGTGAATGATGGGAATAACTTCGTTTCACTTTTTTCTCCTCGATCAAATAAAGATGAAAAACTGCACATTGGCGTCTGTATTTACCGCGTTTTGTGTGTATCGATGGGCCCCAGACGTGACCAATTTATCCAATAGTCAAATGATCAATCTTTGCCGGCACCGGATTCAGCTAAGCATGCATTCGTCGATGTCTATAGCGCATTGCTTAACCAGACCGCGCTAGCAACCCTTGGTCGAATCCAGCAGGTGCATGGTGCCGGAACCTATTGAGTTGTTTTTTATATTCAGATCCA
The DNA here is from genome assembly GCA_015492075.1 of Gammaproteobacteria bacterium. Lineage (GTDB taxonomy): Bacteria > Pseudomonadota > Gammaproteobacteria. Next base: position 1,102 of record WGFU01000026.1, read on the forward strand.
AGAAATGAATCAGAATACCTTTGTGTTGCCGCAATAGCGCTACTGTATTACAGTGCTGTCTCCGGTTTTATCTGTAGGAGACAGTAATGGCGACAATCACCTTAAAGGGCAATGAAATTCACACCAACGGCGATGTGCCTGCGGTCGGTAGCGTAGCTCCGGATTTTCGTCTGGTAGATAAGGACTTAAATGATGTGAGCCTGGCCAACTATGCTGGCAAGAAAAAGCTGATCAGTATTGTCCCGAGCCTGGATACACCGGTTTGCCAGCTTTCCACCAAAAAATTTGATGAGTTTGCAAAAGGGCGTGAAGATGTGGTTGTGCTGATTGTCTCGGCGGACTTGCCTTTTGCGATGTTACGTTTTTGTCAAGGTGAAGGTCTCGATAACGTCATCCCATTGGCGATGATGCGCTCACGTAATTTTGCTAAAGATTACGGTGTGTTAATTGAAGATGGCCCGTTGGCAGGCATTACTGCACGTGCGCTGATAGCGCTTGATGGCGATAATAAGGTGGTGTTTTCGCAGCTCGTCGGCGAGATTGCCGATGAGCCGGACTACGATAGCGCGATAGATGCGCTCTAGGGTACTGATAAGGACTCGTCGCTACCCGTTTTGCTATCGAAAAAGCAATGTTCATGGCAAAGTTTGGCGGTTTCGCTAGCTTTCAGTGGAATTTGCAGCAATGCGCAACTATAGTTGCTGTTCTCGTAAGTAAAATACTTACAGGTTCGGCACACACCAAAGCTTTGCATACTATGCTGGCGGGTCAGTTCAAGTAACAGTTGCGCCAAATCTTCGGCCATGCGTTCGCGCTGCTGCGCCGGAAGTCGTTCACAAGTATTGCTCCAGCGCTCATTGGCGAACGCGTTTTTGACGACGTTCTTGCCCGTCTCGCTGAGCACAAGATGCACGATACGACGATCATTATTGTCTTGAACTTTCTTAATTAACCCTTTGTTTTCCAAGACAATAACAGACTGTGACACCGTGCCCTTACTGATGCCGAGATAGCGGCTGAGAGATAAAGGCGTATTGCTGAAGCGATTGCAGAGTGAGAGGTATTCAAGTACTTGCACATGCACAGGCTGCAGGCCGTCTGCCTTGCCAAGCTCACGTTCCTCTAATCTGAGCAGATTGCCTATGCGCTCAATGAGCCCCAACAGGTGCTGACTGTTCTTCATACTACATACAGCTTCTCGTACAATTGGTGGTTAATAGTATCGGATACATACTAGCTTGACTACACCTTAATGCAGGTATACTGTATTGACTCGATACTAAAAGTGAGCAGGAGATGAGAAATGAAAGTTTCAACTATCGTTTTTATTGCCATATCTACCATAGCTGTTACGGCGGGTGTCAAAGCAGAACATAGTGTGGCATACCCTGATAATTTCCGAGATTGGTACCATGTGAAGTCAATGGTACTTTATGCCGACCATGCGCTGGCTGATCCGTTTGAAGGGATTCACCATGTCTACGCCAACAAGCTGGCAATGGAGGGATTTTCTAATAGACAATTTGCCGACGGCTCGGTGATCGTGTTTGATTTATTCAATAGTATTGAAGGCGGCGGCGCTTTACAGGAGGGTGACCGCAAGCTGACCGGCGTAATGGTTAAGGACTCGAAACATTTCAGCTCGACAGGAGGTTGGGGGTTTGAAGGCTTTGCCGGAGACAGCAAAGATCAACGTCTTGTCAGCGATGGTGGCGCTGGCTGTTTCGCGTGTCATGAACAGGTAAAAGATTCTGACTATGTGTTTAGTCAGTTACGCTAGTTAATTGCATAACTTTATGGAAGAGAGGAGGGCCTGTTCAGGCCCTCCTGACAAATACCATAGGCGACTAAAATGTGAGCATCTCACCCACTGTGGAGACGCCGACACCGTCGGCAGGCTGCCAACTGCGGTTTTGCGCAAGGAATGAGCGCGAGTCGAGCTCAATCAGACCAAGCACGGTTTCAGCGATAATGCGAGCACCAACAGGTCCCAGGCCTTCACCTTTGTCAAAGTGGCCACTGCTGGTTTCACGACCGATTTTTTCTGCTTCGACCAATAAATAAAACCATAAGGGTGTGCCGTTCGACAGGTCGATTTTTTTGCCGGCTATGGTCTGCGCAGCACGGCTGACTTTATTGATTTCAGTGTCGCTGCGATCCAATGCATGGGCCACATTTTCCCCTGAAGGAAGTTGAAAGGCCTGACCGCGTAATAAGTTGCGAGTGGCCAGCGACTGGACGTCATCAGAGGGGATAAATGGTAGCTTGAGTAAGTCAGTGGCCAGCTTGCTATCAAGTTTTTCAGCTTTTTGTACACTGCGGCCGGCATTGGTTTCAAGCAATTCGTTCCAGTCAACGACTCCCTTTGGACTCGACAATGGGGCAAAGCCTTCACCCAGTACGGAACCAAACAGCTCCAGCGCAGGTTTGCCTTTTTGTATTTGCACTTTTTGCGGGATCATTGAATGACCAAAGCGGTAGGCAGCTACCGAAAACTCAACCGGAATAAAGGGGTCATTATCATCGGCGCAGTAATAGCTGCGTCCATTGCCGAGAATGTCAGAGACCACGGCGTTGCCACACAGCTGTGGCAGAAAATCATGGATGACAACCCATTGATAATGCCAGCTAACAGTGCGGCGTGCTTCTTCAAACAATTCGCTGCCTTCGTATTCGCTGCTTAATATGTCAACGACCTTGTTGTGGAAGCGTATCATTGCCAGTTGCAACTGTGATAGCACGCGGTTTTCATCATTACGTGGGTCGCCAATAATGGCGGTACCGTGAGGGGTACGTGACAGATCGTTTTTTGCAAGATTGGCGCTTTGAGTCGCTGCTGTTCCGTCGGCACCGGTCAGCAGTTTGATGCCGGCATAGTCTCCTGTAGCGTGGTAAAGGAATGGACTTGCTTCCGGCCCTTGCGCATAGACACAATCAAGGTCGAGTGTCGGGGTGCGGGCGTTGTCAATTTCGCTTTCATCTGACACGACTGATGACAGGCTGGTGCTAACGTCTAAAGTAATATCGTGATCAAGAAACTGACCAAAAAAGATTTGTCCTACGGCAACGGTCTGAGTACGACAGGCGCGTTTGCCGCCATCCAGAGCGCCGCCTTGTGCACCCAGCGCGAGAAGATCGGGTGCGGGAGTGAAGAGTGGGGGAATATCGAATAAGCGGCCAAAACGGTCACCGCGTTGTTCTTGGTAACCGTAGTGGCAAAATGCGTTAATTCCCTGTAGCGTTCCCATGCCATGATGGTTTGCCATAACCTAACCTCCTAGAATGTTATTGAATGAGCATTTTTTCTCGTATTTGTACCGGCATTGTTCGCCTTGTTTCTGCTATCTAGGGGCCTATTCTACAATGGCCGGCTTGGTGTTAGCTAGCACGAACTGTTTATACCGGCAATGGTGACAAACGATTATCGAGTCGGGAAAATGTGGTCAGAACTTGTGGTATTGTTTTTGTTCAGAAAGGCAATATTAGTATTTTTCGGAAAGAGGTTTTATGACAATCAGGAAATATCATGTGTTCAGCCCAATAATATTGTTGCTTGGGCTGCTAAGTGCGTTTGTCGCACAGGCTGATCCTGTCACCTATTCCCTGGTTTACAGCGGTAATCTGAATGGCGAGCTAGAGCCGTGTGGCTGCAGTATAGAAGGCAATTCCGGTGGTATTATGCGGCGTGCTCAGAAGCTGGATGAGTTGCGTGCCGAAACCCCTGGGATTTTTGTTATCTCTGCTGGTGGCCTGGTCAATAACGGTTTGCTTGAGGAAAGGCTTAAATCGAAGTTCATTTTTGATGGCTATGCGCAGCTGGGTTATGACGCTATCGGTGTGCAATGGCCTGATATTCGTTATGGGGTCGGGTTTGCTCAAAGGGAAACCCTGCCTTGGGTGGCGAGCAATTGGCTGGGCGATGAGTTTGCCGCCTCTTATACTATTACACATGGTGAGAAGTCCTTGGCATTTTATAGCTGGTTGGCGCCGGAAGATTCTCCATATCGCGCCATGCAGGGAAATCACCGCGTTGTCAGTGAATCGCTAGCCCCACTTTCGCTGGCTTTGCGCCGGGCGCGCGAATCGGGTGTGATGACGGTGCTGGCCTCTACCTATTCGTTGGCACAGGCGCAGGAAAAACTGCCATTAGCCGATGTCGATGTGCTGATTGTGAAGTCGGCCTATGAAGAATACCCGGCACCAGAATTGGTGGATGGAACCCTGGTATTGCAAGCCGGTTCGAGAGGTCTGCGTCTTGGTAAACTTAGTGTGCAATTTGAGCCGGGCAAGGGCATAGCCGGTTGGCGTCATGAGGTGATTTCGTTGCCGCCGGCAGTGCCCAATGCCAAACGTCTTGAAGCCTGGTATCAGGCCTATAATGACGCAGTGGCTAAGGCCTATCAAACCAGTGTGATACGCAAGCGTGAAGCGAGAAAAGTACAAGCGGTAAGTCCCTTTATCGGCGATAAAGCCTGTCAGGCCTGTCATGTCGAAGCACACAGCATTTACAAGAAAAGTCGGCATGCCAAGGCATTTTCTACCCTTGAGCGGGTGAATAAGGCATTTGATCCCGAATGTATTGCTTGCCACAGCGTGGGTTTCAACAAGCCCGGCGGCTTTATTGATATCGATAGCACCGGGTACTTGAAAAATGTACAGTGTGAGTCGTGCCACGGTGAAGGGCGAGCACACGCGCAATCGGCCGGGCGATTAGCCTTGGGACATCAGAGTTGGGCGCCTGAGCAGATGTGTGCACAATGTCATACGCCACCACACAGTCCAAAGTTTGATTTTGAGAACTACGTCACCAAGATTCGTCATTAGACTTGTTCAGTCATTGTCGCGACCGTCGATATCTTTAACTCAGTAAAGTCAAGGAGAACGAATTATGACGGTTTTTGAGATTTCAATATGCTTGGGTGCGCTCGCAATGCTATCGGTTATTATTTCGTCGATGTTGTCAACGAATCGTCGTTATCAACGTGATGAAGAGCTGCTCGGCCGCCCCATTGTGGTTCGAACTACTCATCGTATCTAGTAATTGCTTTCGCCAAGAAAGCAATTACACGAGCACCCATCTGTCTCCCCAGTGAAAGCGGGAATCGATGACGGTCTAACAAAATCAGTCCCTCGTGGAGGGTATGTTATCGGACGGGGCGCTAGTTGAATAGCGAGGGGAACTGTTATGCAGATTCCTTAGCTGCGGCGACAGCTATGGAAACGTTCCACCCATTGCAAAACTTTTTGCGGTGCGTGGGCGCGTTTCCAGTTACCGGCAACATATTTGTTTGCCTCGGCCAGCGTTGGGTAAATGTGGATGGTGCCGAGTATCTTGTTTAGCCCGATATTGTATTTCATCGCCATTACGTATTCGGCAATCAAGTCACCGGCGTGATGACCGACAATGGTGACACCAAGTATCCTGTCTTTGCCCGGCACGGTTAACACTTTGATGAAACCGTGTGCCTCTTGATCGGCAATGGCGCGATCAAGATCGTCAATATCATAACGTGTGACTTCGTATTTGATGTTTTTCGCTTTGGCGTCGCTCTCATTGAGGCCAACACGTGCCACCTCGGGGTCAGTAAATGTGGCCCATGGAATAACTGAATAATCTACCTTGAATTTTTTAAACTTACCGAATAGCGCGTTGACCGCAGCATACCAGGCTTGGTGGGCAGCCGTGTGGGTGAATTGATACGGACCAGCGACGTCGCCACAGGCTAAGATGGTGGGGATGCTGCTGCGTAGATACTCATCAACCTCAATTGTGCCGCGCGGGGAAATGGCTACGCCGAGCTCTTCCAGGCCAAAGCCCTTGGTATTGGCGGCACGGCCGACGGCAATCAGTATCTCATCAAAAGGAATAATGGTTTCAGTATCGTTATGGATGCAGAGCAGTTGTTTTTCGCCATTATTGACTTCAACGCGGGCAGCGCGATGATCCGTCAGTATGCGGATTCCTTCCGACTCAAACTTCTCCCTGGCGATTTGCGAAACTTCCTCATCCTCGCGAATCATAATGCGCGGCGCCATCTCGATCAGCGATACCTCAGCGCCGTGGCGAGAAAAGGCTTGGGCCAGTTCGCAACCGATGGGGCCGCCACCCAATACGACCAGGCGCTTGGGTAAATCTCGAATGTCCCAAATGTTGTCTGATGTCAGATATTTTATTTTGTCGAGCCCTTCAATAGGCGGTACAAAAGGGCGTGCGCCCGTGGCAATAACGATATTAGGCGTAGTAATGGTTTCGCCATTAACTTCTACCGTGTAGGGGGACGTCACCCTGGCCTCGCCGGTGATGCAATTCACTCCCAGTTTGCTGTAACGTTCGATAGAATCGTGCGGTTCGATGGTTTTAATCACCTTTTGCACCCGTTCCATAATATCTTTAAACTCAAAATCAGCGCTGGCCGATTTAAAGCCAAACTCCTTGGCACGTTTCATATAAGACAGCATTTTGCCTGAACGGAGGATGGCCTTGCTGGGAACACAGCCTGTATTGAGGCAGTCGCCGCCCATCTTATGGCGTTCTATTAGAGTCACTTTTGCTTTCACAGCGGCTGCGATGTAGGAGGTAACCAGGCCTGCTGAGCCAGCACCGATGACCACCAGATTGGTATCAAAACTCTTTGGTTTCGGATAGTGTTTCATTACCTTGCTGGTTTTGATGACATGGATGATTTTTTTTGCAATGAGCGGGAAGATACCTAACAGGACGAACGAGAAAATCAGGCCAGGTGAAACGATATCGCTTAGTGATTCGATTTTACCCAGTTCAGTGCCGGCATTGACATAGACAAAAGTGCCCGCAAGCATGCCGAGTTGACTAACCCAGTAAAATGTCCAGGTCTTGATGGGAACCAGGCCCATTAATAGGTTAATCACGAAGAAAGGGAAGACGGGCACGAGTCGTAGCGTAAAAAGGTAAAAGCCGCCCTCTTTCTTTATCCCTTCGTTAATAGGCGCGAGGTTACGGCCGAATTTTCTTTGCACGCTGTCATGCAGTACAAAGCGCGAGGCCAGGAAGGCTAATGTCGCACCGATAGAGCTGGCAAAAGACGCCAGTAACAGGCCTACGCCTAAGCCGAATATGGCTCCGGCAGCCAACGTCATCAGTGCAGCGCCGGGTAAGGAGAGTGCCGCGACGGCGACATAGATAAAGAAAAAAATGAGCGCCAGCCTGGCTGGATTCACATTATAGTAGGCATCAATGGCTTCGCGCTGTGATTTAAAGTAATCCAGCGTAAAATACTGACCGAGATCAAAAACAAAGAATGAGACGATTAATGCTGCGATGACGGCGACGACAATAAGTTTTCCCTTGCTCATTTGGTCCTCTATAGCTAGCTATTATTAGTTTGAATTAGATAGGTCGGTCTGATCAGGCAATGCTTACGTTGCGCACAGAAATAACTTAATTCGGTTGCACTATGCCTTGGTATTTATTTGGCTTCGTTTAGGCTCCAGTCGTAATCATAGTCGATATCGCCATCGTGCTTCCTCAGGCGCTCGGCGAGTTCGGGCGCAGCATAGTTTGCCAATGTGTTCAGTAATTCGCGCTCATTATTGCCAAAATCGATCTGGTACCAGTCGAATATCTTGGACAACAAAAGGTCTTTACCATCGACAGCAACCCCCCTCGGATTATTGATGTAATCTTTTGCCGCAAGCGTTAACTGGTCATCGACATTTTCAGCCGTATAGACGGTCGCTCTAAGGTTTGGGCAACTGTAGCTGGCACAGTTAACCGCGTAATGAATGCGCGAGTCCTTCCAGATCGGGCGCAGAATACCATGTTCGATGTCATTCAGGCTCAATTTCTGGTTGGAGATCTTGAGGGTTTTCTTGTTCCATGGTCCCGGCGAAAAGAAGGATCCGTCAATTTTGAGGATTGATTTAACCGGGTAGGCATCGAGCACGATATCGACCGTGAGCGCATTGTATAAATTTATCCAGTAAGCCATTTGCTGCGCGCGGTTGTATTGGCGTGGATCGATAGCTTGCAAGGTGTTCAGATAGCTCTTAAGGGCTTGGTGGTCGGCGTCGCTGACATCCCTATACTTGAGCAGATTGACGCCGCTGTCATCTGCAACAAGATAATGATCAAGAAAATCCTGCCAGGCTTGATGGTCAATAACACGGCTACTGCGTTCATCGCTGGCCAACCAAAAGTCAATCAACTCTGCCCGCGGGGCTGCCGAGGCAGTATGAGCCAGAAAAATGAGACTGACCCCAACCAACAATTGTCGTAATAAGGTGTTGCTGGGTGCAAGCATGATCACTCCAAAATAGTTAGCGGTGGCCGTTACCGGCAGAACCGATAGGCTAGCGATTAAAATTCACAAAAGTTTAGCTGAGGATTAAAATTATCAAGAGACTAGGGGTATTGCTTGTTGGCAAAATACAACTGTATATCGAAGACTACCATAGTCTTGTTATAATGCCGCGATATCTGCCATGGCGCAGTAAATCAGGTGGATAGGGATGATGGGGATTAATGACCAAGAAAATGAACAGCTGCAATTACGGGCTGATTTACAGGAGTTGAAGGTCGAGCACCGTGATTTGGACCAGGCGATAGCCGCATTGGTGCAAGATCTTGCAGTGGATCAAGTACGCTTGCGGCGGCTAAAAAAGCGCAAACTGTTATTGAAAGATATGATTGCGAGTATGGAAAGTGAACTGATTCCGGATCTCAATGCCTAATTTGGATCTGAGTGGTGTCAGCCAGGATATATCAAAATAACGGTTTTATTTCTACTACAGCGCCCCAACACTTCCTTAATGACAAACTATCAGCGGCAAACACCTGACGGCCAACGCTTGGGTCAGTGGATGATCTATGCCATGTGGGTGCTGGTTTTGTTGGGTTTGACCTACTTTTTTGGTGGCTTGCTTGACAAACAGCGCAATCCAAACCAACAGGTGACAGGTCGTATCAGTGCTGAGGGTAATGCCGAAGTCATATTAGAGCGCAACCGCTTTGGTCATTACGTGGCCAACGGTAAAATCAATGGCCATGACGTAGTGTTTTTATTGGATACGGGTGCCACTGATGTCAGCATTCCTGAGCAAATCGCGCAGCGTGTTGGCCTGCGCCGAGGTGTCGGACACCGCGTTATGACGGCAAACGGGGTAGTGCAGGTCTATGCTACCGAACTTGAGCAGGTAGAGCTTGGGCCTATCCGTTTGCGCAAAGTGCGCGCCAGCATCAACCCACATATGGATGGCGAAGAGATTTTACTGGGGATGTCATTTCTCAGGCAACTGGATTTTGCTCAAACCGGAAAACAACTAACGCTGAAACAGCGTCAGCACTGGAACTCATCATGACCGATAACCATCCTTCACTGGCGGATAATCAACCGCTTATTGTGCGACAGATCAATGGTACTGAGTTCACCATTCTCGGTACAGCGCATGTCTCCCAGGTCAGCGCCGACGCCGTAGCTGCCTTAATCGCCGAGCACCGGTTTGACGCGGTGGCGATCGAGCTGTGTGCTGATCGGCTGCATTCAATGGATGATGCCGAAGCGGATGCGCAGCTTGATTTATTTCAGGTGATTCGTGCGGGCAAGGTACCCATGGTGGCCGCCGGGCTTATGTTAAGTGCGTACCAACAACGTTTGGCCGACAAGCTGGATATCAAGCCGGGCGCCGAGATGCGCATGGCAATAGCTCTTGCCCGTGAATCTGATACGCCGCTGCTACTGATTGATCGCAATATCGGCACCACATTGCGACGTGTTTACAAAGGTGTACCGTGGTGGAAGCGCATGATGCTGGTGACGGGACTCTTTGGCAGCTTGTTGAGTCGTGCCGATGTTTCCGAGGCCGATATCGAAGAGCTGAAGCGTGGTGATATGTTAAACCAGGTGTTTAGCGAATTCTCGGGTGAAGCGCCAGAGATTTACGCGACCTTGGTCGATGAGCGTGACCAATATATGGCGGCCAAGCTGGTGCAATACGCTAACGAGCATCCCGGCGAAAAGGTTCTGGCAGTGGTCGGCGCAGGTCACCTCAATGGTATGGCCAAATATATGGATGCTCCGGCGGATGATCTGGGCCAGCGTTTACGCGCGCTAGGCACGATTCCAGCAGGGCGCGGCATGACCAAATGGCTGCCATGGTTGGTAGCCGTTTTGGTGGTTACCGGGTTTGCAATTGGCTTCTCGCGCAGTCCGGAGCTGGGTTGGCAGTTGCTATTGGAGTGGTTGCTTATTAACGGTGGCTTGGCGGCTTTAGGCGGCATTATTGCTCTCGCCCACCCGCTAACCATTGTCACAGCATTTTTGGCGGCGCCACTGACCTCGCTCAATCCGATGCTGGGGGTAGGGATGGTTACCGGCCTGGTCGAGACCGTGCTACGCAAGCCTAGGGTGATGGACTTTAAACGCCTCAGAACAGACGCGACCTCGTTTAAAGGCTGGTATCAGAACCGGGTATCGCGCACGCTGCTGGTGTTTTTGCTGACAACATTAGGCTCAGCAGCCGGAACCTATGTTGCGGGTTTTCGCATAGTTCAGTTGCTAGGCAGTCATTAACCGGTATTCAAATCTTATTGACAATCATTATCATTAGCATTATTGTGGATCCTAAGTGAATGTTTTATGTATTTCTCATCCAGGGGGTTCAGCCAATGTATGTCTGTCTCTGTCACGGTATCACCGAGCGGGATATTGAGTCAGCTGTTGATGAGGGTGTGCGATCACTGAAAGAATTGTCGGCTACCTTGGGTGTTGCGACCCAATGTGGCAAGTGTTCATGCCATGCCAAACAATGTCTGCGTGAATCCATTGACAGGCGGCATGAAGGCCAGCAGATGCATTATGCTGCTATCACAGCGATATAGATGTGGCGGCAAGTGAGTTTGGCCCGCTAGCGGACATAGCTGCAGGGTTATTTAGCAGGGCAAAGCAGAGATCCTGTGCCAGCGGTTCCGTAATAGATAAACTGTAAACGATAACAAGGGCTGCATTGCAGCCCTTGTTGCATAGGGTCTGCTGAGCTGATTTTATTCCGGCATGTCGTAGGCGGCAGACTGCAAGTAGTTTTGGATGCCCAGTTTATCGACCAATCCCAGTTCGGTTTCCAGCCAGTCGATGTGTTCTTCCTCGCTTTCCAATATTTCGGTAAACAAGTCGCGTGTGACATAGTCTTTGACTGTTTCGCAATGAGCAATTCCGGCGATGTAATGTTCACGTGCCAGGTATTCCTGTTTCAGATCGGCTGCCAAAACCTCGGGCACATCCTGACCAATCATCAGTTTGCCAAGGTCTTGCAGGTTCGGTAAGCCTTCAAGTAGCAAGATACGGTCAATAATTCGCTCAGCATGTTTCATCTCGCTGAATGATTCTGCGTATTCTATTTTCCCCAGCTTCTTTAAACCCCAATTTTCGTACATTTTCGCATGCAAAAAGAACTGGTTAATAACGGTTAATTCGTTTTTCAGTGCACCGTTTAAATATTCTATAACCTTGGCATCGCCTTTCATGGTGTTTGCTCCTGCGAGATAATGTTGGCCTAAAAATATGCGAGCAGGCTATCATTCAGTACTGTTGGTGTCAACTTAAGTGTTTGTTTTAAAAGGTAAATAGGAATAATTTTCATTTCGATAACGTGTCCGTTTGCGGCTGTATCTCATCTCTTTCCATTAGGCTTCGAATATCCGTTTTAGTGCCCTAATCGTTTACAATGCTGGTATAAACGATTCATTGCGGGAGCAACATGAGTAAGGCACAAAGCAAGGCGCAACGACGAGTCACTGTGGCAGTAAAAGTAGGTAAGCACACGGTTGGTGGCGGTGCTGCAACGGTGGTGCAGTCGATGACCAATACTGATACTGCTGATCTTGAATCCAGCGTCCAGCAAGTTGCGCAATTGGCCAAGGCAGGTTCAGAGTTGGTGCGTCTAACAGTTAACAATGAAGACTCGGCGCGACAAATTCCCTACATCCGTGAACGGCTCGAGGCCATGGGTATTGATGTGCCGCTGGTGGGTGATTTTCATTTCAACGGTCACACCTTGCTTGAAAAGCATCCCGCCTGCGCTGAGGCGCTGGCCAAGTATCGGATCAATCCTGGTAATGTTGGCCTGGGTAGTCGGCGTGATCCGCAGTTTGCCAAGATGATTGAATTTGCCTGTCGGTACGATAAACCGGTTCGTATCGGTGTTAATTGGGGTAGCCTCGATCAGGAGCTGCTAGCGCGCATGCTGGATGATAATGCCGCCAGCGAGTTCCCCAAGCCATTAAACGAAGTCACCCATGCCGCGCTTATCGAATCCGCTTTGTCCAGTGCTGCCAAGGCCGAAGAGCTGGGCCTTGCCCACAATAAAATCATTCTTTCTTGCAAGATGTCGGGTGTGCAGGATTTGATCGAGGTTTATCGTGATCTGGCTACGTGCAGTGATTATCCGCTTCATCTGGGCTTGACTGAGGCCGGCATGGGTGCCAAAGGCATTGTCGCCTCGACCGCCGCGCTCAGTATATTACTGCAAGAAGGCATTGGCGATACCATCCGTATTTCCCTGACACCAGAACCGGGTGGTGACAGAACGCAAGAAGTCCTGGTGGCGCAGGAGATCCTGCAGTCTTTGGGGCTGCGAGCATTCACACCGACAGTGGTGGCCTGCCCAGGTTGCGGTCGTACTACCAGCGAATACTTTCAGCAGTTAGCACAAGATATTCAATCGTATTTGCGTCACCAAATGCCGGTTTGGCGTAAACAGTATCCTGGTGTCGAAGACATGACTGTTGCCGTCATGGGTTGTGTCGTGAATGGCCCGGGTGAGAGTAAGCACGCCAATATCGGCATTAGTTTGCCTGGTACAGGCGAGCGCCCCGTCGCGCCCGTTTACATTGATGGTAAACGTCATATCACTTTAAAGGGGGATCATATTGCTAACGAGTTTCAGAACATGGTGAATGATTATGTGGAGAAAAATTATTCGATAGATTGAACAGCGTGGAGGTCAGTGATGAAGAAGTTAATAACAGCTTTAATTGCAGCCCTGTTGCTTATGGTGCTAACTGTGGCATCGGCGGCTTATGTTGCTGAGTTCGAAATTCTTGATAAAAGCGATAGCGGATCAATGCGTATGATTTTTACTGTAGACGGTAAAAATGCCTCGATGTTGTTCAGACAGGCTGATGGCCAAGTTGCTGGCATGTATCGTATCGACGGCGTCAATTATTCTGCAGCTCAAAACCGAGGCGAATGGCAGGTTGTTAATATGGATGAAATGATGGAAAAAATGGCTGCATTTCGATCGATGCAGCGACCGCCTACGGATGTGGAGAACAATCAGGAGATTGAACTGCTCGACTTAAAGAAAAAAGTGGAACATGCCGGTTACCCGGGCCAGCTTTATAAAGTGATCGTCCGGGAAAACGGGCGTATCAGCCATGAAGCCACCATTGTTTTGAGTAGCCATAAGGACATCAAGCAATTGAGTGAGGATCAATTTAATTTCTTTGAGCCTATGGCTAAACGTGCCGGAAAACTAGGCGCGCCAGCCGGGATTACCGATATGATGAAGGCTCGAGATGTCTTCATGGGGGTCAAAGGTGGTTTTTTGCAAATGACGGATGACGCAGGGAGTTTTAGTCTGCTATCGCTAAAGAAAGAAACGGGTGGCCCGGTGGTATTACCTGCTGCGCCACAGGACCCTATGGCAGGCATGGATGGATTTGGAATGGGTGCCAGTGGTGCGGACGGTATGCCCACTGCGGCGGATATGCAAAAGCAGATCGAGGAGTTAAAGAAACAATTTCAGCAGCGATTAGAATAGCCCTATAGATAAAGCACAGTGCAGATCGTGCCGGCTTGAGTGAAAGTTTATCCTTGGCGAAGAAGGACATGATTCCATCAGTGTTGGTGTGCTCGAGCCAGGTGTGGTGGCTACAGAGTTAAGAAAGCAGTGATCTGACCACGGGGGCAGTGTTTGCCTGTAGATGACTTTAGTCGCTAAATCAGACGCCGATATCATTAGAAATATAGAGCAGTTTCTTTGTTTGGGTTTTGGCACGTAAGGTGACGGGTGAATCGACGCTAAGCGGATATATGGATATAGTAGAAATATATGATAACGGATGAGCTTGCTGTGTTTGTATCGACAGTGTTGACACAGGCTGATATTGCCCAGTTTGAACATGATGCCGAGTCCGGAGACGAAAGTGCAAAGCCGGTTTTTGAGGTATTTGGTGATAGTGCTATATTGCCTATAAAAAGCGCCGGTAGCGATGTTTTCGACAGGTGCAGCTTTGCAAAGTGGCCGAACACGGACTAGCTTGGTTGTTGGATTCTTTTTTTTCACAACTACAGGTTTTGTTACAGCGCTTTTGGTTTGAACCATTCTGGTTTGCGTTATTGCTGATGCTGCTGTTATTGCTTGCTGGGCTGGTAGTGTTGCCCGGTTTGCTGGACAGCCTGCGAGCCAGCAAGCGTTTCGGCATATTTAGGCGCATAGCCCGGGATAGCCTGCACGATGTTATTGTCCCCGACGGTGTCGGAGGCAATGTCTATATCGCTCACCTGCTATTATTGCCAGACAGAATAGCTATCTTCAACGAAAAGCCTTTTGCGGGTAAGATTTTTGGCGATGCCAATGTTGACCAGTGGACTCAGACTGTACGCCATGGTAGTTATCGTTTTAGCAATCCATTGGTGGAGCTGCAGTATCAAATTATGGCGATTAATAATTTGACTGGTCAACACTGCACTAACGGTTACCTGGTGTTTTCTGACGACAGCGAATTCCCCTGGGGTAAGCCGGATAATGTGTATGTGCGCCAGGAGTTAGGGGAGGTCTTTGCCAGTGAAACCGGCCCGGTACAGGACAGCATACAACAGGCCTGGTCGCGGCTGCAGCAGCTTGGCATTTCAAGTAAACTGCGACGCCCTCGATACGGGCGGTATATGCTGGCGGCTTTGTTAATTTTGGCTGCCGCAGGCTGGCTTGTGTGGGCCTGGTACGGATCAGCCCCTGCCTTAGGGCAATGGCTTTCGGTGGCAATGGCTTAGACCATGGAGAGTAATAATATGACAAACAAAACGACTAGGCCGATGGGAAACAAGACGCCAAGCCAGTCTTTATCTTCAGCTTCCCGACTTTGCTGGAAGGCAGTTTTAATGCCAGGTTTGAATAAAAAAATAATGAGCAATGCTGCGGCGCCAAACAGCAAACCTTGCCAGATGCTGGTGTCTGAGCCTTCAATCATGAGCCTTGACCTGGGTGACGAATTTTTGGGTATTGTATCCCAATCTGTAAGTGGCGAGTCATATTGTAGACAAATAATAGGGAACAGCGGGATCCGTGCGTAATGCTAATCGTGCCTGATGGTAAAAAATTGTAATGTCCTTAGGGAACAGAAAAAAATGGTGTTAGGAAAACTCTTATTGATGCCGCGTGCCTATGCGCTGTTGTTCGCACTATTTTGCGCTATGCCATGGACGCTTTATGCCGACCAGGGCATCGATTTTCCAGAGTTCGATGACGCTGAATTTTTAGACGACGATTTTTCTGATGAGGCTGTCGTTGCGCAAGAGGCGCTGCTTGATATTGAAGAAATCAGCGTGTGGGATCCGCTGGAACCGGTTAATCGCGGAATCTTTTGGTTTAATGATGGCGCCTATCGTTATGTGATCAAGCCTGTGGCAAAAGGTTTTCGCGTCGTACCCAAACCGGTTCGAAAATCGGGGGCAAACTTTTTTTCCAATTTATTAACGCCGATGAGAGTGATTAATTCACTATTGCAACTCAAGCTGAAAAAAACAGGAACCGAGCTGGCGCGCTTTGGTATCAATACGACGATCGGTATTGCAGGATTGTTTGACCCTGCAGATAAACATTTCAACTTGGAAAAACACTCAGAAGACTTCGGTCAGACGCTGGCCAGCTACGGTGTTGGCCATGGTTTTTATATCGTCATACCGATATTGGGTCCTAGCAGCCTCAGAGACGGAGTCGGAGTTTTGGGCGATGCCTTGGTTGATCCGATTTATTACGCTTTTAATAATCAGGATGCGCTGGCGGCCAAGGCATTGGATACTATCAATTACCTATCACTGGATAATGATAGCTATGAAGCGTTAACGGACGACTCCATAGACCCTTACCTGAGCATCCGAGATGCTTATCTGCAATCACGCAAACAAAGCGTCGCTGAGTAATCTCTGGCCAGTTCGTGAACAGTTTTCTCTGTTGGCCGGCGCAGTGCCCGTATTGCGGCGAAGCCATTGTTTTGTTTATTGATCCAGCCAATATTGATAGCCATTATATTGAAGATTGCTCGGTGTGTTGCCGGCCCATCAGCATCTTCGTCATTGGCGGATTTGCAGGCGGCGAACACCATGTTGAGCGCATCGAGCTGCGGGGGGAGAATGACTGAGTAGCGTGAATCAGAGTCCTGTAATGGCTGACCAAGGTTTGCTAATCGGCTAAAACACGCTATGCTGCGCCGCCATGTCTGATTCCTCCAATTTCCTGTTTATTGACAATGCTGATGCATTGAACGCCTTGTGCCAGCAGTTACGTGATGAGCCTTGGCTCGCCGTGGATACTGAATTTGTGCGTGATCGCACCTACTATCCCGAGTTCTGTCTTTTACAAATCGGTAATCAAACGCTCAGTGCCTGTATTGATGTGTTGGCGATTGACGATCTCTCACCAGTGCTTGAATTGTTATTTAATCCCAATTGTCTTAAGGTCTTTCATGCGGCGACACAGGATTTAGAGCTTTTTTTCCACCTTTGCCAGCGCATCCCTGCGCCTGTTTTTGATACACAAGTGGCCGCACCATTACTGGGGTTTGCCGAGCAAGTGGGTTACGCGACTCTGGTGAACCAGTATTTGGGCGTTCAGTTGGCTAAAGGACAGCAGCGTACCGATTGGTCCAAACGACCCCTGAGTCAAGCACAGCTGAGCTATGCCGCAGATGACGTGCGCTATTTGGCACAACTCTATCCAGCGATGAGCGGACGTTTACAGCAATTGCAAAGGCTGGAGTGGTTGTCTGATGATTTTTCTCAGCTAGTGAGAATAGATAAATACGATATTCCAGTCGATGAGTCCTGGCGTCGTATCAAGGCCACAAAAAAACTCAAAGGTACACGTCTGCGCGCAGCACAACGGTTGGCGGCGTGGCGTGAACGGACTGCACGTAGTGCAAACAAGCCGCGTAGCTGGATTGTGCGCGATGACGCTTTGATTGATGTTGCTACGATGTTGCCGGCTGATCGTGATAGCTTATCGCGTGTGCGCAGTCTAAAAGGGCGCAGCGGCGAGCGCTATTACGATATGTTGCTGGCCGAGGTGGAAGCCGCCAAGTTGGAACCCGCCCCCGCCCGAGTCGAGGATAAACAGGTTAATGCAGAGCCTGTCGATGCCGCCCTGGTCGATTTGCTAATGGCCTTAGTGCAGCTGCGCGCAGAAGAACACCAGATCAATGCTAATCTCTTGGCTTCGCGTAAGGCCCTTGAGCAGGCATTGCGCGGTGATAATCGTAGTCTTGTATTAAACGGCTGGCGCGCGCAACTGATTGGTGGTGATATCCAAAGAATGATCAATGGGGAATTGGCCTTGTCTATAAAAGATAAACGCCTTGCTATAAGCCAGATTTGAATAGACTGATTGTTTAATTTCTAACATGCTTTTGAACTTACGTAATGCCGTTTTGGATCTCGGTGGTCCGACGATTCTCAATCATGTTGATTTCCAGTTAAACAAAAATCAGCGTGTAGCCTTGTTGGGTCGTAATGGTTGTGGAAAATCCACTTTATTGAAAGTGCTGGCCGGACAAATTGCGCCTGATTCCGGCGTCAGGAAAATCAACCAGGGCGTTACGCTGGGTTATCTCGGTCAAGCAATGCCAGACGATATCCCTAAAACGGTTTATGAGCTGGTCGCGCTTTCATTTGGTGAGGCCGGGCGTTTGCTGCTTCAGAGTCACAATGTAGCAGACGATGATCATGCGCACCATGCTGCGATGAGTGAGCTTGATACCTGGACGGTGGCTGCTCGCATCGAAAAAGTCATATCGCAGTTTCAGCTCGACCCCGAGATGGAATTCGCCGCCTTATCTGGCGGTCGACAGCGCCGCGCCTTACTAGCTAGCGCCATCGCAACTGAGCCTGACATACTGTTGCTTGATGAGCCGACCAACCACCTTGATTTAGACTCAGTGCTTTGGCTCGAGAACTATCTTGCTGCGCGTAAGGGTGCTTTACTGTTTGTCTCGCATGACCGCGAATTTATTTCACGCCTGGCGAATCGTGTTGTCGAATTGGATCGGGGTCAGCTGCATCAATATGATGTGACTTATAAAGATTATTTAGCCTTGCGTGAGCGAAGAGATGAAGAAGAGCTACGCCACAATGCTTTGTTTGATAAAAAACTGGCGCAAGAAGAACGCTGGATTCGTCAAGGTGTGCAAGCACGGCGTACGCGCAACGAAGGCCGTGTCAGGGCCCTAAAAGCGCTACGTGAAGACCGTGGTGCGCGGCGTGACAAGCAGGTCAGCGCCACGCTTAAGCTAGATGCCGGTGAACGATCCGGGCGCTTGGTTGCCGAGGTGGAAAAAATCAGTTTTAGTTATGATGGTCATCCTATCATTAGTGATTTTTCAACTACGATTTTACGTGGTGACAAGATTGGTTTTATCGGCCCGAACGGCGTCGGTAAGACAACCTTGTTACGGCTATTGTTGGGTGATCTCACGCCCGCATCGGGTCAAGTCAGGCTTGGCACCAAGCTTGAGGTCGCCTACCTCGACCAGCAGCGCAGCGAAATTGATAATGATAAAAGTCTGGTCGATAACGTTTCTCTGGGTAGAGAGTTTATCGAAGTCAACGGACAATCACAGCATATCATTGGCTATTTACAGCAGTTTTTATTCGACCCTCAGCAGGCGCGCGCACGTGCTGGCTTATTGTCTGGTGGTGAGCGTGCACGTCTATTGTTGGCGCGTCTGTTTAGCCAGCCTGCAAACGTGTTGGTGCTTGATGAGCCCACTAACGATCTTGATATCGAGACATTGGAGCTGCTTGAAGAATTGCTGTTGCGCTATGAAGGGACACTGTTTTTGGTTAGTCACGACAGGGCACTGCTCAATAATGTGGTGACCAGCTCGCTGGTGCTGGAAGGTGGTGGCCAGATTGGCGAATATGTTGGTGGTTATGATGATTGGTTGCGTCAGCGCCCCAAAAAAAATGTATTACAAGATAGCAGCAGGAAAATAGTTAATAATTCCCGGCTGGGCAAGTCTGCGCCGGCGAAGCCGGCAACAACAAAAAAAGCTAAGACTGCAAAGCTTAGTTATAAAGATCAGCTCGAGCTAGATGCCTTACCAGCGCAGATAGCTAGTCTTGAGGCGGAGCAAGAGCCTCTCTATACCGCGTTATCCAGTCCAGATTTGTATGCCGCGGCCCCTGAAAAGGTGCGAGACTTGAAGAAACAGCTTGAAGACATCGAGTCTAAACTAAATAGTGCATATAAGCGTTGGGAGCAGTTAGAAGCTTTGTAAAATGCCCTGGCACATTGATATTTAAAGAATTTTTTTGTGGTTTATTATTCTTGTTCTAGTGTCAGAAAATCGACACTATACCCTGTTATGCCGATAAGCCCTTGTTTCGCCTTGGCGCCATCAAGCCGTCGGTAATATACTTCATAAGGATGCAGGCGCCTTGGGGGAAACCTCTTGGTATGTAACTAATAAGCTTGCACCAGTGAGGAGAGGCTCTGTCACAAAGTCATGTAAATGGCTAGAGCAGCTGTAATGATAATTAGACAGTAGGGTTATGGCGATGACAAACGGTATTGTAAAGTGGTTCAATAACTCAAAAGGCTATGGTTTTATTTCACCTAGCGATGGTAGCGAAGATGTATTTGTGCATCACACCGCGATTGAAGGAAAAGGCTTTAAGACTCTAAACGAAGGTCAAACCGTCGACTTCGAAGTGCAAAAAGGCCCCAAAGGTTTGCAGGCGACAAACGTTGTGCCTGCGGCTTGATAATAACAAACTCATGCCTGATATCTGATAGGCCTTTATCCGGCAGAGGCTTGCTCTGTCGGATGTTCTTTTCCATATATACTACCAGCACGCACCTGCGGTGCCAGTGCCGGATATGCCGCGCAGGCCGGTTTGGTTCAGTGTAAAGTTACCACATTCTTGGTCTTGTGATTGCGATCCGGTTGCCGTCGCAGTAAGTGTATAGTTGGTGGCGTTCAGTGTGGCGGTGATGTTGTACTCACCTTCTGTTGAAGTAATAGACACAGGTGTCGGACCAAGGCAGCCAACATATGTGTTAGTGGTGGTAAAACATCGTTCGAGTTGCTGCGCGATGTTGGTGAGTGAGGCCGTAGCATCTGTCCTCTTCGAGCGTGTCACTTGGTCGAAATAAGCCGGGATGGCAACGCTGGCGAGTATCGCCACAATGGCTATAACAATAAGTAGTTCAATCAAGGTAAAACCACTTTGGCGGCGCAAGGTTGTTTTGTCTGGCCTAATCATTCTGGTTTCTCCGGTGTTTCTCTATATAGCCTTTCGGTAGCAGCCAGATTTCTGTAACCCATTGGTGCTTGCCATTTTTGCTGATGAGTTGACGGTTGCCATTTCCGGCGGCGAGCTTGTACGCAGCTTCTTTGCCGGTTTTTAGCTTATGCTTTGAATTATCATGTTGCCTGAGCGAGGAATGGATGATGACATCTTCGTGTAGCAGAAAAAACCTGTCTCCTATGACGATCGTGCCTTCATTAAGGTCAATGAAGTCAACAGTGCCGATGCCAGAAAACTTGCTTTCCGTATGGTGACTTGGCAGTGTTACAGCCATCGAAGTGTTGGCCATTAGTGCCATTAGTATTAACAGTCCTGCGATAAGAGTGGTTATTTTCTTCATGGTTATGTTATCCATATATATTTGGTGCTGGCACTAACGCGCCAGTTCTTCCCAGGAAAGCCGGCCAGCGTTCAGGCTGCCCAGATCTTCAAATTGAAAGTTGTCAATGATATCGCTGGGGCTCGTTCCTCCGCCGCTATTATCAGTCGTTGCAATGGCGACCTGGTTTGCATGTGCCCGAGGCGAGGTGCCGATTCCGGATATGGCGATACCGGCTGCGCCATCACCATTGATTTCGTCGTCGCTTCCCACTAGGCCATTCCGGTTTATGTCAAAAGCTGCTTCATCGGGGCTGCTGCCGTCATTGAAGTCGGCGACCATGAGATAACTGTCACCACCGCTGCCACAGGGGTCGGCATTCGGAATAGTGGTGACAAATATCACTCTTTCCCCCCTGACAATCGCCTCAGTGACAGAACGCTCGCCAGGCACCGGCAGGGTCATAAACCAGCCGTTATCGCCGCTGGCATAGCTGACGGTATTGCTGGTCAAGGTTCTGCCCGCAGTACCGTCGCTGGTGGTGCCGGTGCCAATGGTCTGTTCAACCAGGTCGCTTTGAGTCAGTTGTTGGTCGTTGCCGTTGTCCCATACACCATAGAACGCTTGTAGTGGCGCAGTGGAGGTGACGTCCGCGGTGGTCAGGTACTGGCCGGTGCCGAACAACACGATAGTATTGGGTTCGCGGCCCGAGGTAGGGATGTCAGGGTTGCGAACGATGACGGGAGCAGTGGTGATGGGCGAGTTGGCCGGAGAGGTAAACAATGGTCTGGGTGTGCTGCCCTGTTTATAGGCAACGTTCCACTGGTTGGTGTTGGAACCTGATATATCAAACACCCACATATTACCTTCCAGATCGCCAGCATAAACACGGTCGGCCGTGCCGTTACCATCGCTGTCAATGACTGCCGGGCTGGCCAGACCATTACGGTTAGCAGTGGAGCCGACACCGGTAGAGATTTTTATGTAATCGCCAGTGTCTGTCCAGTCACCATCGATACCACCTTCGAGGAAGACAATAAACAACGATGCCTCGCCGCTGCCGGTATCGTTATATCCGTTACCGAATATCGCGGCCCATTCACCATTATCAAGTGGCACCACGGAAGGCTGGCTGAAAGTGTAGCCCAAATCGGCATCATCAGCGCTGCTGAACTCCCATAAAACCGTGTTTGCCGGGGCGCTTGCAGATTCGCTAAAACTGGGTGTGGTAATGTCCAGAGCAAAAATACCGCGGCCACCGCCACGGGCTGCGCCGACCAGTATGGTTTTCCATTTGTCTTCGGATTCTCCCACATAGCTTTTAATAAAAACATCCGAGACGGAAGGTGTCAGATCGACATAGTATTGATGCGCATATTCTTGATACGTCAGATAGTGAAGACCGCTATTGACTGCGGTGGATGAGAGGAACCCTGGCACATAGGCCAGTAGTTCCTCCCCAGTGGCTTCGTCAAAGCCATGCAACATACCGTCATTGCTGCCGATATAGATGACACCGCTACGATTGGCTTGTGCTACTCTGAAGTTGCTATATGGTGTGGTGCCAAATGATTGATGCAGGGTGTCGGGCCAGCTAAAGCCGGGTGCACCGACAAAAACAGGGCCAGAATGGACAATGTCACCGAGCCGGCTGGTACGCTCGCGCAGGTTTTTGGCGTTGTAAATATTGCCCCCTAGGGCGACGCTGCATGCGACGCCGGAGTTGGGTTCGCAACTGCGGTCACCACGCAGATATTGCAGGCGCGCGAGCGCAACAGCGTCATCGGCTACACCACCGTCAGAATTCGTACGTAGGTCGTCTTTTTGTGCATTGTCCAGACTTGCCCACTGAAAGGGTATGCCGTCTGCGGTGGTGCTGCTGTAGCTGAGTATCGTTCGATCTTGTAGTGCCAGATTGCGATCAGTCAACACCGTGCCGGCAGACCAGGTAGGGCTATTGCTGATATCTCCAGTAACTGGATCCAGGGCAAACGAAAGCAGGTCTCCACTCCAGCTATCGCTGTTGAGTAACGCCAGATAGATCTCTGAGTTTGCGCTCAAAGAGCTGGTATTAAAGGCAACAGAAGCCGCCGAGCCGGTAATGGCGGAAATCGTGCCGATGGTGGAATTTAGGCTGTCGATAAGCTGTTGCGGGTCGCCGGCATTTAAGAAGTCGCCGCGGCCGTTCCATGCCGCGTGGCGCATATCATCAACCGTCGTCAAATTGTTAGCACTGGGTGTTGGCCAGGCAAAAGGATCTGTTCGATTTGGCGGGTTGGCGCTTAAGGTTCCGTTGAGCCCGAATGCAACGGTGAAGGTTTTCATATGCTGATGCATGGTATTACCGGCCAAGCCGGTAGGATCGGGGTCAAATGGAGTACGAGGTACCTCGTTGTCAAGGCCGCTGAGATCGCGTTCGTAGTAATGCATGGCGACATCGGCCAGAGTGTTGCTAACGTCCGCATTTTCATCGGCATAGGAGGCGCCGTCAAAGTTGGTATTGTTATCGGTGTCGGCATTACCCACAGACGGATTGCCGCCGTTCCAGAAACCATCTGACATGATGATGCCAAAATTATGCTGGCATTCACCGCCTTGTGCGGCGGAGAGAATAGGCGAGTTGCCCCAGTTGCCATTATCGCCCTCGAAATACTCACCCACTCTTTCAAGCCCGGTTCTGAGCGGTGTCCCGCCGCTGGAGTTAATAGTAAACAGGTTGGTGAGCAGGTTGTTTTTATTGGTGCGCGCCGTTGCATTCAAGGGCAGGCTGATATCATCGACATCCAGTACTTTTGAGCTGTCGGAATCATCGTTATCGTTAATGACACCCAAACCAATGCGAGCGTTGGATTCGACAATGATCTGCGACAAGGCGCGTTTAACTACATATTCACGCTTGCGATAATAAGACCACCAGTTGGCATAGTTCTGTTGATCGGATGCGCTAAGGCTGCTGACGGCGACACCATTGGCATTGCTTGAGACATCACCACATTCGTCTGAAGGGTCTGCGGCAGCATTGATATCTGTGCTACCGGGACCATCGTATTCACCGTCACCATCCATATCGTTCCAGACGAAATAAACGTGATTACTGATATTTTCGGTAGCGGTGTTGTAGGGATTAGGGCGGGCATTGGCCAATGTCATATTGGGGTAGTCATTGCCGGCTGAGTCGGTTCCCGACCAGGGCGTATATTGCACAGTTGGATCGTAGGCCTGAACGTTAAATCCGCGGCAGACCATACGTCGTTCAAATGTGTTGTCTGGGGTTTCATCAAGATTACTTCCTGCACTTCCGCCAGGGAATTCGGTTCCCTGATTGAGCAGGCTTTCCCAGTCCATACTGCCTGAGTCATCAACCATAAAGGCGATATTGGGTTGCACGGAATTAGCCAGAAAAAGCGGGGTATCGGCCAGGTTGCCCGGACCGGCATAATTCAAGGGCGAGTACAGCGTCACCATGGTGAGCGTCGACGCGGACAGAAAAACTTTGATTTTATGGGCCATCGTATTCATTGGTGTATTCATAGCGGTTACCGGTATGGGGTTGCTTGATATCATGGTTGTCTAGCTGAATAAGATCACTAGAAAATTCTGCCGTAATGACTGCGTAGCAATACTTCAGCTCCGCCGGCCGCTCCCCCGACGCCACGTGCTGTGATGCGAAACGTGGTGACATCCCCCGGTATATTGTTGGGTAAATTAAGCGCCCCTCCGCCGCTTGAAAGAACCCCGATTTCCTTAATGAAATATTGCGCGCTATTACTGCCATCAGGGGCCATTGCGACGACATGATTTGTCGAGTTGCTGGCCCAGGTGGCGGGGTCATTGTAGTCGGGAGCTGTGTCATTCAGGCCATAAAGCCCGTTGTTTCCAGTCAGTGCCGCTGAGGCGACAATACCTTCCAGGTAATTCTCTGCTTCCCGCAATGCCGCTTCTGCCGATTGCAAGGCAACATTTCTGTCAAGGGTGGCATGCGTCATTTTTTCTTCAAGTGAAGAATGGTTCATCGAATTGACGCCAAGCAGTGTTAGTACCAACAGCATTAACAGGCTGACAACGAGTACAGCACCTTTTTGTCTTCGCTGTGACGAAATCGTCTGTTGATCGATAGCTCTATATTTCATGCGTGTTCTCTTTAGCTTGTGCGGTTTCTGATGGCTATGGTGCTGGTGAAGACCTGATAAAGTCGATTGTCGGCAGCGGTGGATGTGACACCATTAAAGGTGTAGGACTGCGGCGATGTCGAGAGGTTATCGCTATCGCTTTGCACTAGCAGTGATATTTGTACACTGACGACATTGTCCATATCGACCACATTGTCTGCGATAACATAATAGTTCGCAGTACCGGATGCATTGGTGTCTTCACCGTAGAGCACTTGCATGCTATTGATACCGTTCACCAGTTCAACACCGTTGCGAAACAATGCGGGCTGGTTGTCGGCACCATTTTGAATAGTGTAGACCAGCGTCTGTGCTCGGTATATTTGCGCGTCTTCTACATAGATTTTAGATAAGGGCTGGGTGGCATTGCCTGGCGTACCCGTGCCGGTATTATGGGTGATCGAGCCACTGGTGCCAGGGTTGGCATTGGTGATCTGGAACACGTCAGCCTGTTGGCAGTCACTGACTATAACGATGTCGCCTTGCGCCAAGCTGTTGCCAGCAGAAGTTCTGATGTCGGCACTGGGGGTGGGGCCGAATGGTGGTTGGACATTAAGCCCGGTGCCAAATGCACCGCGTATCACGATGCGGTCGGAGTTGTTGACACCGTCATTGTCGGTTCCTTCAATACCACTATTATTAAATGAGAGCGCTTCGCTATAGCTGTCGGCGGTGCCGTTGCCAGTGCTGTCAAAGTCGAAATTGAGGTGGTTGGTAAGGTTGTTGGTGCTGCGTGTACAGCCCCAGAATCCGGCCATACGCAAGTCTCTGGTTAGAAACTCCATAGCGAAGCGGCCACTTTCCTGCACCCGTGACAGGCCTTCGTGAACACGATAGGTTTGCTTGGTTGAGGCAAAGACTTGTATCACACCAGCAAGCAATAACAGACCGATGGTTATTGCCACCATCAGTTCGACTAATGACAAGCCTCTTTGATTGATTTTGAAGACAGATAGATTCTTCACGGTTGGAAACTCGTAAAGAACAGTTGATTTTCAGTGTCCGCGTTACGGTCATCATCCCACCACAGCTTGACTGCGAACAAATTGCCCGTGTTATCACAATCATGATCGGCGGCGCTGGATCCGTCATTGGGCGAGCTGTCAATGCATATCACCCCTTGCCCACCGGGAAGGGCTTGAGTGACGGTTGCATTCCACTCCGACATATCATTTTGTGCCAGCTGCGCAGCGGTGCATCCCACCGTGGTGTGACAACTGGCTGTTGCCGTGGCTGTTGGAAGATGGTAGTTAATGGCGGCGTTGGTGATATTGGCCCGTACCCGATCAGCCATATCATAGGCGAGTATGGCTGCTTGGCTGCGCTGCAAAGAGGTTTGACTGGCTCTAAGACCGGCGGCCTGTAAGCCTGCCAGGCCTAGCAGGCCAGTGGAAAGAATGACCAGAGCCACTAGCACTTCAATGAGTGAGAATCCGCTTAACTGTTTCTTTTTGCTGATATTATTCATGGTAAGAACTTAAGAGCATGTTGTATTACCGACGCTGACGCTGCCAGTAGCGGTAATAGTGATTTGTCGGCCTGTTTCGCCGCTACGGTTATCGCAAAAAGTCAAAATGTCACCATTGTTTACGATGCCCGTGGCCGAATACTGGAACGCGCTTTGCGTGGTGCTTGTCAGTATCGAGGCCGTGTTTAAAGGTGCCTGCACTCTTATTATTTCCGCAGCATCCAGTGCGCCGTCGTTATCCTGGTCTACCCAAACGATCCACCCCGAAGCCCAGTTGGTGCCGCCGGTGCAAGTGGCCTGGTCGGTGCTGACACATATTTGCGCGTTACGTTGTTGTTTGACGGCGGTGCTTCGAGTCAGCTGGAGACTGGCAATAAGCTGGTTGGTTTCCGCGCTGATGCGGTTATTTTGAATGATTGAGCTAAAGCTGGGCACTGCAACGGTTACCAGGATTGCGGCAATGGCCATAGTCACTATCAGCTCGATGAGAGTAAAACCCTGCTGTGCGATAAAATCGGGGATGTGATGTTTTTTATCCATGTTGCTGTCATCGGCGGGCAACCAGATAGGTTGAGTGGTTCTGGACGGGTGGCGTGAATTTGGCGATAAACGGTTAAATTGTGCAGCAGTGATGATATTGTTGGCCACGTGCAGCCGAGGATTAGAGCGCCAGTGGCATTTACGTTTATGTCTTTTTGTATTAAGCCCCAAAAGGTTCAGTATCCGGAATAATTGGATTCACGGGTGCTCTAGGTACTTGGATCAACAAACCGAAGCCATTGAAGCTAGACCTGCTTCGTTAGTTAACTATAGTTGCCGGTGTACACTACGAAAAACAGGCGGTGTAGCACTATTGTTGGAAGTGACAATATAGATCAAGGGGGGTGTCAATGAAGTTAGAATTTATTGGCTTGATAAGCAGAGAGTGTTTCTAGAACATGGGCAATAATCATGGCGTTTAATTTGGGCGCCATTCATCACGTGAGCATTGTTGTGGCGGATACGGCAACGGCGTTGGAGTTTTACTCTGGTGTGCTGGGTTTGGCAGTGGCTAGCGCCCGCCCGGACCTGGGTTATCCTGGTGTCTGGCTTGATATCGGCAGCCAGCAGATTCACCTGCTCGAAGTCGACAATGTTGATCCAGTCACCGGTCGCCCCGCTTATGTTGGCCGAGATCGCCATATTGCGTTTAATCTCGATAATATCGAGGCGTTGGCACAACAACTGGCGCGGTCAAACATCGATTATAACCGCAGTCGTTCGGGGCGCAAGGCACTGTTTTGCCGCGATCCTGATGGTAATGGCCTGGAATTTGTCGAACAGGCGAAATAAGGACTATTTTGCCAGAAAAAACGGTTTTCCCCTGGATTTTATTGCGCCGCAGCCCTATATAGTAGGGTTGGGCCATAGGCCAAATAACATGTTGAAGTCATTTAGGAGTAGGTATGTCGATCAGAGCGGTTGATGCACAAGCAATGAATCAGGGCGGTACAGGTTTTGAGTGGCTACGCAGCCAGGCCATTGCATCGCTTAATGTCACTGTTGAGGAGTACCGGCATGCTGGCACGGGCGCGATGCACTATCACATCGCTAGTGATAACTCTGAAAACGTGTTTTTGGTCGCGTTGCGCACACTGCCAATGGATTCAACCGGCGTTGCTCATATTCTTGAGCATACCGTGCTTTGCGGTAGCGAGCGCTACCCAGTGCGTGACCCGTTTTTTATGATGATTCGGCGCTCGCTCAATACCTTTATGAATGCCTTTACCAGCAGTGACTGGACGGCTTACCCCTTCGCCAGTCAAAACCGCAAAGATTTTTTTAATTTGATGGATGTTTATCTCGATTCCGTCTTTTTCTCGCGTTTGCACGAGCTGGACTTTATGCAAGAAGGACATCGCGTCGAATTTGCAAAGGCTGACGACCCTTCGTCTGATCTGGTCTACAAGGGGGTTGTATTTAATGAAATGAAAGGGGCAATGAGCTCGGTGACCAGCACCTTGTGGCAAACCCTAACTAAATATTTGTATCCGACCACGACTTATCATTACAACAGTGGTGGAGACCCGGAGCATATTACCGATTTAAGCTACGCTGAGCTTAAATCATTTTATAAAAAGCATTACCACCCGAGTAATGCAGTTTTTATGACCTTTGGCGATATTCCTGCTGCAGAACATCAGGCCGTCTTCCAGGATCGCGTGTTATCACGTTTCGACCGTCTTGACCACGCTATCAGTGTGCATGATGAAAAGCGTTATTTCTCTCCGGTCGCGGTTGAGGAGGCTTATCCTTTGTCAGAAGATGAAGCACAGGGTGATCGCAGCCATATCGTAGTGTCCTGGTTGTTAGGCAAAAGCAACGATCTAGAGGAGGTGTTGCGTGCCAATTTACTCAGTAGTTTGTTGTTAGATGATGGTGCTTCGCCGCTGCGTTACGCACTGGAGACGACCGAGCTTGGCAGTGCGCCGTCGCCCTTGTGTGGGCTGGAAGATTCCAATCGCGAAATGGCCTTTGTTTGCGGTATGGAGGGGACAACACCCGAAAATGCTGAGGCAGTGGAAGAACTGATTTTATCCGTCCTGAAAGAGGTGGCAGAGAAGGGTATCGAACAAGAACGCATTGAAGCCATGCTGCATCAGTTAGAGTTGAGTCAACGCGAAGTTGGTGGTGACGGTATGCCCTATGGTTTGCAACTCATGCTGGAAAGTCTTTCCAGCGCCGTACATGGTGGCGACCCTGTGGCCATGTTGAACCTTGACCCGGCACTCGAAAAATTACGTGAAGAGATCAAAGACCCTGGCTTTGTGCGCCGTATGATTAATGATTATTTATTGAACAACGCGCATCGTGTTCGATTGACTTTGAAGCCTGACCCACAATTAGTGCAACGCCGTGACGCAGCGCAGCTTGATAAACTTGCCGACATCAAACAATCGATGTCGGCGGAACAGCACAATAATATCATTGATTTAACGGCAAAATTGGCCGAGCGGCAGCAGCAAGAAGACGACCCGAGTATTTTGCCTAAGGTAGGTATCGAAGATGTGCCAGCGAGCATCGATATTCCGCAGGGTGAGCAGCTTAGCGTAGAGGGCACGCCATTAGGTTTTTACGGTCAGGGCACCAACGGTATTGCCTACCAAGAAATTATTGTAGCGATGCCCGATTTGCCAGCTGAAGAAATGGCTGTATTACCGTATTACAGTACGTTGTTGCCTGAGTTAGGTTGTGGTGAGCACGATTATCTGGCAGCACAAATTTGGCAATCAAAAGTCAGTGGTGGGGTAAGTGCCTACACCATGCTACGCGGGGAAACCGACGATGCATCTAAAGCAAAAGGCTATTTTGTCTTATCAAGCAAGGCGCTGGTACGACAACACGGCGCATTGTCAGAATTGTTGAAACAGAGCTTTTTCGGCGCCCGTTTTGATGAGCAGGCGCGCATTCGAGAGCTCATGAGTCAGCTGCGTTTGCGACGCGAGCAAAGCGTGGTGGGGCGTGGTCATAGTCTCGCCATGTTAGCCGCCAGTGCATCGTTGAATCCCATTGCAGCAATATTACACAATATGCGTGGTTTGGCTGCATTGAGTGCATTAAAGACCCTGGATGATAGCCTTGATGAGGCCTCGTCACTGGCGGCATTATCGCAAAAGCTTGCCAGTGTGCACCAAAAGATCGTGGCTGCACCACGACAGTTTTTATTGGTGGGTGAGGCAGAACAACGCGATCAATTGTTGGCTGAATTATCCGCGCAATGGCGAGGTAGCGATAATATTGTTGCGGATAACCGTGGCTTAAGCGCTGTGTCAGTCGATGCCGGCAAGGGTGAATTCTGGCTAACCAGCACCCAGGTTAATTTTTGTGCGCGTGCTTATGCCGCAGTGCCGGTAGCGCATGACGATGCGGCGGCCTTGTCGGTCCTTTGCGGCTTTCTCCGTAATGGCTATTTGCATACGGTGATTCGTGAACAAGGTGGTGCCTACGGTGGCGGTGCCTCTTATGATTCTGATTCGGCGACATTCCGCTTCTATTCTTATCGTGATCCGCGTTTGCTGGAAACGCTTAATGATTTTGATCGCTCTATAGATTGGCTGTTGCAGAATGATCACGATGAACGATTATTAGAAGAAGCCATACTGGGTGTGATTGGCTCTATCGATAAGCCAAGCTCGCCTGCCGGTGAAGCGAAGAGCGCATTTCATGCCGCGTTATTTGGACGTGATGCCGTGTTTAGGCAAAAAACACGGGCGCGAGTGCTGGAGGTAACGCTTGATGATCTAAAGCGTGTGGCACGGACTTATTTGGTCCCGGAAAAATCAGTGACAGCGGTGATTACCAATACAGATAATACTGGTTTGGCTGCCGAGTTGGGCTATGGTACGAGAAAATTGTAAATAGGTGCGATAGCCTTAACATGCCTTGGTTAACTTGAATTGTTTCACCATGCTTGATAGCTCGTTAGCGAGATTGTTAAGTTCCTGAATGGATTTTGTGGTGTCGGCTGTGCTTTCTGTTGTTTTGTCGGAAAGCTGGCTGATTGTTGCAAGTGCGCTATTAATATCTTCCGATACGGCGGTCTGGCTGTCTGTTGCGTCGGCAATTTCACCATTGGTTGCCACAATTTTTTCTATAGAGCTGGTGATTTGTTCCAGTGAAACAGTGGCCTTTTCAGCGCTGTCGACACTGTAATGTGCTTGTTTCTTGCCTTGCTCCATCGCATTGACCGCGTCTTTTGCGCCATGTTGCAGGCTTTCAATAATATCCTGAATCTGTTTGGTAGAGTTTTGTGTTTTGCGAGCAAGCTCGCGCACTTCATCTGCAACCACTGCAAAGCCGCGACCTTGTTCGCCAGCACGTGCCGCCTCAATAGCGGCGTTAAGCGCCAGCAAATTGGTTTGTTCGGCTATGCTGTTAATCACTTCGATGACCGTACCAACACTTTCACTGTCTTGCTCCAACTTGTTGATAACAGAAGATGATTGCTCCATTACATCGGCCAGCTGAGTGAGTTGTGTTGCGGTTTGCTGCACGATAGCATGGCCACTATGCGCTTCTTCGTCAGCCACTTTCGCTGCCTCTAAGGCATCGGTGGCATTGCTGGCAACGCCGCGAGTAATGTCAGACATTTGTTGCATTGACTCCGTCACCGAAGCAGTTTGTTCTTTCTGCTCATGTACCACTTTATTGGATGATCGTGTTACTTGTAGCACATGTGATGATGACTCGTTCAAGGTGTTGCTAGCGTCAGAAATACTGGCGACGGTAGCGCCAAATTTTTCCAGCATTTTATTGACGGAGCGGGCGATATCGCGCGTGACATCACCTTTACGTGTACGAATACTGTGAGAAAGATCAGCGTTATGTTCAATATTCTCGATCTCTTTCGAGAAGATATCGATTGGCAGGGTCAGTGTACCGGTATACCACCACACCGAGATGTAAGCGATGATTAGCATTGCTGCTAATACCCAGACGACGCTGTTGATAATGTCTGTCTTTAGCACGCTGGCCGGCGCCTGCGCTTCGGCGACAGAGATTTCGCTGACTATGGCCAAATCGAGATCACCGATTTTTAGCGGGCTGTAGACTGAAATCACTTCGGTGCCGAGATAGTTGCTACTTTTGTGAACGCCTGTTTTGCCTTGCATGGCCAGTTGTGTACTGGCAGATTGTACATTCAGAATGCCGATGGTGCTTTCTTTTGCCTTGATGGTGGAAATGGTTTCGGCACTGACATTCTGGCTGGCAAGTTGCTTGAAGAATTGCGCTTCGTCTTCAACTAGGTGACGGCTTATGTTGAGCATTTTCTGGTCCGAGCCTACCAGATAGCTTTCGCCTGTTTTACCCAGACCCACCTTTTGCCACGCCTTGCCGCTGGTCATGATGTGGTCAATTTTATTGACCGGGATTTGAAAGATCAGTATACCGGTCTTTACGCCATCCTTGACGATAGGTGAAGCAATGAAAGCAGCCGAATCATTATAGGAAGGCGTGTAGTGTCCAAAATCGGAAAGGAAGGAATCTTCGGTTGAGTGTGAAGCGTTTGCTAATTGAAATGCTTTGGCGATCCCCGTGTCAGCGTAAGGGCCACTTTTCAAGGAAGTGGCATAATCCAGTTCCTTGAATACTGAATAAACGATATAGCCGGTTTCGGGGTCGACCAGAAAAATATCATAATACCCAAAGGTTTCAAGATAGCTCCTTACAATAGGGTGATACCGTTCATGTACCTGGCTGTAAGCAGAGCTGTCGCCAGGGTGGTTTAACGCATCTTTACTGCCTAAAGGGTTAGGGTTTGCACTGATGTAAAAATATTGCAGTGCGATGCTGTTGGCATCCAGCTTTGACATCAGTGATTTTTGGCTACTGCTGGCACCAGGGTTGGTGCGGGCATACTTGCGACCAAACTGGTCGTCATAAAAATTTTTCAGGTCGCTTGCCATAGCTGTTGAATCTTTGTTAGCGATCTGATCTTTGAAATCAAAAAAATGTTTTTTTGAAGTCACCATTAGTTCGTTGACTGTTTCGCTTTTCGAGAAGGTAACGATTTGGTTTTTGATTGACGCGAAATACTCCTCGATTTCCATACGCTTGAGTTCGCGCACACTTTCCAGTCGATTCGAGACTTCATTGGCGATCAGGTTTTTACCGCTTCGCTCTGCGGCAATGCCACCGATAATATTTGATGCGATGATAAGAATCGCCATCATGGTGACAAGGGCGAGTACCAATTTGTTGCGGATTGACATATTTATCTCCTGATCCATCAGTGATATGAGTGATAGCACTCATACTTCCATATAGGAGGATAGCGGCTATATACTACGCTGGCTTTAGTTGGCCAAAACTTTAGCGACACTCTGGTTTACTGTCACCTCTGCGTGGTGGTGACAAATAATGAATAAAGCAGATATTCCTTTATTCCTTGGCTATCACCGAATGACAGGGTTTGAATCCGCTCGCTGCTGCGAAAGTATTGCCAATACGGTTATGATTGCAAGATGTTGTCAGATCAGGCACTAAGAGAGCTGTTGGCTTCACGCCGTGAGTTATCAGGTTTGTGCAGCCAAAATGGCTGGATAGATACGGATACTATTGCGTATCAGGTAATTGATCAGTCAGATAAATGTGTGCGTCTCAAGGTGAGCTTTACAGAGATTATAATGGAGGGGTCAGGCTGCGTGGCTGCACGCATAGCCTGTTATGGCCAGCTGAATATAGATTTAGGCGACAGCCTTGATCAGATCAACATAACTGTAATGAGATAGAGACTGGTATGGTGACAACGAAAAACAACGGCACGGGTTTGGGCAAGAATGATGTGGAGGTGCTCGACTATCGTATTGCCTATTCAGGATATTTTCGTATTGATGCCTACCGCTTGCGCCATCGCCGCTTTAACGGCGAGTGGAGCGAACCACGTGATTATGAACTGTTCGAGCGCGGGCATGGAGTAGCGGTGTTACCCTACGACCCCGAGCGCGATCAAATAGTGTTGATCGAGCAGTTTCGTATGGGCGCATTGGCAAGTGCCCAACCATGGTTATGGGAGATTGTCGCCGGCATAGCAGAAGAAGGGGAATCGGCTGAGGCAGTAGCTCGACGCGAAGCGATAGAAGAAGCACATTGCAAGCTCAGTGAACTGGAACCGATTGGCAACGTCTATGTCAGTCCCGGTGGGAGTTCGGAGAGGACGCAAATCTATTGTGGAAAAATAGATATTTCAACCATTAGTGACGCCTATGCTGGCCTGGACGAGGAAGGCGAAGATATCCGTGTTCATATTGTTTCTTACGATGAAGCTGTCTCAGCGCTCAATACAGGAAAGATATGTAGCGCTCCAGCAGTGATTAGCCTGCAGTGGTTACAGCTTAACAAGGCACGCTTGCAACAAAAGTGGGCCTGAATCTTCGAGGGGAAGCCCCAGACTTGTTTGTCAACTCCGTCTTTGAAGGGATAACATTAAACCAGAGTATGCCTAGTGATCATGTTCGTCGTGAGAGATTTCTTCTGCCTCCGGTAGAATGGCAAATTCCGGCGCTGCATCATTGCCAGCACTTAGAATCAGGCTGTAAATTAAATGCGGCATGGCCGTCAGCGGGCGGCCATTCATCACCACCAAAGGCGTACCGCTGATGTTGTGATCCTGCGCCATGGTAATATCGGTGGCCAAGGTTTGCCGGGTGGCGTCAGACTCGATGCAAGCGGCCAGTTTAATCATATCGACTTCGTGATCACGGATAATATCCCGGATCATATCAGTGCTCAGTTGTTTTTGATTGGCGAACAAGGTGGCGCGTACGCTGTCAGCCTTTTCCCGGTCTGCGCTGAGGCAAATAAGAGATTTGGCAGCCAGGCAACTGACCCCGTTATTGCGGCTGCGCGTCATCTCGGGATTACATTCGCTGTCCAGAGGATAATAACGTGTTTCCAGAGACCAGCTACCGGCATCAGTAGAGTTTTGAATGCTGGCAAGTTGCTGGTTGAGCTGGGCACAGTGTGGGCAAGTGATTTCCAGCCATTCAACAACCTTGACCGGGCTGTCGTCGCTGCCAAAGGACAGTCGGCCAGGATCCGGGCGCTGCTCGACAGTTTTGGCAGTGCGGTATTGCGCAAGAAAATTACTCATTGCTTGCAGTACGGGCTGCGGCTGATTTTCGATAAACTGTTTCAAAGTGTCATTTTGACTAGCCGCGCTATTGCTGACATTATTGCCGCGTTTAACACCGTTAATATTATCACCAGGTGTGCCAAGCGAGCTGTTCAATACAGATTGCAAAGGTGTGCGTTGTCCCGGGCTGAATAACAGCAAAGCCAGAATTACGGTCAATGCCAATACTATCCCGCTACCGGCGACCAGTTTGGTTTTGCCACTTTTTAGCCTGGTGAGGACGGCGCCGGCGACAATGCCGACAATAATATAAAACATAATGCAACTAAGGCAAAAGACCTGTAGCGATATACTGTAAAGTACCAGCGCAACAGTAATAATTAAGCCCGCGATTGCAGTGACGCGCAATGCCGAGATGGCCAACGAGCTGTCGCGCTTTTTATGGCTATCTAATACTAGTTTGACAGTAAGTATTAATATCAAGGCTGACCATATCAGTCCCCAGCCAGCGACGGGAATGCCGCTGAACTGGTGAATGCTGGTCGATAATGCAGAATCCCAAATAGCACTACAGTCGAGCGTTGCATTAACAGCGCATAAGGGTTTTTCGCCACTGCTGCGTAGCGCTAACAGCGCCAGCCACTGATAAACAGTGGTGGCAATGCCCGCCAGTGCGGCTGCCAGCAGTGTAAAGATTAGGGTGCGGGAAGGTTTCATATAGATGCATAGTATAAAGCTAAAATCACGTTTCAGGTAGCATGTATGCCATCTTGCAACTATGTTATGGTCATAGTCACTACTGAGCGGATTTTACGTTTTTATTTTTGTTATCCGCTACTCATCGAGCAAGTTTTTGCGCTGTTGGTCGCTAGACTAGGGAAAGGATGTTTGGCAACTGCGTATCAATTCAGGATATAGAATGAGCAAGAATTGCACTCCGGGCGCAGCTACTTGTGCCATTGAATACTATGCGCCGCTAGCGGTGTACGACGATAATTACACGCGGCTCAAGATATTGCTGCCGGCATTGCAACAAGCGAGTATAAAGCGTCGAGTTGAGTTTGAGGGCTGTGATGGTTTTGCTTTTGAGTTGCTTGAAAAAACACCCTATACCAGCGTGGTTCGATTAACGGCAGACTGGAGCCTGTGTTCCAGCCTGGTGCCAGCCCCTGACATGACCGTGCGTTTGTATCACGACGCTGAAGTGGCGGAAGTGCTGTCGTACCAACAGCGTCACCGGTTTAAGGTTGAATATGATTATCCGAATCCTGGTATGTTTAACAAGCATGAAAAACGGCGCTTGAATGAATTTTTGCGCGATTGGTTGGGCGCGTGTTTAGTACGTCTGTGGAAAGGGCGCGAGCAAGCACTGTCTTTGTAAGGAATGTGATCAATGGCATATATTTTGCCTCATGCGGCTCTTAAAGTTGTTAGTCGTTGAGCCGATAGGTTTAGGTGTAGTGAAGGTACTCTTGTTGTCGTGATCTTGGCGAACAGCAGAGTGATAAAAGCGTGTCTGGTGGGCTGTTATGGCCACAATAACATCGGGGTGACGTAATGCGATCTGCACCAAAAGAAAGGCAAAACAAAGGTTTAAGTCTGGATTCGAATGATTTCTTGCTTGATGAAATGGAAGAAGTCAGCGCCGAGCATATTCAGATTGATGCTTGGGGCAATGAATGGGACGATAGTGGCGACTTTATGGACATGGATTTTCGACTCGTCGAAGATTGATTTTATTTGCCACAATAGCCTAATAGCTTCCCGGTAGCTTTAAGGGAAGTAAGACGCTGGTAGTTATAAAGGATTATTGAGATACTTGTTACTTTATTAACTCGCAAGTACTGGTGTAGTTAAGTTTTTTCGAATAAATAGCCGGTAATGTGTCACTGAAGACAGAGCAGGGAGTTGTGAGTGCTTTTCCCTGGTTGGTGTATGGATAGCATAATAATGAATCTACGAAGGGGTGCTTTTGCCCTGGTTCTCTTTTTTTTTGGCACTTCTGTTGCGCAGGGGAAGGAGCTTGTCGCGGTATTTCAGCCCAATCTGCGCGCTCCCTATGATCAAGTTTTCCGCTCTATTATTGACGGTATCAAAGAGGAAGCCAATTTTAAGCTCAGCGTAAAAAGAATTGGTGATCGCTATAGCCCCAACACATTAAGCGCGTGGCTGGATAAGAAAAATGTAAAAGTGATTATCGCGTTGGGCAGCCGTGGCCTCGAGGCGGCTAAATCTGTTGCCAATGGTCGGCCTATTATGGCTGCTGCGTCGCTACTTGCGCCTGACCCTGAATTCAATAATGTCGGTGGTATCAGTTTGGCTGCTGATCCTGAGATTATGTTTTCTGAACTCAAGCGTCTATTTCCTACCGTACAAAAAGTCTGTGTTGTCTATAGCCCGAAACATAATGAGTGGTTGATGCGCCGTGCTGTGAAGGTGGCGCAAGAGCATGACATCAAGCTAAAAATCATACCGGCAGAGAATTTGAGGCAGGCGGCTATTCAGTATAAGTCTGTGCTCAACGAGCTAGTGCCTGGCCGCGATGCACTGTGGTTGCCGCTGGATCCGGTGACCGTCGAGAACCGGACCATTCTGCCCTTGATTTTACGCGTTGCCTGGGACAGGAACTTGACGCTGATATCGAGTAACGCACCGCATGCCAAACGCGGCGTGTTATTTTCAACGTTTCCACAAAATATGGCAATGGGACAGAGCATTGCGGATAGAGTCAATCATTGGCTAGTGTCTAGTGAGCTTGATTTCATGATCAAGCCGCTGAATGATCTGGGTCTGGCCATTAATGTGCGGACTGCTTCGCATTTAGGTGTCAAGCTCGACAAACAAGACCTGGAGCGGTACGAACTCAAGTTTCCGCAGAATTAGAACGAAGAATGAAGGCGCTGTTACGACAACTGATTCCACCCGAGACCGAGTTTCGGCGCCAGATAATGATTCTGGTTAGCGTTGGTATTCTTGTTCTTGCCCTGGTCTCCTCCCTGATC
This sequence comes from Gammaproteobacteria bacterium, assembly GCA_015492075.1. Lineage (GTDB taxonomy): Bacteria > Pseudomonadota > Gammaproteobacteria. Next base: position 39,232 of record WGFU01000026.1, read on the forward strand.
ACTGCGTGGGTCAACAGCGAAAATGAACGGGATCAACTGGTCAAGCAAAGTTTGCAGTTGACGAAAAGTTTTGCCGAGCAGAGTGTGTTGGCAATGCTGTTTGAATCGGCAGAAAATGCACAGGATTCCGCCGCCGCAACGCTGTCTTTTCCCAATGTCGTTCACGTCTTGCTACGCAAGCCTGATGGTGGGGTATTGCTGGATAAGGGGGGAATGTTTGATGGCGAGCTTGATTCTGACAAGGTTGGGCGTAAGGCCATGGAAGAGTTGATGCACTGCAACTCACCTGGTGATGACGCCCAGTTGATTCATGAAACATCTGGCTATCTTTATTTTTGTGCGCCGATACTGGAGCGACGGCCGGATTCCCATACGGGAATATTTGTTGGCAGCGACGACATGCCGAATCGAATAGGCTATGCCCATGTCATGGTGAGCAAGGCTGCGCTAAAGGCACACCGTACCACAACCATTATTCAAAATAGCGCAGTCTCCTTAGCTCTGGCGCTGTTAATGCTGGTTGTGTTGCAAAAAGTGATTTCACGTATTACCACGCCGTTGAGCGAATTATCGACCTTGATGCGCGAACAGGATGCAGAAACCGAAACCTCGCGGGTAGCCGTCAAGGGGCCAATAGAAATCCAGGATATGGCACGCGCGTTTAACGCCATGATGGATGTGTTGGACAAGCGGGATCTGCGCCTGCGGCACCAAAATGACACCCTGGAAAACCAGGTGCGGGCACGAACCCGTCAATTACTCGATGCACGTGATGCAGCAATATTGGCGAGCAAGCATAAGTCGGCTTTTCTTGCCAATATGAGTCACGAGCTAAGAACACCAATGAATGCCGTGCTAGGTTATACCGGTATGGTGATCGAGGATATGCGCGACGGTGGCTTTCATGTAGAGGATTGTCTTGAGGATCTAAGCCGTGTTGAAAATGCCGGCAAACATTTGCTGTCAATGATTAATAATATTCTTGATCTGGCCAAGATCGAGGCTGGGCGTATGGAGCTGGAACTCGACACTGTCGATATCAGGCAACTGGTACGCCAGGTTGAGGACACCGTGTTACCCATGGTGATGGAGAAAAATAACAAAATCGAGTTGGACGTCACTAGGGACGACAGCACACTGGTGATGGATCCGGTCAAGTTAAGGCAAATACTTGTTAACCTGTTAAGCAATGCGGCCAAGTTTACTAAAGACGGTGTGATTACCATCAAGGTTGAGCACAATGAGGAGGCCCTGTATTGCGCTGTCATCGACAACGGCATAGGTATGGATGAGGAGCAACAACAGCGTATATTCAGGGCGTTTAAACAGGCTGATATGACCACCACCAAAAACTTTGGCGGTACCGGCCTTGGCTTGACCATATCGCAGCGCCTGTGCACCCTGATGGGAGGAAACATAAAAGTAGTTAGCGCGCCGGGTAAAGGCTCCTGTTTTTATTTCACCATTCCTCTACCAGTGCAAGAGCATCAGGAAGACCAGGATCTACCACCCAGTTACAGTATTTAGCTAGCAGGCCAAGGGGCTAGCCGAATATGGCTGTCAGATACGATATTCCACGCTGAGCAGGCAGTGAATACCGGCTAATGGCAAGTCATTGGGAATAGGCGGTGCCGGGTCGCCATTCAGGCTGGGCGCACGGGCATCCTGATCCAGCGCATTGCGCACCGCCAGGGTGATGGTCAATGGTAGTTGTTGCAGCTTATGGCGCAAGCCTAAATCAAGCCAGATGAAATCATCGATATTCTCACGCGGGTCACCCGCGGCACGTTGGCGACCAGCGACCCAATTCATCTGCATGCTTAACCACCAATTGTCTGTGAACATCCAGTTGCTGCGCAGGTAAATCTGATGCTGCGGTGCATTGGCTGCGTCGCTATTCGTTGACTTGTCAGTGGAATGCTGGAACGCATAATTGCCCAGTAGCGCCAGGGTCGGGCTGAATTGCCAATCTGTTTCCCATTCCAGGCCGTAGCCGGTCTGGTCACCGGTATTTTGCGCCGTCGAAACACCACTGCTGTCCGGCACAAAACGAATAATATCGCGCCATTGGTAGTAAAAGAGATTAAGCTTGGCCGCGATGCTTTGTGTGGGCTGATAGTTCAAGGCCCATTCAAGCGTATCGATGATTTCCGGCTCAAGATCAGGGTTGCCCAGTACGACCGGGTTGTTGATATTTCTCAACTCGGCAAAAGAGGGTGCGCGAAAGGCACGGCCGTATAACAGTTTGGCCGTTACATTATAGGCGGCGTGCCAGACCAGGGCGATGCGCGGGTTAAGTGTGCCGGCAAAATCAGAGTAATGGTCCCAGCGCAGCCCGCTGGTCAGATTCCAGTCGCGGGCAAAGGCCCATTCGTCCTGGACAAAGCTGTAAAAATTAGTCCGGCTGCTGGGCCGGTGAAACACCAGGTCCGGGTTGTTGCTGGTGTCGACCAGGCTGATATTGTCATTAATGGGCGCGGGGAGCAGATTCTCGTCGATAATGAAGTTTTTGCTTTCCCTGATTTTGTCGACCTCGTTAAGATTAATGCCGGCACCGATACGAATACGATGGTGACTGAAACCATGATAAAACGCCGAGCCACCCAGGCGTATATGGCGTTCAAAAACCTCCGGATTACCGATAACGCCTGGAGGGAACAGCGCCCCGTTAGGAAAACGCGCGCCCGCCGGTGATAGGAATAAACGGGCTATTACGCTGGTATCAAAATAACTGAGTTGGGCATTGAGGTCCCAGTTGTCATAACTGTGCTGGTTGCGATACGTCAGGTCGGCATTGAAACGATCACTACTCGATTTTCCTTCAAGGTCGAGTGAGAAGCCTATTCCTGCACCGTTACCGATGTTTTTTCGACCCTGATAACCCAGGCGTAGTTGCCAGTCACCGCGTGTGAGGTCGACACGGGCATCGATGTTTTCACCCTGGATGCTAGCGTGACCGGGCGCATTGGAGGCCGACGTGCCGAGGCTGGCATCCAGCGCACTCTGGGCATCGGCTTCGATTAGGCCACCCTGGCCGTTATTATTGCTGTACTGCAAGGACAGCGCCAGCTCAACGCCGTTGCTGCGACGACCATGCAACAGCCAGCTTGATGAGCTATCGGCAGAGCTAATGGCGGCCCCTAATTGGGTGCCGTTAATTTCCCTGGCGGATTTGGTGATGATATTGATGGTGCCGGCAAAGGCATCGGCGCCATAGAGGGCTGAGCCGGGGCCGCGCACCACCTCGATGCGTGAGATATTCCTGACTGGCATACCACCCCATACCTGATTGCGATCACCAAAAAATACATTGGTGATCGGTATGCCATTAATGAGTACCAATACCTGAGAACTGTTTTGCGCGTAGATACCGCGAATGATATAGACAGGCGAGTAAGAGTGTGCTGATCGTGAGACATGCAGGCCGGGAATCGTTTCGAGCACATCATCAATGTCATTGGCTCCTATCGCTTCGATGTCTGCGGTCGTGATCACACTGGCGACGGCGGGGGCAAGAGACAGGGGTTGGCTGGCCCCCGTGGCCAGGCTGGTCATGCCTTCTCCGGCGTAGAGCATGTCCAGTTCGTCGGATGCGTCGGCCCGGGTTTGAGTGTTAAAGAAGCAATACAAACATAAAACAAGTGTCAACTTGCAATATCGCACTATCTTGCCCGAGTATCGGTAATGATTGTTGGCATCCATGTCGGCGGTGATGAGCGAAACGGCTTAGGTGTCGGTATACAAGGGGTACATCGGGTGATCAGAATTAGGCCAAATGCCATGTGTATCTATGTGCTTGAAAAATGATATTCGGTGCTCTATGAGGGAGTGTTAAATACGGTATTCGACGCTGACAAAACCGTGAATACCGGCTAATGGCAGGTCGTTGGCGATAGCAGGGCCGGTACTGCCATTCAAGCTCGGTTCGCGGGCATCCTCATCAAACAGATTGCGTATTATCACCGACACGTCGACCGGCAGCTTTCTCAGGCTATGGCGCAGGCCGAGATCGACCCAGGTGTAGTCATCGATTTCCCCGCGTGTATCACCGGCAGCACGTTTGCGGCTGCCTACCCAGTTCACTTGGGTATTCAGTTTCCAGCCATGAACAAACTGCCAGTCACTGCGCACATAAAACTGATGTTGCGGCGCATTGGCGACATCGCTGTTGCTGTCTTTGTCGGTGGATTTTTGAAAGGCATAGTTGGCAAGCAGCTTGTGTTTGGAACTGCTTTTCCAGTCGATTTCCCACTCCAGGCCAAAGCCGGTCTGGTCGCCGGTATTCTGTGCGGTCATTGCTGTGCTGGTGTTATTAGGGACAAAACGAATGATGTCACTGATTTCATAACGAAAAACATTCAAGGTAGTGGCAATATCTTGTGTCGGATGATAGTCAAAGGCCAATTCAATGGTATCGATTGTTTCCGGGTCGAGATCAGGATTGCCAAGCGCTACAGGGTTATTAATGTTTCTGGTTTCCTGGAACGATGGGGCTCTAAAGGCGCGACCGTATAGCAGCTTGGTGGTGAGATTGTAGGCCGATTGCCAGACCAGTGCCGCACGTGGGTTGACGGTGGTGCCGAAATCCGAATAGTTATCCCAACGCACGCCGGCGGTGAGGTCCCAGTCACGCGCAAAATACCATTCATCCTGAACAAACGCATATTGAATGGTGCGGCTGCCCGGTTGCAAGAAGACCTGACTGGGGTCGTTTGTTGTCTCTGTCAGGCCGCCGGGGAGAAGCTCTGGAAACATGGCATTAATCTGAAAATTCTTGCTTTCTCTTACCTTGTCGATTGCATCATAGTTGACCCCTGCGCCGAGACGGATGCGATGGTCGGTGAAGCCATGGTAAAAGGCCGAGCCGCCCAGGCGTGCATGGCGTTCAAAGACATCGGGGTTGCCGATGACACTGTCAGGGAATGTGTCGCCACCAAAAGGAAAGGTGACACCGGCGGGAAACAGAAACAGGTCCGATTTTGCGCTGGTGTCGAGATAGCTTAATTGTGCGGCGAAATCCCAGTCATCAAAGGTCTCTTCATTTTGATAGGTGAGGTCGGCATTAAAGCGATCACTATTACCT
>WGFU01000027.1 GCA_015492075.1 Gammaproteobacteria bacterium
ACTCACCTCGCGTCAGCGATGAAAATATTGAGAAGCTGGTAGACTTTATTCTGGGTCTGTAAGCCTGAGGGATTCACCTCAACCTGGATCCGCCAAACCCGCGGCCAGGCTAGGGATAAAAAAAGCCGACCTCATAAGGGTCGGCTTTTTTAATTGGTCTCTAACTAAGGTGGAAGGCGCCCCCGCTAGAGCTGGTCAACTAGATTTCCACCATTTCAAAATCTGACTTGGCCGCTCCACACTCTGGACATACCCAGGTTTCCGGCACCTCTTCCCAGGCTGTCCCAGGAGCAATACCGTCATCTGGCCAACCAGCCTCTTCGTCGTAGACATAGCCACAGACCACACACATATACTTCTTCATTACTCGACCCTTGTTCGCCTAACCCAAATCTTCATGGGAAATAGCGTAAATTCAATGACAAGTCATCCATGGCATATTTTTCCGTACGCTAGGGTATCATGCTTAATTGTGTTTTTTAATACCACAGTCATCACCCGGTCATGCAAAAACCTATAGTACTTTGCTTTTCCGGCGCGGATCCTTGCGGCGGCGCCGGCATACAAGCCGACATCGAGGCCATTGCCAGCATGCGCTGCCATGCGACCACTATAACCACCGCATTAACCGTACAAAACAGTCAGGGTGTCACCGACTTTACCGTCATCCCCGACGAGCAGCTGCGCGCGCAAAGCCAGGCCATCATCGATGATATGCCCATCGCCGCAATCAAGACCGGCATGCTCGCCAACCGTGCAATCGTTGCCACTATCGCTGATATCGTGGCCACACAACCCAATATACCCCTGGTTGTTGACCCGGTAATATCCGCCAACACCGGCGCCAATCTCAGCGCTCCGGGTTTTGCCAACAGCCTGCGTCAGCAACTCTTGCCTGTAGCTACCATCATCACGCCGAACCTGCCCGAGCTCTATCAACTGGCGCCCGACAGCAAAGACATAACCGAGGCATGCCGGCAGATCGCGAACACAGGTTGCGAGTACGTCCTGGTAACCGGTACACACGATATCGCGCAAGATCGTGGCGCCGCCGTCGCCGGTGAACACAACGAGGAAGTAGTCAATCGCTTGTATCAGCACGGTAAGCTCATCGATACACAGCGCTGGCCGCGCCTGCCTGGCGAATATCACGGTTCTGGTTGTACCCTGGCGTCCGCCCTCGCCGCACTGCTGGCGCGGGGTCACGATATGGTCACGGCAACGCGCCATGCACAGGACTACACTTGGCACAGTCTGGCAAGCGCTGCGCGTCTGGGTCAGGGCCAATACCACCCCGATCGTTTCTTTTGGGCAACATCGGGCTGGTTAAGTGAATAAGGCTTTAGTGCATGGCCTCTACGCCATTACCAAGGTAACCGCCAACAACGAAGAGTGCCTGTTTGAAGACGTCGCCGCCGCCATACGCGGCGGCGCCGGCTTCGTTCAGTACCGCGACAAAGTCCACAATACACCGGCGCGACAGCGTATTGGCCATCGCCTGTTGATGCTTTGCCGCGAACTGGGGGCAAGGCTCATCATCAATGATGACATCGCGTTATGCCGCCTGATTAACGCCGACGGCGTGCATCTGGGCAGGAATGATGGCGACCTCGCCAGTGCCAGAATGTCCCTGGGTGACAGTAAAATCATCGGGGTTTCCTGTTACAATCAGCTAAAATTGGCGCTGCAAGCGCAGCAAAACGGCGCCGACTATGTCGCCTTTGGCAGCTTCTTCTATTCATCGACAAAACCGGATGCGTTGCCCGCTCCGCTGTCGCTACTGAAGGAGGCCAGGGCATCGTTAACCATCCCTGTTGTCGCCATTGGCGGTATCACTGCCGACAACGGCCAGCGACTGGTCAACGCCGGTGCTGATGCCCTAGCAGTGATTAACGGCGTATTTGCTGCAAACAATATCGAAGCCGCAGCACAAAAACTTTCGCAGATTTTTATACATAGCATAGAGACAGGCAAGGCATTATGACACGCTCACACGATTTATTTGAACAGGCCCAACAGGTGATTCCTGGTGGCGTCAACTCACCGGTTCGCGCTTTTAAAGGCGTCGGCGGGGATCCCATTTTTTTTAAACGCGGGGCCGGTGCCTATATCTATGACGAAGATGATAATCGCTATATTGATTACGTCGGCTCCTGGGGGCCGATGGTTCTGGGACATGCCTATCCGTCTGTGATTAAGGCCGTGCAAGAGTCGATACCGAACGGCTTAGGATTTGGTGCGCCCACCGCCATCGAAACCGCTGTTGCTGAAAAAGTCTGTAGCATGGTGCCTTCGATCGAGCAAGTGCGCATGGTCAGCTCGGGAACCGAAGCCACTATGAGCGCGATTCGGCTGGCTCGTGGTGTCACCGGTCGTGACAAACTCATAAAATTTGAAGGCTGCTATCACGGCCATTCTGATTCTTTACTGGTCAAAGCCGGCTCTGGTGCCCTCACCCTTGGTGTGCCCACCTCTCCTGGTGTGCCGGCCTCATTGGCTGAGCATACCATTACGCTCGACTATAACCACATCGACCAAGTCAAGCAGACGCTGGACGTCCTTGGCCAAGAGGTCGCCTGTATTATCGTAGAACCGGTTGCCGGTAATATGAACTGCATTCCGCCTGTCCCTGGCTTTCTTGAAGGCCTGCGCAAGCTTTGCGACGAGCACGGCGTAATATTGATTTTTGATGAGGTCATGACAGGCTTTCGCGTGGCACCCGGTGGCGCGCAGGAACTCTATGGCGTTAGCCCGGACCTCACCACTTTGGGCAAGGTCATCGGCGGCGGCCTGCCTGTTGGCGCCTTTGGCGGCAAAAAGGAAATCATGCAGCGCATTGCCCCCACCGGCCCGATATACCAGGCCGGAACGCTGTCGGGCAACCCGGTCTCTATGGCCGCTGGCCTGGCCACACTCGCAGCACTTGATGTGGCGGGCTTTCATGAGCGCCTAGCGCAATCAGCAAAAAACCTAGCCGAGGGCCTGCAAGAGATTGCCGAGAAGCACACGATCCCGCTGACGGTCAATTATGTCGGTGGTATGTTTGGCTTCTTCTTTACTGAGCTGCCTAAAGTACATTTTTATCACCAGGTCGTTGACTGTGACATCGAACGCTTTCAGAAATTTTTCCACGGCATGCTCAACGAAGGGGTGTATCTTGCCCCTTCAGCGTTCGAAACCGGCTTCGTTTCCGCCGCACATGATGAGGCGGTGATCGATGTGACGCTGGCCGCCGCCGATAAAGTGTTTGCAACGCTTTAAGCTTATTCTATCAATGAAGCGTTTTGGTTTCGCAGCAAGACGGCGGCCGGCATCGCGCCGGACGCCATAGCTTTAGGTTCGTACCGGCATGGATATCTTGCAGGTCATTGTCCTGGCAATCGTACAAGGACTTACAGAATTCCTGCCGATATCCAGCTCCGCCCATCTTATCCTGGCACCCAGGCTGGCTGACTGGCCCGATCAGGGGCTGGCATTTGATGTCGCCGTGCATCTTGGCTCTTTAATCGCTGTGATCACTTACTTTAGAGCAGACATCAAACAACTTTGGCATGGCTGGTGGCAATCGCTGACCTTAAGGCGACATAACCTATACAGCCGAATGGCCTGGGGCATTATTGTCGCCACCCTTCCTGTTGCCGTTGTTGGTCTAGTGTTTAATGATGCCATTTCGACTTATCTACGCAGCCCATTAGTGATCGCGGCAACCACCATCGGGTTTGGCCTATTACTGTGGTATGGAGACCGCGTCGGCAGCAAGCAACGTCAAGAAGCGGACATTACTTGGCGTGACATAATCATTATCGGTCTGGCGCAAACCCTGGCCTTAATCCCTGGCACATCGCGTTCCGGTATCACGCTGACTGCCGGACTCATATTGGGCTTAAGCCGAGAAGCGGCGGCGCGCTTTGCTTTTCTGCTATCTATACCCACCATCATTGCCGCCGGTTCTTTACAATCAGTCAAACTTATTCGCGCCAACAGCACGGCCGTAGACTGGAACGGGATGCTTATTGGCACCATATTATCTGCTCTCGCCGCTTATTTCTGTATCCATTATTTTCTTAAACTGATTAACCGTATTGGCCTGATGCCCTTTGTGATTTATCGACTCGCGCTCGGTACCTTATTGTTCTTTTTATTTGTATAAAGCGGTGAGTGAGTCCTCATTAGCTCGCTCGCTATACGTTCAAAGTACTTCGTATCCTCTGCGGCGCGAGCAGCAATCAAAGCGCCCTCCAAGCTTGCCAATAAACACAAGGCCTTTGTTTTGGATGTTTTCTTCTTCTGGCCCGGATTAAGTCGTCGATAAACTGTTTTTAACCACTTGATATGGTCCTCGCCAAAGCGCTTCACCTCATCGCGCACGGGCGCTGGCAAAGCGCAAATTTCTGCACCCAATATACCGTACAGGCACATCATTTTATCTTCGACCAATAGTTTTTGAAAACCTTCTATGTAGCGTTTTAATAAATTATGTGGTGCCTGCGCTGCCTCTTTGGGGTCACCGAGACGATGAAGAAAGCGCGCGCTGTAACGGCGCATCACCTGTGTACCAAGGTCTTCTTTGGTTGGAAAGTGGTAATGAACACTGGCGCTCCTGATGCCCACATCCGTGGCAATATCACGGAAACTAAAGCCATGATAACCATAGCGGCGAATACGTGCTTCGGCGGCATCAAGAATCCTAGTCTGAGTAACAGTCGGACTATATTGCAGAGCCATATCAGAAACCTATTGGTAGATAGGGGGTGTATGGCGCATCTTCGCATAGAGCGAACAGATTCGCTATCTTAACTAGAGCAGATTGTGACTATAATAACTACTTTAAGTTGAGCCGCAGGTTTTTTGCTGCGGCTCAACCAAAAGAAAACTAACCGGCAGCGTAGTATTCCTCTACTTTAGCCACTTCGTTTTTTGAGCCCAGCACCACTCCGACACGTTGGTGAATCTCGGTAGGCACCACATCAACGATACGACCGGTACCGGTTGACGCGGCGCCTCCTGCTTGCTCGATAATCATTGCCATTGGGTTGGCTTCATACATCAGGCGCAGGCGACCGGCCATTTCAGGGTTTTTGTTGTCACGCGGATACAGGAAAATGCCACCACGGTTGAGGATACGATGCACTTCGGCCACCATCGACGCCACCCAACGCATATTGAAGTTGCGGCCACGCGGCCCCGTCTCGCCAGCCAAGCAATCATCGATATATTGCTTGGTCGGGCCGACCCAGTGACGTGAGTTCGAGGCATTAATGGCAAACTCGCTGGTCTCTTCAGGAACGGTCATATTGGGGTGGGTCAAAACGAATTCGCCGATATCACTGTCCAGAGTAAAGCCGTTGACGCCATTACCGGTTGTCAGCACAAACATGGTAGAAGGACCATACAAGGCATAACCGGCACAAACCTGCTCAGTACCCGGCTGCAAAAAGTCTTTGACCTGCGGGTTGGTCACGCCTTCCGGGGCATGCAAAATGGAAAAGATGGTACCAACAGAAATATTAACATCGGTATTGGAAGAGCCATCAAGCGGGTCAAACAAAGCCAGATACTTGCCTTTGGGGTATTGTGCCGGGATTTGAATCGGATCTTCCAGCTCTTCAGACGCCATACCCGCCAGGTGACCGCTCCACTGCATGGCTTCCACCATCATGTCATTGGAGATGATATCGAGTTTTTTCTGTACTTCGCCCTGGACGTTTTCTGTTTCCAGCGCGCCCAAAGCACCAATTAAGGCGCCTTTGTTGACGGCGGCAGAAATACGCTTGCAAGCCGTTTCAATATCCGCCAACAAACCGCTAAAATCGCCCGACCCCTTGGTTCGTCGCTGTTCCTCAATAATAAACTGGGTCAGAGTTTTGCCCTGGTGCATAATGAAATCCTCTATCGTAAAAAAAACCGGCTGAAAACCGCCGCATGGTTTAATCATGGCGGCACAAATGGCGCCCATTATACGGTGTAAGCCACCAAAATAAAGCTGCTATACTCGCCCCCGCATGCCTTACACCCATAACATCGACCCTATTGCACTCAGCATCGGTCCGCTCGACATCCATTGGTACGGCATTATGTACCTGCTGGGTTTCGCCGGGGCTTGGTGGCTTGGTGTTTATCGCTCCAAGCAAACCCACGTTGACTGGACTGCCGAGCAAGTAGGGGATGTTATCTTTTACGGTGCGATGGGCGTGATCATCGGCGGACGCTTGGGCTATATGCTGTTTTATGACTTTGCCAACCTCGTTGCCGACCCAAGCCGCATTATTCGTATCTGGGAAGGCGGTATGTCTTTCCACGGCGGCCTCATCGGCGTCATTGTTGCCATGTGGCTATTTGGCCGCAAGACAAAAAAACACTTCTTGCAGGTGACTGACTTTGTTGCCGTGCTAGCGCCCATCGGCTTGTTCACCGGTCGTATTGGCAACTTCATTAATGGCGAACTCTGGGGCAAAGCCAGTGATGCGCCTTGGGCTATTATTTTTGAAACGGGCGTAGCTGCTGACAATGTCCCGCGCCATCCATCAATGCTTTACGAAGCCGCTCTGGAAGGCTTGGCATTATTCACCCTGTTGTTTCTTGTTTCCAGAAAATCACGACCAATTGGCTTATTATCCGGGCTTTTTCTCCTCTTTTACGGGATATTCAGATTTATTGTCGAATTCGTTCGTGTTCCAGATCAACACCTCGGCTACCGCGCATTTGACTGGCTGACACAGGGTCAGATACTGTCAATACCCATGATGCTTTTCGGTATTGGCCTAATCATTTACTCTCAAAAGCGAAAAGCCTTAACATCTGCCTGACCTCACCTAGATAAAGCGAATAAAATTCTATGCAGCAATATCTCGATTTAATGCGCTATGTTCGTGATCATGGTACGCGCAAGGAAGACCGTACCGGCACTGGCACTCTTAGTATATTTGGCTATCAATGCCGGTATGATTTAAAAAAGGGTTTCCCGGCAGTAACCACCAAAAAGCTGCATTTTAAGTCAATTATCCACGAACTTTTATGGTTTTTAAAAGGCGACACCAATATCGCCTATCTGCAGCAAAACGGGGTTTCCATCTGGAACGAGTGGGCCGACGACAAGGGCGAGCTAGGCCCTGTTTATGGCCATCAATGGCGTTCATGGCCAACACCTGACGGCGGCCATATCGATCAAATCAGCCAGCTCATTGAAACGATAAAAACGAACCCGGACTCACGGCGGCTGATTGTCAGCGCCTGGAATGTGGCCGAAGTGGAAAATATGGCGCTGCCACCGTGTCATGCCTTGTTTCAGTTTTATGTTCTGGAAGGGCGTTTATCTTGCCAGCTCTATCAGCGCAGCGCCGATATCTTTCTTGGTGTACCGTTTAATATCGCCTCGTACGCCCTATTGACCTTGATGATCGCGCAAGTCTGTGAGCTGGAAGCCGGTGAGTTTATTCATACTTTCGGCGACGCCCATTTGTATCTGAACCATCTTGAGCAAGTTGACCTGCAGTTGTCGCGTCAACCACTATCACTGCCAACAATGAAGATCAATCCCGATGTCCGTTCAGTCTTTGATTTCAAATACGAAGACTTTAGCCTCGAGAATTACCAGTCACACCCTTGGATTAAAGCGCCCGTAGCGATATAACACTCGCACCATATTGACTATTGCTCCGACCATATCGCGAATTCATTACCATTCGGGTCAGCAAAATGAAAACGGCGTCCACCAGGAAAAGAAAAAATCGGCTTGATGATTTTTCCACCAGCATTTTCAACGCGGCCCACAGCGTGCTCCAGCTCTGCGCTGTAAAACACCAGTAGCACACTACCGGTCTTGGTTGATACGGTATTATTCGATTGATAGAAACCACCTTCGAGCCGACCATCGTTAAAACTGCAATAATCATCGCCGCAGTCGATAAATTGCCAACCGAATAACTCTGAGAAAAATGATTTGGTTTGGCCTAAATCTTTGGCCGGTAATTCAACGTAGTCTATGCAGCTTTCTTTCTTCATTTACCAAGCCTTCGTAGTTTCTTGTTCGAATAAGTGCGTGGCTGCAATCACTTTTCGAGCAGAAATTTTACCGCGAATAATATTAATGTAATCTCGGGGAATAGCTAAGGTCTCGAAAACTGCCCGAGCTTCCTTAGCTCAGCCGAATGCGCTTAGCACCTGCAGCGCTGAATATACGGCTAGCACCTGTGTCAGAAGGCACTTGAGCTTAAATAGGTTTTATAAAAACTAGTCAGGCCAGCAGCGCGATGATAAGACGAATGATGTCCCGGTTGCTGCCGCAGGTGCGGCTTTAGCTGGTCTGGCTTTAGCCCTCGTTCGAGGCTTGGCAACAGGCACTTCGGTATCAACGGTTTTCTGTGTTTTAGCGCGACGTAGACTCTGGGTAAGTTTAGAGCCGGTCTTAGAGTCGGTCATAATACCTCCTTAACGATTTCATCAATTTCTTCTGCTGCGGCCGCTCCACGCTTACCCATACAGTAAACACTGACCCCTTCAATGGCCGCGTTGCGATAGATAGCGCGACGACGCAGACCATTTTTAAGTGCGGGAATATCGAACTCCTCTAAGGCTTGCTGCATGGCATGAGATAATGCGCTGCGTGGCTCCAGCTGGTTGACAACGATGTGGGCCGTTAATCCGCGATTACGCATCTTGGCTTGCTCTATGGCGTCAACCAAGCGAATGCTTGCCCATAAATCTACCGGGGACGGTAGTACTGGAACCAATACCGTATCTGCCACCGACATCGCCAGCGACATCGCCTCGGTCTCAAGTGTTGGTGGGCAATCAAGCACGAGAAAATCGTAGTCTTGGCCGAAGCGTTGCGCCTCTCGCGCCAAGTTACCACCGATGGCAATAACTGAAACCGGGAATTGCCGATCATCGGCTGCCAAACTGCTCCACTGCCCTGCTGAACCTTGCGGATCAGCATCGATAACGAGGACTCGACCCCGCTTCGCCAAGCCTGCAGCAAAATTCATGCTGAGCGTGGTTTTTCCGGTACCGCCTTTTTGATTTGCTATTGCAAAAACACGTGCTGACATGCTGCGTTCCTAACGCTATTTGCAAACAATTTTAGCATGGTGCAGGGCCTTCTACTAAGGGATGAGGGAATTAAACGCCTTATAACCCATTATGCATCTAAAATTCTTGCTATATTTGCGCTTATCTATGACCCACATTGAACATCGGAATACCTGGTATGGCGCATAGTCAGGTAATCTATGTCTTCATTAATGTATTAGTTACTCTCATGCATCGGCAAAAAGTTCTCAAGTTACTCGACAGCTACAAGACACCGTATATGGAAGAAGCGGCAATGGTGCAACGTGCGCGACGTTTTGCCGAGCGGCATCCCAACTGTTTTGAGCGTCTAGAAGAAGGTCACTTCACCGGGTCTGCATGGGTGCTTAACCCTGCCCACTCACATACGCTGATGCTGTACCACCGCAAATTAAACCTTTGGTTGCAGCCTGGCGGCCATGCTGATGGCGACCCTGACATTTTGCGGGTTGTGCTAAAGGAAGTTTCCGAAGAGTCGGGGGTGAGTCTTGGCGATATCAAGCTGGTCAGCGAGGACATCTTTGATGTCGATATCCATACCATTCATGCCAATGAACACGGCCCTCGCCATGAACATTTCGATATTCGTTTTCTGGTAGAAATTGACGACTCGCTGGATTTGCCTGGCAATGAGGAATCACATCAAATTGGCTGGGTCGCGTTAGATGATGTGCCACAATTTAATAATGCACGCTCTTTTTATCGTATGGTGCAAAAGACCAGGCAAATGCGCCGCTAAACTTACGCATCAGACATGCTCTTCTTTTTCACCATAGATATCTAATGACGTTTTTATAGTGCTGGCTGACATTGCGCAAGCCGCACATTATTCTTTATAAACCGCTTTTCGCTTAGCGTGAGCTTAATGAATAAATGTAGCCCTTAATTTAGCTCTATAAAGCAAACAGGAAGTTTGGATTTTGATCTGGCATCACTCACTGAGCTTAGCCACTAAACTTCACCATTCGAGTCACTTGTATATCCGAAATAAACACAACACCTGAGTGTTCGTTATAAAAAGGCGCCAAACCTTCTAGGATTGGGTCAACAAGCTCTTCTGGTACAGCAGCGATAATCATAACTAACACATCATCTTCGTTGAACATGATATGCCCTTCATGAAAGCCGTGGCGACCCTTACCTGATAAATTGTTGACGATGGTGTAACCCTTAACACCGGCACGATCAAGCATATCTGTGGCAAACCCTTGGTGTTCCCCATCCAAAATAATTTCAAGTTTCTTGAGCGGGCTTAAGTTAAGGTTTTTCATAATACGTTAGACTCCTCGTGTAAGGCGTTTTCGTTGACAATGACACATGGCTGGCTACGCCACTCGTCGTCATCATATATGTGAATTTCCTCTGTTTCAGGGTCAATCACTATTAATCGAATCCAGCCATTGCGCACCAGATGTTTAACCGA
Source organism: Gammaproteobacteria bacterium (assembly GCA_015492075.1). GTDB lineage: Bacteria > Pseudomonadota > Gammaproteobacteria. The sequence goes on from WGFU01000027.1 coordinate 10,490, forward strand.
AACAACGGCCTCTATCGCGCGCTGAGCATGTGCAAGCGGCGCTTCTATGACAGTGATAAGCCGTATCGGCTCATGGTAAGGCAGGCCCTGATCAAGCACAGTCTGTGATGGTAAGCCTGTGCGCAAATCACTTAAGTTGCCAGTCATCACGCCAAAACGACCAGCAACATTGTGGTATGCCTTACTGCCACTGCCGAAGCGCTCGTTGTCGACGGTGGAAAAGTAGTGTTCCATATTTATCCATTGACCAACGACCAGCGGCCCAGTAATGATGTTCTCAAGTAATCGACGTTTTGGGTCGATCCGGTAGTCGTAGGAATGAAGGAAAGCTCTGCCATCCAAAGCCGACTGCAAAGTTAACTCACGGCGCCCGATGATAAAGTAGGCATTACGTGATAAGCCCCATTCCGGACGCACCTGAGACCAGTCCATGGAATTACGCTGCACCTTGCGATAGGCTTCCGTTGCATCAGGTGATACTGGCTGCCGCTGCAGGCTGGGCAAGCGTTCCTGGGCACAGAGGTGTGATGCGGACATCAGGCCATTGCGCAAGCGCGCAAGATAAAACAAATGTGACGGTGGTATCTGATCGAGGTCAAACAACTGTATCTCATCTGTCGTTGTATTGTGTAGTGCAGGTATAAACCAGGCATCATCAGGTATGTCGATACCCTGTTTACGAAGGCGCCGGCGTACCTCTGGTTTGTTACCCATTTGCGCAATAACCCGAGCACTCGCTACACCATGATTGCCGCCGCAAGCGCCGCAATCCAGTGCTGATTCATAGGGATTGTTTTCCGAGCTGCTGCCATGGCCAACCAGCAAAATAAAGCGCGAAAAACCTTGGGTCAAACCAATTGCACTAAGCGCCTGGGCAACAAAATTAATCTGTTCATCAAGTGTAAAGCCGATGCGGCCGAGCTGCTCTAGCTGAGAATCGGCGAATGACTTGTTAATTTGATAAGCATCGCGTAAGCGCTGCACAAGCGTCTTTGTACGAGACTCATCAATGCCAAGTAGTTGAGCAAGCTCGGCCAAATCTTGGCAATTTCCCAGCGCACATTCACGCAACCCACGAATGATGCCATCAGTGATATTTTCGGGCTTAAGGTCGAGCTCTTGTTCTACTGCTTTAATAATGACGCTACGTTGCACCGTGCGCACAACCGAATCGGCTTGCTCGAGAGTAAGTTTATCCAACAGCAATAAAGTTGGCGGTTTCGTATGATCAAATCGCTTACGCCAAGTATTATAGACTTTGGGCGCAAGGGTTTTACCTACCATATCCAGGCCAAACAACAGGCCAATCGCTTCCACCGTGACAAAAGGCGTTAAGACTGATTCTTTTAATTCATGTAAGGCCTTCTCAAGCGCACTCAGTGCCGCGGTGTCTTCTGGCGGACCTGAAGGAGTAACTTCCAATACCAGATTTTTGGGTGTCAGTATTACGGGGCAAAGATGAATCTCACTGCCTTTACCCAGCTCCATAAAACTCATCGGCACACCAAAGAAGCCAGCAATACCAAATGTCTGGTAGTCACCCACGCTCTCTAAGTTGCGACGGATACGTTCGGAACGTGTGTCAATGCAAAATAACGACTGTACAAAGGGGCGTTTTTCCCGCTTGATGGGTGGCGTAAGCTTGATACCCTCTCTTAAGCGCGTTATGGCACACTCCTCCATGCCGCGAAGCCAGCACATACCTTCTTGTTTCTCAAATTCACGTAGCGACTCTAGCAACATCGATAGATGCTCACCTGACAGTTGCTCCAGTATTGCCGCCTCGCCAACACATTGCGCCAGATTAGCTAAACGTTCAGCCTGACATGTCGCCTCATGCTGGCGCTTCACCTGAACATATTCGCCGAAGACTTGTGCTATTTTTTCCTCGGACTTTGTAGACAGCGCCATTTCGACTTTGTGAGCCATTGCCGGCAAGATCTGTCCACTGTGCATTTCATGGCTCAAATAGGTTTCCTGTGCGCGCATTTCCATGGCCGAATTGATGGAACCATTGGTATACGCAATATTGTGTTTACCTTGCTCTTGCAATAAGGCCAGTGCTAGTGTCATGCGTATCGCCATGAAGTCGACCAAATCTCCAGGGTACTCATTACTCCAGTAATAATGTTTGGCATTTGAGCGCCAACGAATAAATCCGGCCCAACCATGTAAGCGGGCAAGTTCTCGAGTAAAGTAACTGGTCCAACATTGTTCAGGGATTTCCAAGACATGCATAACATGGCTGATAACCCCTTCCGGGCTATCATCAATATCGAGTATTTCTTTTATATGCAGCCCGCGCAGAAATAATCTCACGTTTCTGCGAGCCACATGCCTCCAAGCAGCAAAGAAGCCACGTTTACGCTCCGGCATGGACCAAACCGACTGCCCTTCATCAAAGAAATCAAGGCAGCACTTCACCATCAACTCGTCGAGATCAGCACTAATCTCTGTGCCGTACAGTGCATCAACCGACTCATAAACTGGTCGATCGCCCAACAATTGTTCTCGCAATTGCTTAACAAGAAGTTCATTGCTAATGTTATCGCTACTTGCTAGAACACTATCGGACAAGACAGCTCGCACATCATTGGCATCGATCAGTGTGCCCGCAATGCTCACAGGGTTTTCCGTCTCGGTAATTAAGGTTATTAGCCAATGTTCAAGGTCGATTCCTGGAATGCTTGGACGTGCTTTGACAAAAGCAGCGATAATCGATTCGAGTTTCTTCCGATCGATCTCTCCTTGCGCCAAGTAATCCTGATAAATACGGCGATGCAGGAAGCTATGCCCATGAAATATTTTACTGCCTTTTTCTAACGCTTCAGCAAAGGATAGATGCTCCAAGCCATGTAATGGGTTGTGATGAATAAAGGACCGCATAGGCCAAAAAAACGGCACCGGCTCTGCTGCCACATAAATCATGGAGCGTATTTTTAATTTTTCACCTAGGGCAAGACTCATCACAAGCTACCGATTGAATAAATTCCACTGACCACTAACAAGATTAATACTGCCGCATAGACCCATGTGCTATTTACACTAATATCTGCTGTTGCTTCTTCTTGAGCCGGACCAACTATGATTCCTTGCAGCAAGCGAGCACCCGCCCAACTCCAAAGCAACCATATCATCGCAACAGTCACAGCAGCGATAAATGATTGCGAACTCGATTCGATAATCGCCGCCATCATGACGACAAATCCAGGAAATAATGGCGTTGCAACAATCGCTAAAATCACTACTACCAGTACACCACTCAAGCGAGGCAGACTTAACGCCAACCCACCGTACAAACCTGTGTATGCGGCACCAAATCGCTTTTCCAACTCACCACTGAGTAGTGCTAGCAATGCCAGTGGCGCACTCAATGCCAGTGCATATACGGCTAGCTGAGCGAGGTCAGCTCGACTATCCACGGTTAGCCAAAGAATAGTCCATGCCGACGTGGCAATAAAGCTCGTCCAAAGCCCCACCTCTCGTAATGCCAAAGCTCTAAAACCGTAAAGTGCGGCGGTAGCCAATGCCCAAAAAATCAACCAGCTCGGTATCTCGACACCCGCAGTATGCGCGATGACAACACCAATCTGTGGCCAGATTAATAACAGCACCACACGCAAGCTAGCAACGCGTATGCGTTGGAACACCTCATTGAAAACCATGCTTAACGGGAACAGAGGCAAAAATAGCCCGACGAGCAGCAGTAATACTTCTGACACGCTAACGCCACCTCAATAGAATATTGAGTCGCGCAGCTGCTTTGAGCAGCATTCGAGTTAACCGAGCATAGATATCGATCATGTAAAACTCTCTAGAGACTAATGCATAAAAACTTGTCCACAATTGACCTATTTTGTCCTGGCCGGGCAGTCTATTTTGTTCTGAGTAATATTTCAGCAACCAGCCGCCAACAATAACTGCGGTGGTGAGTACAACCAGCACGTCAAACCAAAATACGTCGATGCCAGCGGCACTATGTATTTGCGAACTGAATTGCGGATCCGGGTATAAAAATAGATCAAAGGCGTGGCTGATCAGAGCATAGCCTAAAACAATGATGGCGAAAGACAAGATGATCACTCCCACCAAGCGCCAAATATTTTGTGCGCCCATACGATAGGTGGTGAAAAGCAATTGAGCACCAGTCACCCAACCAAAAAAGAGCAACACGATTGCGCCCTGTTTTTGGAAAAAGTCCTGGGCGACCAACCAATGAGCAAAAAACAAGATAATAATCGGAACGACGAGAGTAATTCCTGCCATCAGCAACCAGGGTTGTTGACGCTTGGCGATACGGTGCTCAACAACAAAGGTATAAAGCTTGTCCTTAGGTACCCCGTCGCTCTTACGTGCCTCATTGATTACTGTACCGGCACCGAGGAACAAAGTGCCTTTGAACAGACCATGGGCAATCAAATGGTAAATAGCTAGCGAAAATGCACCAACGCCACATTCCATAATCATAAAGCCCATCTGCCCCATGGTGGAATAACCTAGCGCTTTCTTGATGTCATTTTGCGTGAGCATCAACACAGAGCCAATGATCGCGGTAATCAAGCCCACCGCAAACAATAAGTGCATCACACTGTCTGTGTGAATGAATACCGTGGCAAAACGATTAATCAGAAAGCCACCAGCGTTAACAATACCGGCATGCATTAACGCCGACACCGGCGTCGGACCATCCATAGAGTAAGGCAACCAGGTATGGAGAAAAAACTGCGCCGAACGGGCAAAAGCTGCAATGGCCAGCAATATTCCGACAAGCTCTTCCAAGGCAAAACCGAAATATCGATGTGCTCCCGGGTTTTCCGTAATTTGGGCAAAGATATCCGTTAGCGTCCAGGTTCCAAAAGCATGAAACAGCAGTGCAGCAGCCAATACCAGTGCAATATCACCGATACGATAGGTGATCAAAGTCCAAAAGGCATAACGGTAGGCAGTTTTGCTGCGAGAGTCAAAGCCAAGCAAAAAGTACAACAACACGCCGACCAAATGCCAAGCTATGATTAAAGTGAGCAGATCGCCGGCGGCAACCATAATCAAAAGAGTCGCCGTCATCAGGTCAAGCAGCATAAAAAAGCGGCCGTAACCTCGTTCCTCAATCATATAGCGCACGGAGTAAATACGCACGATCAGGCTAATGCCGGCAATAAGCAGCCCCATCAATGTGCTTAGCGGGTCGGCAAGTAAAATACCCCAAGTACTACCAAGCGCAACTTGGTTAGAATCATTGCCAGCCATGGCTTGCGCCAATAGCACGGCCGCGATAACAAAAGTCAATACTGCAAGCGCAATACTTAATTTGGCCACTCGCTGGCCAAGTTGCCCGGACGCAAGGTGATTAACTAAAGCTGATAGCAGCGGCAATGCCGGCACTAAAATTATTAATAGCTGTTCCACGGCTCTGGACTATACCCAATTAAGAAACAGAGGGAAACCGGCAAACCCATAATACCAATGTGTTAACTCTGTTATGCCAATTTGTACGGCTTCGTTCATTATCATTACCTAACAATTACCCTTTTCCAGAATTTCTTGCTTTAATTATATTAAATAAAATTACATTCCAGATAAATTCTCTATTGCGCTGATTGCCGCCTGTGCAGCAGCATCAATGTCTGCTTCTTTACCCGCCAGTGTTAAACGCCCGAACGCGCCCACCGCTCGCGCATCAACCAACGTAATATTAGCCGCCTTTTCCGCCTCGTTGGCAGCGTAAACAATGTACCCTGCTGGCTCTGTCTCAAGAATAAACATGCTTTGGCCAGGCAAAATCATCGAACCTCGACGATCTTGTCGGTTAATCAATACTGCATGATCTGGTGTTATAGATCGCACTATTTCTTTCCAGGCTATACGGCATTTTTGTCGTTTATGCTCATTAGTACTCAGCCGATTCAAAATGGAATGGCCGGCCTCTATAACATCGCTCTGATCACGATGATGAAACACCATCGAGCCAAACGCACGCTCCACCACCTGCGAGCCTAAATGCACACGCGTGGCTTTTAGTGCAATGTCCGATAGCTGATGAACCGACATGCCCGGTTCAACTTCCATCCATAAGCATGCGTCACCAGGCACAGGCAAAAAGCCCTGCGACACAGTACCCATATAAACTGCCAACTGCGGCTGCAAGGAGTCTATAAAAACATAGGTGCGTAAACTAATCATAAAATCTGCATAGTGCGCTTGGCTGGGGCTGGCTTTTTACACGCCGACAGATCCTTTAAAAGTGATTGCATACGCGCACTGATAACAGGTTCGCTAGCCATCGCAAACTCTAAAAACCTTTTTGCTATCAACGACAGCTCTTTGCCCTTAGGGTGGACGATGTACCATTTGCGCTGAATCGGAAACCCTTGCACATCAAGCATAGCGATCGGGCCACTAGCACCCTCTAATGTTAAGGTATGCAATGAGGAAATCGTTAGGCCCAAGCCACCGACTACTGCGTGCTTGATCGCTTCGTTGCTACCCAGCTCCATACGCACGTTGGGGACTATCCCATGCTCGGAAAATGCTTTCATTGCGGCATCACGAATACCCGAACCCAACTCGCGAAAAACAAACAGCTCTTTTGCCAGCCTCTCTATAGAGATATTCGCTTCTTTACATAAGGGGTGACCCTTGGGCGCCATGACTATCAATGGATTTGGTGCAAAACGGTGTGCTTCAAGATGCCGCAACTTACTTGGCAGTTGACCCAGGATATACAGGTCATCCTCATTATTTTGAATTCTGTCTATCATTTCATCACGATTAGTCACTTTTAAGGTGACATCGACAGCAGGATGCTCACGGCAAAAATCGCCCAGGATTTCAGGCGTAAAATATTTTGCTGTGGTGACAACCGCCAAGCGCAGCCTGCCGCGCTGCAAACCTTTCAGGCCTGCTAGGCGCGTATCCAGATCAGACAAACAATCAAATATTTTTCTGATCGCTTGATACAAATCATTGCCAGCGTCGGTCGGCTTTATCGAGCGACCTGATTGGTCAAGCAAGGGCAAGCCCATAACATTCGTCAATTTTTTGATCTGTGATGATACCGTCGGCTGAGTTAAAAACAGCTCTTCGGCCGCACGGGTAAAACTACCCAGGCGAACAATCGCCTCAAAAATCTGCATTTGCCTAAACGTCGTATGACGGATCAGATAGTCCGGTATGCCACCTTTGAATCTTGGATTATCGTTGTCTGTCATAATTACGCTTATTTATGTGCCTGGCTAAGGATGCAATAACCTAACGCATCCTCTCATCAAACTTTTCAGGAGAAAGCACGCCAACATCGACGATAAATACCGTAAGGTGATAGCCTTTATTGATTTTTCTTTCCAGACTATCCAGCATCGCGTCCAAACGGTCCGGCGGCATAATCACCTTGATCATAATGTTCGCATCGAAACCCGTCATATCAGAACGTACACCCGAAGAACCCTCTCCCTGCGCGCGCAATATAGTGTAGCCACTGGCACCGTACTTTCTAAAAGAGGCAACCAGTTTTTCTTCTAACGCATCGGTAGTAATAATATTGAGCAGTTTTTCTGGATAAAGCTTGTGCATTAGTTACCTCATATGATTATTTTCACATTAGACTGCTATGAGTTGTGCGAGCTTATGAAATAGAGGAATACCAACAATGACATTGAAGGGAAATGTAATGCCCAAAGACAATGTTAAATAATACGACGGGTTGGCTTCTGGCACGGCTAAGCGCATAGCCGGAGGTACTGCGATGTAAGACGCACTGGCCGCCAGCACGGCAACCAATGTAACCCCTCCGATACTGAAATTTAGTGCATATGTGCCAATATATACACCTAATATTCCGCCCATTACAGGCATAAAAATACCGAATAACGCTAATAGAAACCCTACTTGGCGTAAGTCCCCCAGACGGCGACCCGCCACATGACCCATTTCAAATAGAAATAAACACAGAACGCCCATGAATATATCATCAACAAAGGGCGTCAGCTTTTGCATGCCGGACGGGATTGCTATCGCACCGATGATCATGGAACCAATTAATATTATGACGCTGCCATTGGTCAGCGCGTCTCGCAACAAATGGCTAAAATTATTGGCATCGCCCTCATCATCTTCGGGCACGGAAACTACCTCGGTAGTATCAATCGTATTGCCCGCTTTATTGGCGCGCGCAGCAATAGTCTGACGCGCTTTTGCGGCCAACAAAAGGCCCACGACAATAGCAGGCGTCTCCATAATGGCCAGCATTATCAGCGGATATTTTTCGTGTTCTATGCCCGCATTGTCGAGATAGGCAATCGCTGTCAGAAAGGTGCCAGCGCTTACGGAGCCATAATGGGCTGAAATGGCCGCTGCATCAAGCAAACCCACTCGCTTACTAGCCAGAAGAATAAGATAACCGATAATAGGCAGTGTAAAACCCATGATTAGCGCCCACATCACCGAGCTCAATGCTATCAACAAATTCGCCTGCGCCAGCGCTTGACCGCCGTGCAGACCAATCGCCATTAACAGGTAAATCGATAATACTTTGGCAAGATCTGGAGGAAAACGCAGATCTGATTTGACAATACGCGCTATCACGCCAAGCACAAAAAAGAGTACTGCGGGCAATAACAAATTGCTCAAGCTTGGCATTGCATTCCTCAGTCTACAGTTAAAAAAATACGTAGCAGTATTTATTGCTGTCACTACGTAGTAAAATTGCGGTTAATGCGCCCAGCGTGGAGTAGGCCGGACTTGATCGCTAGGCGAATAGGTTTCAGTCTGGCCACACCCGACGCGAAGCAAAAGCAAGCACAGCATGTTTTGACTCTAATTTAGCGTTAGCCACCTTTGCGGCCCTTGGTATTTTTGTTGCTTTTGCAGTTTTTCGAGCACCAGCTTTTATAGTGGTCTTTATGCTCTTGTTCGCAGTGGACATATCAACTCCTCTCATCAGTGCTAACGCCTTTTGGTGCCGCCTCATTCTGTATGGCTGACGCAATAACGTCTATCAACTGTGCATAACGAAACAACTTTTCGCCAAGTTCTGTCTCGCCCTCATCCACATGCAATGCCAAAGACACATGGGTGCGACTAAAACTCAGGTCTGGATAAAAACCTTCCGCCTCAGAAATCTCCGCTGCTCGATCCAGAAAGTCCCGAGTTTGATCGTAATCACTGAATTCGATTCGACGTTCTAAACGTATAGGACGTTTACGTTCAACCCACTTTTCACTGATGGCCGGCATGTTCTTTACTCAGATATAAGCTGGCTACCAACGGTTTCTTGCCACCAACTATCAAAACTGTTCGCATGTGCCTGCTCTTCTTTAAGCAATCCTTCAAAGAAGATGCGATTATCGTGATCCTGGCTCGTAGCACAGTGACGAACCGCTTGCGTATAAAAAGCCACGATCTCTAACTCAAATTGTTTACATTGCAGCATCAGCTCTGGCAATGAACCATCCAAGTAAGTAGCCCGCAAGCTACTCGCATTCGGTGCGCCGCCTAAAGCCAGCATACGGCCAATCACTCTTTCCACATGCTGCATTTCTTCACCGGCCTCTTTGCGAAACTTATCGCCAGCCGCCGCCATTCCTCGCAGCTCCATTAACTTAGCTAAAGCAATATATTGCTGTACGGCAGAGAGCTCAAAACTCAATGCGCGGCCAAGAAAACCTAAAACCACCTGTGGATTAATCATGGTCGTGACACGTAGATCATGAACGATTAGAGTCCGGCATGGCTGGGCCGCTAAATACTATTGCTTCCCAGGCCATACCGCGCCTCATTATCGTATTACGCCGCGGTACCACCAAGCACTGGTTCCACTTCTTTATGTGGACGCGCAATAATATGAGCAGCAACAAGACCATCACCGACTCTCTCACATGCATCAGCACCTGCACGAACTGCTGCGTTAACCGCACCGGTTTCGCCACGCACCAAAACGGTGACATAACCGCCGCCGACAAACT
>WGFU01000028.1 GCA_015492075.1 Gammaproteobacteria bacterium
AACACCTCATGGCATTTGCCTAGCATGAGTTTAACAACTATCGCGCAGAAAAAATGTCAGATATTTCCGACTCAATGCCTTTTAACACTGCAATGGGGTCATCTGCCCGGGTAATAGGTCGACCAATCACCAAATCACTGGCCCCGGATATCATCGCCACCGCCGGGCTTACAATCCGGCACTGATCATCGCTAGCTGACCCAGCAGGCCTTATCCCCGGACATACCAGGCGAAACTGATCACCATGCTGCGATCGAAGACGCTCAGCCTCTTGCGCCGAACACACCACACCGTCAAGCCCACTATCCGCGCTCAGCTGCGCCAGGCGGAGCACCGTTGCTCCAGGGTCTCCTGCAAGCCCAATCTCAATGAGATCCTGACTGCTCATGCTGGTAAGCACCGTGACGGCAATTAGCAATGGCGGTGTGTCGAGTTTCGCTAGTGCATTACTGGCTGCCTCCAGCATTCTGCGGCCGCCCAGGGCGTGAACATTGAGCATCCACACACCGAGATCAGCTGCAGCACAGCACGCCGCCGCTGCGGTGTTAGGAATATCGTGATACTTCAGGTCGAGAAAAACATCAAACCCTCGATTCACGAGGGACCGCACAAAGTGAGGTCCAGCGGCGGTAAACAACTCTTTACCAATCTTTACCCGACACCATGCCGGATCGATTTTTTCAACAAATGTATTGGCCGCTATTTCACTAGGAAAATCGAGGGCAACTATAATTTTAGACGATTCAGTGTTTGGCATAATAATAGTGTTTAGCTGTCCAATACATTAATTGGACGCGTCGAATCCCAATGCTTGCAACTGGGGCATAACCAATGCAATGACTTCGCAACGTAGCCACAATGTTGGCAGCGGTAGCCTTTATTTTGTTCAGTGAGACGCTGAATTACCGCCAGTAATTTTTGTAATTCTTCGTGCAGCTCGACTGTCTTACCATCCAACAATAATTCAAGCCAACTCTCTGTCAATGATAAGGTCGGGCGCTCTTGTAGTGACGTCCAGACGGCGTCGCGATAATCCTCTTCATCACTGGTACTGGTATGTAACCTTAGTTCTAACCTTCGCGTTAATGGTCCTAACTTTGTCTCGGGCAAACGACCTAGATTAGCGAGAAATTTGTTAACTGTACCAAGTTGCTGATGACAGGCATAGACGCGCTCAATCACCTCATCACTCAACTGCGGTGACTGCGAAACAAATCGGTCATAACAGCGTAAGGCGTTTTTAACATTGCCGGAGTCCCACTCCAGCTTACCCTGCAAAAGGCTGGCGCGTGCGCATTGAGGGTCAACACCGATTGCCTGCTTGAGATGGCGTTTCACCAGCGACAGGTCATTGTTTTCGTGGGCTTGCTCGGCAAGCTCACAATAGTATTGAGCAATAATTTGATTTCTGTCCTTGCGTGAAAGCTCTGTCATACTCCGTAGAACTTTTATTGCCTTATCCCACTCTTGCTCACTTTGATAAATATCCTTAAGAAAACGCAGCGCTAATGCCCTATATTGCGGATTATCTACCAATTCAGAAAAAATATTCTCTGCCCGGTCTAGAAGTCCGGCACTCATATAATCTTGCCCCAACTCAGCCAGTGCATGGGCACGCTGGTCGACATTCAAAGTGGGTCGGGCAATCAGATTTTGATGAATACGAATCGCACGATCAACTTCACCGCGCTTTCGAAACAAATTACCCAAAGCAAGGTGGGTCTCAACAGTCTCACTATCGACCTGCACCATTTCGACAAAGACCTCAATTGCCTTATCCGGCTGCTCATTGAGAATATAATTCAGGCCTTTGAAATAACCTGGCTGTGGTCGGTCAGTAGAGCCTGCGGCCTGATGTTTTTTGTAAGAACGGCGCGCAGCCCACCAGCCTGACGCGGCTGCTACTGGCAGTAACAGCCATAAAAGATACTCGACCATAAATCAATGATCATCCTTGATGGGTAATGAACGAAGATTCATCACCTCTTTCTCGGTCATGGCAACGGTACGATTGAGTAAGGAAATACGTGTTCGCTGACGTAAAATCACACCGAGACTAGCAAAAATACCCAACAGTGCACCGAGAACAAGCGCCAAAATCAAGGCTACGGACAAGGGTATTTCGAGTTCGCCAAGATAATAATTGACGATAACACTGTCAGAATTGAGTACAGCGAAGCTGAGACCAAACAATAATACAATCAGCAGTATACCCAGTGATACGATTCGCAAGATAACCACCTCGAGTAGCGCCGCCGAGCCAACGAGCAGGGCGAGTAATAAACGATTCTCGACTAATCCTTCATTTTCATCACGCGCTCTCTAAGCTCTTTACCAGGCTTAAAGTGAGGTACGTATTTCCCTGCTAATGGGACAGCATCCCCTGTTTTAGGATTACGGCCCATACGCGGCGGGCGAAAATGCAACGAAAAACTACCAAAGCCACGCACCTCAATGCGACTGCCTTGAGCAAGTGTTTGTGCCATTTCTTCAATCAACGACTTAACCGCAAACTCAACATCCTTGGGCGACAAGTAGTTTTGCTTTTGGCTAAGTCGTTCTATAAGTTCTGACTTCGTCATAACCGTTTATACTATGCAATCAAGGACAACTATAACAACTGCGGCCCTTATTTCTTCATTTGCTCTTTAAACAAATCACCAAGCGTCGTGGCTCCGGCATCAGACGCCTTAACATTGTAGTCTTGTACTGCCTGAGCTTCTTCTTGTCTGTCTTTAGCTTTAATAGAGAGCACAATATTACGCGACTTACGGTCCACCGCAGTAAACTTGGCTTCGACTGTTTCGCCTTCTTTTAGCACTGTACGTGCGTCATCGATGCGCTCTTGCGCCAACTCTCCGACGCCAAGAAAGCCCTCAATGCCATCGCCCAGATCGATAACCGCCCCTCTTTGCTCAACCGATATCACCGTGCCACTGACAACAGTGCCTTTGCCGTGGTCGGCCAGGAACTGTGAAAACGGATCTGTTTCAAGCTGTTTAACGCCAAGAGAAATGCGCTCACGCTCAGCATCAATGGCAAGAATAACAGCGTCAACTTCATCGCCTTTCTTGAAGTCATGCGCAACATCATCACCTTCGCTCTGCCAAGACAAGTCTGACAAATGCAACAAACCATCAATAGCGCCCTCAAGCCCAACGAAGATACCGAAATCAGTAATCGATTTAATGGTACCGCTAACACGATCACCTTTCTTGTGACGTGCGGCAAAATCAGCCCAAGGGTTGGTCTGGCACTGTTTCATACCGAGAGAAATACGACGACGCTCCTCATCGATATCGAGCACCATCACTTCGATTTCCTGGCCGATATGAACCACTTTAGAAGGATGCACATTCTTGTTGGTCCAATCCATTTCAGACATATGGATCAAGCCTTCCACACCATCTTCAATTTCAGCGAAACAACCATAGTCAGCAATGTTGGTCACCTTACCAAAGAGACGGGTATTAACTGGGTAACGACGCGCCAAGTCCTTCCAAGGATCATCACCCAGCTGCTTAAGACCCAAAGACACACGTTTTCGCTCACGATCAAACTTCAATATCTTAACGTCGATCTCGTCACCAACATTGACGATCTCAGAAGGCTGTTTAACACGCTTCCACGCCATATCGGTAATATGCAAGAGACCGTCAATACCACCCAGATCAAGGAACGCACCATAGTCAGTAAGATTTTTAACAATACCTTTAACTACCTGGCCTTCCTGCAGGTTATCCAGCAGTTCTTGGCGTTCGACACTGTTCTCGTCTTCAACCACCGCACGACGCGATACCACCACGTTACTGCGTTTCTGATCCAACTTAACAATCTTAAACTCGAGTTCTTTGCCTTCAAGATAGCTGGTGTCTCGGACGGGTCGCACATCAACCAAGGAACCAGGAAGGAAAGCACGCAGGCCATTGAGATCAACGGTGAAACCACCTTTAACCTTGCCGTCAATACGGCCAGTAATAATCTCGCCTTTCTCCATCGCGACATCAAGCTTGCGCCAGACCTGGGCACGTTTAGCTTTTTCGCGCGACAAACGTGTCGCACCAAAACCGTCTTCTACCGTTTCCAGCGCGACTTCAACCACTTCGCCAACGCTGACTTCAAGCTCACGGTTTTCGTTATAAAACTGTTCAATAGGAATAACGCTTTCTGATTTCAGGCCAGCGCTGACAATGACAGCATCACCATCGATTTTTATCACAGTCCCATTAACAATGGCGCCGGGACGCATCAATGATTCTACCTGGCTTTCTTCAAATAATTCGGCGAAACTTTCACTCATAGCTTTAACGTTATCCATCTTCAGTTAATTAAAGAAGCCCCGATGGCTCAGGATCTTCTCTGGCACAAAAGCGTGCATGTCAGCCCAAGACTGACTACAACCTAAAACACCCATCTGTTCAAGATTGTCTGAACAAGAGTTAGCTAACCTTATTCCATAAATCACTGACTTGCGTCACCACCTCGTCGATAGACAATGTGGTGGTATCGACCAACACCGCATCTTCCGCAGGCTTGAGCGGAGCGACCTCACGGCTCATATCGCGCTCATCACGCTCAACGATATCCTCTAGAAGGCGCGTAAGATTAACACTGACTCCTTTATCAATCAACTGTTTATGGCGCCTTTTAGCGCGTTCTTCAGCACTCGCTGTAAGGTAAATTTTAAGCTCGGCATCAGGGAAAACCACGGTACCCATATCACGGCCATCGGCGACCAAGCCCGGTGCGACCCGAAACGCACGCTGACGTGCCAACAAAGCCTGGCGCACGGCGCTAATGGTCGCTACGCGGGAAGCCAGCTCACCGCAAGCCTCTGTCCGTATCTCAGCGCTGACGTCTGCACCCGCCAACATCACTCTGACTTCGCTGTTACCCGGCTCGAACACCACATCCAAGGTGCTGGCAACCTGCGTGACGGCCGCAATATCACTAAAATCTACCCCTTGTTTGAGCGCGGCAAGCGCAGTCACTCGATACAACGCACCACTATCGAGCAAATGCCAACCTAAACGACAGGCGATCAGGCGACTGATCGTGCCCTTGCCTACACCTCCTGGGCCGTCTATCGTAATTACTGGCGCAGTCTCGGACATCACACCGCCTCGACATTAACGCCAGCGCTGCGCGCTAAGGTAATAAAATCGGGAAACGAGGTATTCACATTGCCACAGTCTCGAATCGTGATCGGCGCCTCAGCCACCAGACCGGCCATGACAAACGCCATGGCGATACGGTGGTCACCATGGCTGTCTACTTCACCACCACCAATACGAACACCACCGCGAATCACCATACCGTCCGCCGTCGGTACAGCATCGACACCCAGAGCAATCAAACCATCCGCCATTGCCTGGATACGATCACTTTCTTTTACGCGTAACTCCGCGGCACCGGTTAGCACCGTTTCCCCTTCGGCACAGGCTGCTGCGATAAAGATAGCCGGAAATTCATCAATCGCCAACGGCACCTGCTCTGGCGGAATGTCAATACCGTGTAATTTAGCGCAGCGTACGCGGATATCCGCCACCGGCTCACCACCGATCTCGCGCACCGCACCCATCTCTATATCCGCACCCATTTGCTTGAGAATATTGATGACGCCGATACGGGTAGGATTAACGCCCACATGCCGCAACAGCAAGTCAGACCCCGGCACAATGGAAGCAGCCACCATGAAAAATGCTGCGGATGAAATATCAGCCGGCACATCGACCTTGCAGGCGCGCAAACGAATATCGCGCGGATCCACCACCACCGTATCACCCTCACGCCCTAACGGGCAGCCAAAGCCAGCTAACATGCGCTCGGTATGATCACGCGTGGGCGCAGGCTCGGTGACGCGTGTCACACCCTCCGCATAAAGGGCCGCCAGAATTAAACACGATTTTACCTGCGCGCTGGCCACTGGCATGACATAGTCGATCGCACGCAAACCCGACGAAGCCGCTATTGACAGTGGCGGCGTCCCGCCATCGGCCGTGGCAATAGCAGCGCCCATTGCGGCCAGGGGCTCAGTAACTCGACGCATAGGCCGCTGTTGCAACGAGCTATCACCCGTCAGCACCGACGCAAACTTCTGCCCCGCCAACAAACCACTGAGCAACCTAATGGATGTCCCTGAATTACCCAGATCAAGTGTCGTTCGTGGCGCCTGCAAACCATGCAGACCAACACCTGTGATGGTCAATTCAGTATCGCTGTGTTGAAGGATATCCACGCCCATGGCGCGAAACGCGTCCACCGTCGCCAGATTATCCTCACCCTGGAGAAAACCGCTGACCTCGGTAATGCCTTGCGCTATCGCCCCCAGCATGACGGATCTGTGCGAAATAGACTTATCACCCGGCACGCGCAGCTCACCCCGAATGGCCGTGCCTGTCACACCGCCCGCGGAATCAGACAACGTATTAAACGTATTAATGGGAGAACTAATAAATATCACACTGCTCATGTTTTATATGCGCCGACAAGACGCCCTTATACGTAAATCGTTAAATCAGCCCGTCTCGTGTCGACTTGGCTCGCTGCATCACTTGCATCAGGTGGTCATTATCGCCATCAGAGATCGCTTGTTTGAAATCATTGAGACCACTAATGTACTGATCAAGCAATCTCACCATACTGTCTTTATTATCAATAAAAATATCTCGCCACATCTCTGGACTGCTTGAGGCGATACGCGTGATGTCATAAAAACCGCCGGCAGCAAACTCACGTGCGTCATCGCCACCCTGTTGCGCCAACAAATCAACCAATAAATAAGCAACGGCATGAGGAAGATGACTGGTCAGCGCCAGCACATCATCGTGGCGCTGCGCATCCATGCGCACAGGACTCGCCCCACAACGCTGCCAGAGCGCTTCAATCAACTGCAATGCAGCCGCATCGGTCTCGCTAACGGGTGTAAGTACAACGCGACGTTTTTCAAACAAACCTTCGCTCGCCGCTTCAAAACCACTGTGCTCGGCCCCGGCAACGGGATGTCCTGGGACAAAACGGGGAAATTTCTTACCCAAACGCAATCTGGCCAGCTCGATTACATGCATCTTCGCACTGCCTACATCGGTAACCACCGCATCGCCGGGCAATACCGGCACCAGCTGATCAAACACCGACGCCATGGTACCCAAAGGGGTAGCTATCACGATAACATCAGCCGCTGCTACCGCCACTGCCATATCTGTGCTCGCGCTATCCACAATCCCCATCTCGACGGCTTTGTCCAGACGCGTTTGATCTCTACCCCAGGCTACAATTTCGGACACCGCGCCTGCTCGCTTTAGGCCTAGTGCCCACGAGCCTCCGATCAAGCCAAGACCAAGAATCGCAACGCGGTTAGCTAAAATTGCCATAAACGGTGACTGTCTTTACGACAGGGCAGACGGATAAGAACCCAATATCTTTGTCATCGCCGCCTTCTCCTTGACCTCGGTTATAGCCTTGGCAACATGTTCATCCTCGATATGGCCTGCAATATCGACAAAGAACAGATAATTCCAATTCGCCTGGCGCGAGGGGCGTGACTCAATACGTGTCAACGATACTTTATGTTTAGCAAAGGGCTGCAGTAATTCAAATAAAGAACCGGCCTGGTTGGTGGTAGACAATAATAATGATGTCTTGTCTTTGCCACTGGCTTTTACGGGATGGCGGCCCAACACCAAAAACCGCGTGGTGTTGTCAGGAGCATCTTCGATATTCGACGCCAATATACGCAAGCCATAAATCTCGGCCGCTGTTTCAGAACCAATGGCCGCGGCGCTATCGCTCTTAGCAGCTAAACGCGCAGCCTCAGCGTTACTGCTGACATTCACTTGCCGCACACCCGCTAAACGCCCATCCAACCAGTGCCGGCATTGCGCAAAAGATTGCTGATGTGCATAAACCACATCAATATCGGCCAGTGTTGCGGCCTTGGACATGAGCTGGTGATGAATACGCAGCTCAACCTCCCCACATATCTGCAAGGAGCTGTTTACGAACATATCCAAGGTCTGAGAAACCACACCTTCAGTCGAGTTTTCCACTGGCACAACACCAAAATCGACTTCACCAGCCGACACCGAACGAAATATATCATCAATGGAAGAAAAAGCGATGGTCTCTGCAGCATGACCAAATTGTTTATGGCTGGCTAACTGAGTAAAGGTGCCCTGCGGCCCAAGGTAGGCAATTCTCATGGCTTGTTCCAAAGCCAAACAGGCTGACATTATCTCGCGAAACAAAAAACGAACATTTTCATTGCTTAAGGGCCCAGGATTAGCATCAATCACTCGCCGCAGCACTTCGGCTTCGCGCTCTGGCCGGTAGAACACCTCATCGTTTCCATTCTGCTTAATACGTGCAACGTCTTGGGCAAGACGTGCGCGCTCACTAATTAAATCGAGCAACTGTCGATCAAGTGCATCGATTTTCTCACGCACTTGTTCAAGATCAATAAGGTCTGCCATCGCCACCGCTAGTCAATAAGTCGAACGTTTAATACGCCCTGAATGCTTTCCAATTCTTTTATCACGTCATCAGGCACATCACCGTCTATATCAAACAAAGTGTAAGCCACATCACCACGTGATTTATTAATCATGTCGATAATATTCAAATTGGCATCGGCCATGGCAGTAGAGATCTGCCCCACCATGTTCGGTACATTGGCATTAGCAACAGCAATACGTACACCGGTCTCCGCTCGCGGTAGGGTCACTGACGGGAAGTTAACCGAGTTATTGATCAAACCGTTTTCAAGGTAATCTTTAATCTGGTCGACCACCATGATCGCGCAATTATCCTCTGCCTCAACAGTCGATGCGCCAAGGTGCGGTAGCGTCACAACACGTGGATGATTTTTTAATAAGTTGGTTGGGAAATCACACACATAGGCGTTGAGATGCCCGCTATCCAATGCGGCAACCACAGCTTCGTCGTCAACAATACCACTGCGCGCAAAGTTAATGATTGTCGCGCCTTTATTCATCAATTTAATGCGATCCGCATTTAACATATTGCGCGTCGCATCGATCAATGGCACGTGAAAAGAAACAAAATCGACCCCGGTCAACAGATCATCAATACCATTGGCTTTTTGCACATCCGAAGCCAATTGCCAGGCACTTTGCACCGTGATTTGAGGGTCGAAACCTCGCACATGCATGCCCAGCTTCATGGCGGTGTTCGCCGTACCAATACCAATCGCACCGAGACCGACGACACCTAAGGTGCGTCCGGGCAACTCAAAACCGGCAAAATTCTTTTTACCAGCCTCTACTGCCTTGCTGATACTGGCATCATCGCCTTCCAATTCAACGGCGAACTTCCAGCCCTGACAGATATTACGAGCCGCTAACAGCATAGCGGCTATCGTCAGCTCAGTTACCGCATTGGCATTCGCGCCCGGCGCATTAAAAACGGGGATACCACGCTTGGTCATCTCTTCAACCGGAATATTGTTAACCCCGGCGCCAGCGCGACCCACCGCTTTCAACGAAGGTGGAATGTCCATGCCGTGCATTTTAAAAGAACGTAGTAAAATTGCATCAGGATGCTGAATCTCGGAAGCCACTTCGTATTTGTCGCGGGGCAAACGCTCAAGGCCAGCGCCAGAGATATTGTTTAGTGTCAGTATTTTCATTGTGTTAGATTGTGCTCATAGATAAAGTGATAATAAAGATCAACCGTGACGCTGTTCAAAATCAGCCATAAAACTCACCAAGGCATCGACACCCTCTTCAGGCATCGCATTATAGATGCTAGCCCGCATGCCACCGACAGAGCGGTGCCCTTTGAGAGCGGCCAATCCAGCCGCCGCCGCTTCTTTCAAGAAGTCCGCATCCTTGTCTGCATCTGCCAGGGTAAATGGCACGTTCATTAACGAACGATTTTCTACCTTCACCGGGTTAGCGTAGAAGTTACTGCCATCAATCATATCGTAAAGCTTTTGTGCCTTACGCTTATTGACTTCACCAACAGCGGCAAGACCGCCGCGCTTAAGTAATGACTTAAACACCAGACCCGCCACATACCAGCTAAAGGTCGGCGGGGTATTTGACATCGAACCTGCTTCAGCATGCACTTGATAACGCAGCATTGATGGTGTCATTGCGCTTTCCTTGCCAATCAAGTCCTTGCGAACAATAACAATGGTTAAACCAGCAGGCCCAATATTCTTCTGGGCACCGGCATAGATCACACCAAAACGTGAGACATCTATCGGCTTTGACAAAATCGTTGAGGACATATCGGCCACCAACGGTACCGAACCGGTATCAGGAATGTCGTGGAACTCCACTCCGCCTATCGTTTCATTCGGGGTATAGTGAACATAGGCGGCATCTGCATCAAGGTGCCAGCTATCAAAATTTGGAATAGAGGTGAAACCGCCGGCCTCACCTGTCGCGGCGACATTGACATCGCAATAGCGTTTACCTTCGGCAATGGCCTTCTTCGACCACATGCCGGTGTTGATATAGTCTGCTTTGCGCTTGTCACCAAGCAGGTTTAGCGGCACCGCAGCAAACTGCGTGGTCGCGCCACCTTGCAGAAACAGAACTGCATAATCATCGGAAATCTGCATCAACTCGCGCAAATCGGCCTCCGCCTCTTCAGCCAGGGCAACAAATTCTTTGCTGCGATGACTGACCTCCATCACTGACATTCCCGTGCCACGCCAATCCAGCAGTTCAGACTCAACTTGCTGCAATACCTCTTGCGGCAAAGTAGCCGGACCAGCGCCAAAATTATAGACACGCGACATTCTAGATCTCCAATTTACTGTATGTTTAAGTTATTCAAAATAAAATTTAATTATCGGCTGCGCTATCGCCGTCGGCACTGTCAGCGTCTTCCCCATCGCCCAGGCTTTCCACTTTTTCTAGCCCCACCAATTTCTCACCTTCGGCAACACGAATAAGACGAACACCTTGCGTATTGCGGCCCAAAACAGAGATTTGATCCACCGCTGTACGTACTAAGGTGCCGCCATTGCTGATCAACATAATCTCATCGCTTTCTGTCACCAGTATGGCGCCAACAACGCTGCCGTTACGCTCCGAGGTACGAATAGAGATAACACCCCGACCGCCACGCCCTTGCACTGAATACTCGCTGACGTCGGTGCGCTTACCATAACCATTCTCGGTCACAGTTAACACTTGGCTGTCCTCAGTAACAATGATTTGCGAGATCATGCGCTCTCCCGGCTGCATGCGAATACCACGTACCCCACGTGCCGTACGACCCATTGGCCGCACGTCAGACTCCTTAAAGCGAATGGCGCGTCCACCACTGGCAGTCAACATAACATCGCTAGCGCCACAAGTGATATCCGCACCAATCAAATGGTCACCCTCATTCAAACTGAGCGCGATAATACCGTTAGAGCGTGGACGCGAAAAATCCGTTAACGGCGTCTTTTTAACCACCCCCTGTTCCGTCGCCATGAATATATAATGGTCAGCATCATATTCCTGCACAGGTAAGACCGCAGTAATGCGTTCCCCCTCATCGAGTGGCAACAAATTAACAATAGGCCGGCCGCGAGCAGCGCGGCTTGCCTGTGGCAGTTCGTAAACCTTCTTCCAGTAGACCTTACCGAAACTGGAGAAACACAAAATTGTATCGTGGGTGCTGGCAACAAACAGCTTGTCGATAAAATCTTCGTCTTTAACTGTTGTCGCCGCCTTGCCACGGCCACCGCGGCGCTGTGTGCTATAGGCGCTTACCGGCTGCGCTTTAACGTAACCGCCATGCGATAGCGTTACGACAACGTCCTCTTCGCTGATCAAGTCACCAATACTAAGGTCTTCATGCGTCGTCAATATCTCGGTCCGGCGCTCGTCACCGTACTGATCACGAATGGCAATCAACTCTTCACGAATCACAGCCATCAGCCGCCCCGGATCGGCGAGTATTCTTAGAAGTTCTTTAATCTTAACTATTAACTCTTTGTATTCGCCTGTTATTTTGTCCTGCTCAAGACCGGTTAAACGATGCAGGCGCAGATCCAGAATCGCCTGCGCCTGTGCGGCAGACAAACGGTAGCCACCGTTGACCAAACCCATGCCTTCTGCCAAATCATCCGGTCTTGTGTAAGCAGCCGAGATCGTCTCTTCCAGCATGCCGGCAACGTCAGCGGCACTCCACGTGCGATCCATCAAGCCTTGCTTGGCCTGCGCCGGGCTAGCCGAGCCTTTGATTAAGGTAATCACTGCGTCAAGATTGGCGATGGCAATGCCCAAACCTTCCAGAATGTGAGCACGTTCACGCGCCTTGCGCAGCTGGTACACAGTACGGCGTGTCACCACTTCACGACGGTGACGAATAAAGCACTCCAGAATCTGCTTCAAGTTGAGCAGCTGAGGACTGCCATCGACTAGCGCCACCATGTTAATACCGAAAACATTCTGCAACTGGGTTTGCTGATAGAGGTTGTTCAATACCACCTCTCCAGACTCGCCACGCCGCAGCTCGATGACGACGCGCATACCGTCTTTATCCGACTCGTCACGAATCTCGGTAATGCCTTCGATTTTTTTCTCTTTAACGAGATCTGCAATCTTCTGCTGTAATAGCGCCTTGTTAACCTGATACGGCAATTCGGTAATGATAATACGTTCCTTACCGCTGCTCTCTTCCTGTACTTCGGCGCGAGCACGCACATAGATACGACCACGACCGGTGTGATAGGCCTCATAAATACCGCGGGCACCATTAATAATACCTGCCGTTGGAAAATCCGGGCCAGGCATATACTGCATCAAAGCCTCAATACTGATATCTGCATCTTCCATCAGTGCAATACAGGCAGTAATGACCTCGCGCAAATTATGCGACGGAATATTGGTCGCTAAACCAACGGCTATACCCGACGAACCATTGACCAGCAGGTTAGGGAAACGCGCCGGCAACACCACCGGTTCACTTTCTGACTCATCGTAGTTAAGAACAAAATCGACCGTCTCTTTGTCGAGATCGGACAACAATTCGTGCGCAATACGCTCCATACGCACTTCGGTATAACGCATGGCAGCCGCAGAATCGCCGTCTACCGAACCGAAGTTGCCTTGGCCATCCACCAACATATAACGTAGCGAAAACGGCTGCGCCATACGCACAATCGTGTCATAAATGGCCGAGTCACCATGCGGGTGATATTTACCCATGACGTCGCCGACAACACGTGCAGATTTTTTGTGGGCCTTGTTATAGTCGTTGCCCTGCTCATGCATGGCATAGAGCACGCGGCGGTGAACAGGCTTGAGGCCATCACGGACATCGGGCAAGGCACGCCCGACGATGACGCTCATGGCATATTCCATGTACGATTGCTGCATCTCCTCTTCAATATTTACCGGGAGAACTTCCTTAGCAAACTCAGTCATGAATGCGCGACAACCTATTCAATTTCATCAAAAACACCTCTCCACCACGGCGCCTATCAAGACACTGGCTCAACAACCTCAATAGCAGAGAAAATACAGGATTTGCGGCCTCCGAAAGACCGCGTGTTAACCGCAAGATTCTAGCACAAACTGCCAATTCGTTCACCGAAAATTAGCCCCAGCAGAATTAAGCTTAATTCGAACAAGATTATAGACAACCGGAATTCGACCGATAGTAGAGAGTTATAGCGATATCCATATAGCGCAAACTCATTATCAGCAAACTGGGATCAAGATCATGTCCAAGACCACTTCCCTCATCCTGTCCGCGCTCTGCTCTCTATTGGCAACCGCCAGTTTCGCAGAACCACAAAGCAGCCTGCTAACAGCGGCCATCAGCACTCCCGTTAGCGCCCAGCAGGACCCGGCGCCGATTATAGAGGCTAGTATTGATGAGCCCGTCGGCCTGCCCCGCCATTCATCTAACATCGATAATATTGAACACCAAGGTGCCCTAGAAGGCGATCTCAATCAAGATGCTGGGGCAACCAGCCGTCCTGCGACCATAGCCTATATCCATCTTGCCAACATCCCATTTGCGAATGAGCAAGTCGAGTTATCCGCTGCGCAAACCGCTGCAATAGACAAAGCCATTGCGCGGATACAACGCAGTGGCGGCCTGCAAAAGAGTGTTCTCGTCACCGCCCATGCCGATGACAACGGCGATGACTCGCAAAATTTGCAATTCTCCTATACCCGTGCCAACAACGTTGCCACCTATTTAAAGAAACAGGGCATCATTGAACACCTTATTCTCACTCATAGCTTCGGTCGCTCACAACCGCGCAACGAAAACTGGACTGAAAACGGTCGTCAATATAATCGCCGTGTCAGTATCACGTTGATTCAATCGAATTCAGAGTCGTCATCGATTTAAACAGACGTAAACCGGTATACTGCTGCCAAATAATCAGGCAGCAGAAGCATGCAACAGGTCGACACCGTTATTCACGCACGCTGGGTAATCCCGGTTGAATCCAATGCTCAAGAGCCCAGCGGTCAGGCTCTTGATTGTCACGCTGTTATTATTGATCACGGCCGTATCGAGGCCATTGTGCCAAGCGACGAAGCCAGGCAACTATATCAATCAGATGAGATTGTCGAGCTCGTCAACCATGCGCTGATCCCTGGCCTGATAAATGCCCACACCCACGTCGCCATGAATCTGTTTCGCGGCATCGCCGACGACCTGCCCCTGCTTGCCTGGCTTAACCAGCACGTCTGGCCAGCCGAACAAAAATGGGTGGATAAAAACTTCGTTCACGATGGCAGCATGCTGGCCATCGCCGAGATGCTGCGCGGTGGCACCACTTGCTTTAACGACATGTATTTTTTCCCGGATATCACTGCCCAGGCTGCCATCAGCGCCGGCATACGATGCAGTCTCGGCCTCATCATGATCGACTTCCCCACCATATGGGCGCAAAACGCCGACGAATACCTGAGCAAAGGTATTGCCGTACACGATGAATTCAAAAGCGCGCCACTGATCAGCACTGCCTTCGCCCCACACTCACCATATACCGTCTCAGATGAACCCCTGACAAAGATACGAACCTATGCCGACGAATTGGATATCCCCATCCATATGCACATCCACGAAACAGCGGATGAAATCACCCAAGCCATCAATCATAATGGCAAGCGGCCGCTACAACGCCTGTACGAGCTTGACCTGCTTACTCCGCGTTTATTAGCCGCGCACATGACCCAGCTAAGCCATGACGAAATCACCCTGTGTGCAGAGCAAGGCGTGCACATCGTCCATTGTCCCGAATCCAACCTTAAACTGGCGAGTGGCTTTTGTCCCGTTGCGCGCCTCCTTAATGCTGGCGCCAATATCGCCATCGGCACTGATAGCGCCGCTAGCAATAACGATTTGGATATGTTTGGTGAAATGCGCAGCGCCGCCCTGCTCGCCAAAGGCGTCGCCAACGATGCCAGCGCGCTACCCGCTGCCCAGGCACTTTACTGCGCCACCATGGGTGGTGCCAAAGCACTGGCAATGGACAATGAGATTGGCTCTTTACGTGTCGGCAAAGCTGCGGACATTACCGCCGTCGATCTCAGTACGCTGGAAACACAGCCTGTCTTCGACCCCGTATCACACCTTGTCTATTGCGCTGGCCGCCATCAAGTCAGTGACGTATGGGTCAAAGGTAGACGCCTACTTAATCAACGCCAGCTAATACAGATGGACGTTGCCGCTATAGCGCAACGCTGCCAACAGTGGCAGGAGAAAATTCTGGCCAACCAGGTTTAGTGTAAAACTTTCCCATTCGGCCGTCACCTACTTCCCTCTGCCCACATTCATTGTTGGCGGCGCCCATGCCAAGAGACCCTCGGGTTAACAACCATCCCTTTATCTATAATAATGATGCAATCAATGCGGTCCAGCCAGTCTGGTGACTGGCGCCAAGACCACGACCTGTTTCGCTATGAAAATACTCATGGCAGAGCAACAAGTCTTTGTAATGGTCGTAGTCACGATAACGACTTTCACCACCGTGGCAGAGCCTGTCACCCTGGTCATCAGCAAAGAATAAGCTAGCGAGCCGATGGCGGATCAGGTCGGCACACTGACTAAGATTTAGCATAACTCCAGAGCCGTTGGGCACTTCGATTCTAAAACCATCACCATAGAAATCAAAATACGTTTCCAAGGCCTCGATAATCAAATAATTCACTGGAAACCACACCGGGCCACGCCAGTTAGAATTTCCACCAAACAACCATGAATCCGACTCGCCGGGGTTATACTGCACTTGGTAGTCAGCGCCATCAAGATGCATGCGATACGGCTTGTCTTGATGATGACGTGACAAGGAGCGTATACCAAAGTTAGAGAAAAACTCATCGTCATCAAATAAATATTGCAACAAACTAGTGAGTCTTGCTTTTGAGGGTATCGCCAATAAATAGCGATGGTTACCGCGATCACAATGCATACAGCTTATCTGTTGAGTAATGTCCTTACGATTGCTTGAATACCAATCCATACGTTTACGAAAATCAGGTAAGTTATTAATGGTATTTTCTTCTAATACGCCAACCGCACAAAGCGGTAGCAAACCCACCATGCTGCGTATTTTTAAGGCCGTCGATGCCGAAGGGTCTTCTTCGTTACGCAGTTTATCGTAATAAAAGCCATCTTCATCATCCCATAAACCACTACCACCAAAGTGGTTCATGGCGTCGGCGATACTGATAAAATGCTCAAAAAACTTGGAGGCAACATCTTCGTAATTTGAGTTATTTTTTGCCAGCTCCAGCGCAATAAACAACATATTAGAGCAATAAAATGCCATCCATGCCGTGCCATCTGCCTGCATGAGGCGGCCGCCTCCAGGCATTGGCTTTGAGCGATCAAATAAGCCGATATTATCCAGGCCCAGAAAACCACCGGCAAACAAATTATTGCCATCAGGATCTTTACGATTTACCCACCAGGTAAAGTTCAGCATAAGTTTGTGAAATACACGCTCAAGAAAGGCAATATCTGCTTCGCCTTTAGCTTTACCTTTCAGATAAGCCTGCCAGCAGGCCCACGCATGGACGGGTGGATTGACATCGCCAAAAGACCATTCATAGGCGGGCATTTGTCCATTGGGGTGCATATACCATTCACGCAAAAATAAAATCAATTGTTGCTTGGCAAAGTGGGGGTCGATATCCGCAAAGGGCACCATATGAAATGCGAGATCCCAAGCGGCATACCATGGATATTCCCATTTATCAGGCATGGAGATCACCTCTTTATTAAAGAGATGAGTCCAATCACTATTGCGGCCTTTAAGTCGCGCAGCGGGAACAGCAGCAACGGCCTCATCACCCTTCAGCCAATCACGTACAGAATAATGATAAAACTGCTGAGTCCAACACAACCCTGCATAGGCCTGACGCTGTATCGCATAACGGGCTTCATCTTGCGCACAAATCTGATCATAAAATGCATTGGCTTCAATAATACGTTTGGCAAAGACATAATCAAACCGTCTGCCAAAGGCATAACGCGGTGTTTCATCTTGACTGTAAAGCCTTAGCTCAACAGTCGTGCTGGAGCCTGCCCCAATTGTCGTTTTATAGTGCGCCGCGCAGATTGTGCCGTGCTGTTCTGGATTCACCGCATCCTTGTCACCCTCGACGAGATAACGATTAATCGCGTCTTTGACATATGGTGTGTATTGCTCTTTACCGTACAAGGCCTGAGTATTGGTTTCGTTTTCACAAAACAAAAAAGTAGGTTTTTCGCCATCGCTAACTTTGTTCGCTTTAAAGGCAAAATCGCCCAAGGTGTTATGCGACAACTCAAGCTTGCCCGATGACACCTTTTTTATCACTGGCTTAGGGGTGCACCCCTCGTGCTCGCAACCCCATATCCAGGTATTGCGAAACCAAAGCTTGGGCAAAACATGGATCGCCGCTGCATCGGGGCCACGATTACTGATAGTCAGCCGAATCAGCAAATCGTTGGGACCACCTTTGGCATACTCAACTTGAACATCGAAATAGCGGTCTTCATCAAATACCCCTGTGTCAAGAATCTCATACTCCGGAAGGTCTTTGCCACGATGTGCATTTTCGTGTTTCAGTTGCTCATAGGGATAAGCCGCTTGGGGATATTTGTAAAGTGCTTTGTTATAGGAATGGGTCGGTGTCGAATCAAGATAATAATAAAGCTCTTTGCAATCTTCAGCATGATTGCCCTGATCGCCATTCAAGCCAAAGAGCCGGTCTTTGATCCGCTCATCCTTGCCATTCCATAGCGCAACCGAAAAACACAAACGCCCTTGACGGTCGCAAAAGCCCAGCAAACCATCTTCACCCCAGCGGTAGGTGCGTTTATGGGCCTGCTCGAAAGGAAAATTGTTCCAGACTTCACCATCTTCAGAGTAATCTTCACGCACCGTACCCCACTGACGCTCTGGCAAATACGTGCCCCATCTTTTCCAGTTTTTGATGCGCTGCTCATCCTCACGCAAGCGCTGAAACTCACCACTCGTGGTGCCGTCTGACGATTTTAATTTGGACATGATATGTTAGCTTAGTACCTAGTAAACCCAACGCAGGAAACAACACAGCCGCGCATGGTAGTTCAATTATTGAACGCTCGCCATGGGGTTAATGTGAACGAGTATGATTGTCCTCAGCCCCCTCATCTCTCATCGGTCTGTGATTAACGAATGCCGCCCAATACCGCCTCGGCTGAAAATATTGACACTCGATGACATAAAATTGGAGGAAATCGCGCGATTTTCCCGGCGTTTAGCTGTCATCGAGACCAATTGTTGGGCTGAGTCTTGAGCCGGGCGTTATAATAGCCCGCTTTCGCAGCAAGCGGTTTTATGCCTGGTGTCATCTATGCCTGATATTCACGCCATACAACGAGAAATTATTGATGAGTTCGCCCTGTTCGAAGACTGGACCGAGCGCTATAAATACATTATCGATCTCGGTCGCGACCTGCCCGAGCTCGATGCCGATGAAATGGTGAAAAAAAACCTGGTTAAGGGCTGCCAATCGCAAGTCTGGCTCGTGGCCGACGAAAAAGATGGCAAGGTGATTTATCGCGTTAATAGTGATGCCGCTATTGTCAAAGGCCTGGCCGCACTGCTGGTTCGCGTCTACTCCAATCAGACCGCAGACACTATTATTAATACTGAGCCTGAGTTCATAAGCAAAATCGGCATGCACGAACATTTATCTCCGACTCGTTCAAACGGACTAGCTTCCATGCTAAAACAAATCAAATTGTTTGCTGCGGTGATCAAACAGCAGCAAACATCTCAGTCCCAAGCAACAGTGCATAACTGAGTAGTCTACCAGCTTGCCGACTTGTCAATGCCAAATATTCTGTGACGTTTTTCGCTATAATCCCAGCCTATTGGAAACTCTCATCTTTTTAGTCTAATAGCAAAAAATGAATCAATCAGCGATAATTTCTCGCCCTTTGGTCCTGGCCCTGTTCTCGGCGCTAGCGCTTATCACCGCACCTGTTATGGCAGCCAACGGTGAACTGGGGCCGGTTTTACAGGACTTTACTACCAACACGATTGGTATGATTGCCATAGGCGTGTTTATTTTGGCTTACATTCTGGTAATCAGTGAGGAGTTCCTCCATCTACGTAAATCCAAGCCGGTTATCGTTGCTGCCGGTATTATTTGGGTTCTCGTCGCTATCGCTTATAAAGCCACGGGCGACACGCATACACCTGCTTTTCAACTGCGCCATAATATTCTTGAGTTTGCAGAACTCATGCTGTTTTTATGGGCAGCGATGACCTATATCAACACTATGGAAGAACGTAATGTCTTTCAGGCCATCCGTGCCTGGCTAGTGTCTTCTGGTTTTACTTTACGTACGGTGTTTTGGATTACCGGCGCCTTGGCCTTTGTCATGTCACCTGTCGCCGACAACCTCACCACAGCGCTGGTAATGGCTGCCGTCGTCATGACCGTCGGCTCGGGCAATGTCAAATTTATTTCCATCGCTTGTATTAATGTCGTGGTGGCGGCCAATGCTGGCGGCGCATTCAGTCCGTTTGGGGATATCACCACGCTGATGGTGTGGCAAAAAGGAGTTATCGATTTTTTTGACTTCTTTGCGCTACTGCTACCATCTATCATTAACTGGTTGGTACCGGCGTTCATTATGTCCTTTGCCATCAGCAAGGATAAACCTGCAACACCAGCTGAAGTAGTGTCCATCAAACATGGCGGGCTTATCGTCGTTGCCCTGTTTTTGTTAACCATTACATTGACCGTGTCACTGCATAACCTGTTTCATTTACCCCCTGCTCTAGGCATGATGACTGGCATGGGCATCTTGCAAGTCTTTGGTTACTACCTGAGAAAACAGGAAACAAACAACGATACTGCCATGCCTGAAATCAACCCTGGCATGTCTGAAGAAGAACTCGAGCGTTATTTCAAACCACGCAACCGTCCATTTGATATTTTCATCAGTATTAAGCGCGTGGAGTGGGACACATTATTATTCTTCTACGGTGTTATTCTGTGTGTCGGTGGTTTGGCTACATTGGGGTTTTTATCCAGCCTTTCTGTTGCGATGTATGGCGGCCTGGGCGCGACAATGACTAATACCCTGGTCGGCCTGTTATCGGCAATTGTCGACAATATTCCGGTCATGTTTGCGGTCTTAACCATGAACCCGGATATGTCAACCGGCCAATGGTTGCTAGTCACCTTAACGGCGGGCGTTGGTGGTTCATTACTATCGATAGGCTCTGCGGCGGGCATCGCATTAATGGGGCAGGCACGCGGTATCTATACTTTTTTTGCTCATTTAAAATGGACCTGGGCCATCGCCTTGGGCTACGTCGCCAGTATCGGTGCACACTTGCTCATCAATGCGGATTTAATGCAGCGCCCTGTTGGTGGATAAAGCGAGGCTGGCTAACCTTCGTCTTTAACGATGCGCTGTTTTATCGCCAAATAGAACAAGGTGTTGGCTTCAGCATCATTGGACTCAAAGCTCACACCCAAGCGGAAAAAACCACCCTCTTGCGATTCTGTTTGGTCGCTTTGTTTGGCGCACCAGGTGATTTTCCCATAACGGGTGATTTCACAATCACCGTTATTAAAGGCCAGATGCACCGGAGTGCCGATACGTACCGGCGAATACGCCTTAAGGCCAATACCACTTTTAGACACGTCCGCCGCATGGACAATTTCCTGACCGTCGTCACCGACGTGGAGGCGTAACAGAATATTACTGTGGTCTTGGTCGTTAGCAATGCGCTGCGCACGACGGCGTTCACTTAATGTCACTTTGGTATTACCTAATTTGTTTCCCATTCTCTCCATATACATCGGCCGCTTTCCTTTTCTATAAAGTCCAACCGCAGAGAATGTGCCATTTTTTCTTCTTCTGTGGCATAAATAATGGGTAAAGGGGGACGGTTGGCATCAACGCGCCGGATACCTTCGCTGCTGAGGACACCAAATTCCTGCATGCCGTTGAGCAACATGCTGACCTGACCACCGGTCATGGCCAAATAAACATCGGCAAGGATTTCAGCATCGAGAAGAGCGCCATGGAGCTGGCGTGAGGAATTGTCAATTTCGTAGCTCGAACATAACGCGTCAAGGCTATTACGCTGACCTGGTCGCATCTTGCGCGCCATAATCAGCGTGTCTGTAATACTGCACTGATCCTCAATTTTTTTTATACCAATCCTGGCAAACTCATGATTAATGAAGCCGACATCAAAAGGGGCATTGTGAATAACGAGTTCAGCACCTTTGACATAGTTGAGAAAATCTTCGGCAAGATCCTCAAAACAGGGCTTGTCCTCCAAAAACTCATTGGTAATACCGTGGACTTCGATGGCACCAGGATCGATTTCGCGATCAGGCTTAATATATTGGTGGTAGTCATTACCAGTACGACGCCGACCTACCAGCTCAACGCAACCGATTTCGATAATACGATGGCCCTGCGTTGGCTCTAGGCCAGTGGTTTCGGTATCCAATACAATTTGACGCATGACTAACCTGCAGCCTGCATCTCGTCAATACCACGATTAGCCAACTGATCGGCGCGCTCATTACCCGGGTCGCCATTATGCCCTTTGACCCACACCCAGTCGATCTCATGCCTGGCAGTAGCGGCATCGAGGCGTTTCCATAAATCAATATTCTTCACCGGCTTTCTGTTAGCCGTTTTCCAACCGCGGCGCTTCCAGTTATCCATCCACTGATTGATGCCGTCCATGACGTATTTTGAATCCGTCAGTAAACGTACCTTGCAGCCACGCTTAAGGCTTTCCAAGGCGACAATGGCAGCCATCAGCTCCATACGATTATTGGTGGTTTCTGGTTCGCCACCGTATAGCGTTTTCTCGTGATGATTTTGGCGTAAAAAAACCCCCCAGCCACCCGGGCCGGGGTTACCACGACAGGCTCCATCAGTATAAATTTCTACAGTATCAGTCATTCTTTGGCTTTAAATAATGGATATTGTCTCGCGCCGCAGGACGAGCCAAGCCCTTTGCACCCAACAAGCGCTGCCGAGCCGGCCAACTCGGACGCACCGGGGTCAGCATAGATTCACGTTTACGTGTTAACAAAAGGTAACCCGCTGCAAAAGGCAGTTGCCACCTGTCTCCGACTCGCTCCATAAACTGTAACTTGCTCATGATACCGCTATGCTTAATCGGCGGCCGGTAAAAATAGTGGCGGCATATGAGCGTATCAAAGCCAAGCAACTTACACCAATCTTTGATGCGGGAAAGGCTACGAAAAACACCATTCCAGGGAAAATGATCACCAAATTTCGCTGCTAAACGCCAGCCGCCCCAAAAACTCCAAGGATTAAAACCCATTATTACGGCGTGACCTTCCGGGATAAGAATACGATCCACTTCACGCAACACTTGGTGCGGATCTTGCGCGTATTCCAGCGTGTGCGGCATCACCACCACATCAACACTGTCAGAAGCAATAGGCAAGGCATCTGCAGCAGCGCAACATGTTACCCATGGTGAAGAGGGGCTTTCATCGATAATGCTACGATGATGAATGCGACTGTTGCGCAGTAAATCCTGCTCGGTAGGCGAGCCAAGTTGGATCAGATGATAACCAAACAACTCCGGTAAAACCTCATCAAGCAAACGCTGCTCGGCATCGAGCAAACGCTGTCCCAGGGGCTGTTTGTACCAATCGACCAATACCCTACTTTTTGTTTGTGCTGACTGCACACGCTTCATCACATTGTGTCCGAGTTATCGCCCATTAATATTACTCACGGTATAATAACGTCAATCCAGGTCCAAACCAAAGCGCTCCGCCCATCGCTATGATCAAGGTCATCCCCATCCCTATCTTTCATGACAATTATGTTTGGCTAATTCGTCATGCCATGCAAGCTGGCGGAGCACTGGATCACGCTGTCGTGGTCGATCCTGGTGACGCTAACCCGGTTCTCGCTTATCTGGCGCAAGAACAGCTCACACTCAGCGCGGTATTAATCACCCATAAATGCTATGACCATGTGATGGGACTGGGCGCCCTACTCGAGCAGCACACCGCCCCAGTCTATGGTCCTGCTATCGATCATATCAAAGGGGTCAGCCACCCGGTCGAAGATAATGCTGTCATTACGATCAGCCAATCGCTGAAATTTCAGGCAATGCTAGTGCCAGGCCATACCCTGGGCCACCTCGCTTTTTATACCCGTGGCCACTTATTTGCCGGCGACGTGATGTTTGGCGCCGGTTGTGGTCGTATCAAAGAGGGTGGTAACGCCGAACAGATGTTTTATTCCTTGCAAAGACTCGCAAAATTACCGCGAGATACGAAGCTCTACTGCGCGCACGAATACACCATGGCCAATCTGACTTTTGCGCAAACCGTGGAACCGGGAAACCGGGCCATAGCGCAACGCTATGATGCGGTTTCCGCCCTGCGCAAAGCCCAGCGGCCAAGTCTGCCATCGACACTTGCTGAGGAACTGGCGACAAACCCCTTTTTGCGTTGCTCAGAGCCGGAAATTGCTCAATCTGTCTGCGCACACGCCGATATACCAGTAACAGCAGAAATCGACGTATTTACTGCTTTACGCCACTGGAAAGATCAATTCTAACGCTCTCACTTGATTGGTAATATGATTAAAAACAATAAGTTATCGATATCCCGTCTACACCAGGCAATCATTACCGGCCTGAGCGCTTGTTTCCTCTATGCCTGCGCAAGTAGCTATTCGCCATTGATCGAACCCCAAAGTGCCCCAGAAAACAGCGCCGAGGCTAATCAGGTGGCCGATATAACAGCGGCAGCGCCACCTACTGCCATGGCCAACACCAGCCCCATCATCCCCAACCCGCTGAACTTTGTTGCCGCGAGTAACAAACCGGCAAAAAAATCAAAGCAGCTCACTCCTGACTGGACCAATGTATGGCAACGCATCCCCTATGGCTATGGCATACGTTATGAAGACAATGCACGCATTCAGAGCGAGCTGCGCAGCTATACTCGCAACCCAAATTATCTCAACCGCGTGTCTCAACGCGCAGCGCCCTATCTTCACCACATTGTTGAAGAACTCAACCACCGGAACATGCCACTGGAATTGGCCCTGTTACCTATTGTAGAAAGCGCTTATCAACCCTTTGCTTATTCGCCCAGTCGTGCCGCCGGGATCTGGCAATTTATACCAGGCACTGCACGGCATTATGGTTTAAAAATAAACTGGTGGTACGATGGCCGTCGCGATGTCCATGCTGCCACCGATGCGGCACTGAATTATCTGCAGGATCTACATGATGAGTTTGACGATTGGATGCTCGCACTTGCTGCCTACAATGCAGGCGCTGGCAATGTGCGAAAAGCGATTCGCCGCAATAAGAAGCAAAATAAATCGACTGATTTCTGGTCGCTACCGTTGCCGCGTGAAACGCGTCACTATGTGCCGCGTTTGCTGGCTATTTCGCAAATTATTGCGCAACCGGATCAATTCGGTATTGTATTAAATCCGATTCCTAACTCGCCACAGCTAGCACGTGTGCATATCGGCTCCCAAATAGACTTGGCCTTGGTCGAAGAGCTGGCCGACGTACCGATTGCAACCCTATACCGCTTAAACCCTGGACTAAATCAATGGGCTACTGATCCTGGCGGCCCGCACCAAATTGTGCTGCCACTCGATAAGGCAGCACAATTTGAGTTAGCCCTTGCCAAGCACCCAAAGGAAAAACGTATTACCTGGCAACGTCATAACATTCGCTCGGGTGAAACGCTTAGCCATATCGCTAACAAATACCGCACCAAGGTTAGTGTACTTAAACAAGTCAACAGTCTGCGCGGCAACACGATTCGCGCAGGTCGTGAATTAATGATACCTGTTGCCGCAAAAAGTGCTGATCGCTATGTGCTCAGTGCAGACCAACGGATTGCACGTGCTCAAAACTCAGGCGCTGGCTACAAGGTGAACTATACTGTTCGCCGTGGCGACAGCCTGTGGAAGATCGCCAACCGCTATGGTGTCAGCATATCGAAACTCACCCGATGGAATGGCATTAGCAGAAAGGACGTGCTCAAGCCGGGAGCAAAATTGGTTATCTGGCCACACGGCAAACAAACCAAACAAAAAACCAAACACTACACCGTTCGC
This sequence comes from Gammaproteobacteria bacterium, assembly GCA_015492075.1. GTDB lineage: Bacteria > Pseudomonadota > Gammaproteobacteria. The sequence goes on from WGFU01000028.1 coordinate 25,588, forward strand.
CGTGGCGACTCTCTGGATCGTATCTCGCGCCGATTCAAAGTCAGCGTTAATGATTTACTGAACTGGAACTCTCTTGATAAAAACAAATATCTCAAACCCGGCCAGAAACTTAAAGTTGCCAGCAATGCAAGTTAACTCTTAGGAGCCGCTGATTCATTCTGGATAAGAGTTGCGCAGCAGTAAAGTTATTCATATTGGTGCGCAAATCGCACTCCAAGGGCACTCCCTGCGGGGCGCAGCAAATTTTGCATCGATAAGATGGATAATTCTAACTTTCACAAGCTTGGTAATACATTAATCAGCCCCCCCCTAATGCATTGCTATCATCTTTATTGCCGCTACTAGCAGCACCAATGCCAATATCGATTTCAACCGCTGCGGACTTAAACGTCTAACCGCAAGTTCGGACCCAATCAGCGCTCCCAGCACTGCAACCACAACATACTCAACAATATGATCCGGCCATACCGTGTTAACGGACATATAACCAGCCAGACCTGCCAACGAATTCGTTAACACAAACGCTGCGGCAACCCCGGCATTGGTACGCATATCCGTCCAGCGCATTATTAATAACAAAGGACTCAAATAAATGCCGCCGCCTATTCCTGTCAATCCCGCTGCGAGGCCAAGCACAAGCCCAAGCGGAACCGCCACCATCAGTTTTGGTGGCACGATCTCGAACTCTTGCTGACGGTGACGAAACAATTGCCAGGCGGCAAGTAACAAAGCCGAGGCGACGATGTAGTAATACACCGAAGCCGACAGCTGGATAGTACCGCCGATATAAGCCATTGGTAAGGCAGCCAGCGCCAACGGCAAATATACACGCCAAGAAAAGTAATGCGCGCGGTAAAGCCGCAACCAAACCAACGTCGCAACAAAAACATTCATCGCCAGCGCTGCCGGCCGCATACTTTCAGGCGCCAAACTAAACAGCGCCATTGCCGCCAGATAACCGGAAGCGCCGCCATGACCCACAGAAGAATACAATACCGCCATAAAAAACAGAGCAATCAGCAATGGCGCCAATGGAACAATCGGGTCTATAACGGTTTCTCCCAGGCCAGAAAAATGATTTTAATCGCCCAGCTTAGCAAGCTTAATGTGAATGGCATTTAACGCTACGTCGCCAATCACTTCGGCACTATGCCCATGTCTTACGCCATCAAACACCTGTCCCGACATCAATCTGTCTTTTGCAATAAACATCTCGCCTGAAATAAAATCCCGGTAATCTCCATTGCGCAATTTAATTCGCAAGCCACCTACCAGAATGATTATCAAGGTCGGATCTCCAGCCACATGCCAGTCGGCCGAATAAGCCTGGTCACTTTGACGCAAGCGAAAATTGCTGGCATTAATTCGTTCCGACAAAAACATGCCACAGCGATGGTTCAATTCATATTCTGTCTCAGCAAAGATCGAGACCCCGTCATCATCAATATCAATAGTGGCGATCTGTTTTGTTATTACTAAATCATTACTCATGTCGTGCCTGCTATACTCGTTACCTAGTTATCTCTCTACCGATACATTAGCACTCGATATGAACGAACCTTGGCATCAAGCAGTCATCGCAGCAACCGGTGCAAGCGCTGCGACCAAGCAAATCATCATTCAACCCCTATGGAGCGGCTATGGAGAGATCATTCGCGTCAAATTGCGTGATGCTAACGCAGCGACGTGCATCGTCAAACATATTAAACCACCTGTGGAAAAACGGCACCCACGCGGATGGAATAGCGACTACGGCCATCAGCGAAAATTACACTCATACCAAGTAGAAGTTGCCTGGTATAAAGACTGGAGTCAGCATTGCGACGATAACTGTCGAGTACCACATTGTTACACTGCGGGGCAATTCGGTAACGAAAACATCCTGGTGCTGGAAGATATCGATGCCAGCGGGTTTCCGCTACGGAAAAATCGTCTTGATGCGACAGGCGCACTCCCTTGCCTGAGCTGGTTAGCGCACTTCCACGCCAAATTTCTTGAACAAGAGCCGACAAAATTGTGGCCGACAGGCACCTATTGGCATCTCGCCACACGATCTGACGAATTTTCTGCCATGCGCAATGGCGCTATCAAACAAGCCGCCAAAAAAATCGATCAACGACTCGATGAATGCCACTTTAAAAGTGTGGTACATGGCGATGCCAAGCTGGAAAATTTTTGCTTTTCTCGCGACGGGCAAAAGGTCGCCGCTGTCGACTTTCAATACGTCGGTGGCGGCTGCGGTATGAAGGATGTTGTTTACTTTCTTGGTAGCTGTCTTGACGAAATTGAGTGTGAACGTTATCAAACTTCCCTTTTGGATCACTACTTCAGCAGCCTTAAATCCGCGTTAAATACTTATCAAAAAAAGGTGGATGCAAATGCACTGGAACGCGAATGGCGCAGCCTGTATAGCATTGCCTGGACAGATTTTTACCGTTTCCTGTTAGGGTGGATGCCAACACACTCAAAAATCAATCGCTATACCCAACGCTTGGCTGATGAGGCCTTGCAACAACTATCTCATCTCTAATGCAAGTGCACCGACTATCAGGCTGTTTCTGACAACGACTCCAGCGCCGCAATAATCTGCTCAGGTTCCATCCGCTGGGTATAATCGACATCAACAAATGCCTTCACTACAACGCAATTCCTATCAACAACATAAGTCGCTGCCAGCGGCAGATCAAACTGCCCCTTACCATTATGTTTCTGGATATCAATGCCAAAATCTTGATAAATTGGCCTTAACTCTTCAGGCAATGTATGTACTAAACCGAGCTGCCGTGCATAGTCGGCATTGTCGTCGGTTAACACCTGAAAACCCAGATCGTTTTTCTCAATTGTATTTAATGATTCATCAGGCAATTCCGGCGTAATAGCCACCAACATTGCACCGGCAGCATTGATACGATCCAAATTGGCCTGGAGGGCTCGCAACTCTAGATTACAGTAAGGACACCAACCTCCACGGTAAAATGTCACCACCACCGGTCCATTTGCACTCAGCTGCGATAGACTTAACGGGCTGCCCAGCTGATTCATCAAGTTGAATTCCAGCATGGTGTCACCCTCCTTCAACACCTTTGCTAACATGCCAGAATCAGCCAAGGCCTGCGTGGCCGCCGCCATCTTGGCCTGGACATCGGCAGGGAGCTCTGCAATAGCACTATCCCTGAATGCATTCAATAGATTCTGTAGTGACATACGTCCCTCCGCAAAGAACTGAGAACTAAAATAGGGATACATTATAAAGTATTAGTAACCAGCAATAGTCACTAATCTCTAACAAGCCAGCGCCGCGTCAAGCAGCAAAATCAAGAAAAGGCACTATAGAAAAATAGACGATGACTAGGATCACAGCCAAATAGACAATAAAACGCAGCGGAGACTCAAAAATCATATCCACCAAGGTGCGCTGCATACCACTTTTCTTGAGCTCTTCATATTCAGCATTAACCCGTTGGTAGCGCTCTGCCTGGTAGCAAGCCAACACAGATTTCGCCTCATCCAGCTGATCGGCACTGCGCAACCACAAACCCGGACTGGAGATACCCCACTTGCCTGACGGCGTCTCATAAAAATCAATACCTCGCTCAGTCAGTAACTGGCGAATCTCTTCAGCTTCATCATCGGGCACAAGGCGCAAATTCATAAGACGGACTGGCATCGGCAATGAACCTAACAGATTTCACAACAAAATTTATGCACTTGCAAGCCTAAAATTCGAGATATAGTCCGTAATATTTTGTATCATTTTAGTCCTTTTGGTAACAATAAAATTCGCCATGTTCAATTGATAAATTACCAACCAACAGACAAAACTTTCTTGTGTTCTACAACATGTAGCGAACAAATCATTTAATGATGCAAGAGAATACTAATAAATAACATCATAAGGGATAGACTCCCCGAGACTGTAGATTAATTTGTGTATCTGCTTATCATTACGAAACTGTAGGAGATAAGCAAGATGAACAAGAAAGAACTGGAAGCCTTCGCTCGTGAGGCAGCCAAAAGTATCAAGACCGAG
>WGFU01000029.1 GCA_015492075.1 Gammaproteobacteria bacterium
AAGATCGAGCAATTGCTGGATCGTATCGTGGATGCAGAATCAACGGCTGTCATCAGCGCCTATGAAAAACGTATCGGAAAACTCCAGCTCGAAAAACAGATAATGCAGGAAAAAGTCACCAATTGTGGCCGTCCGTTAAGAGACTTTGATGAAAGTTTTCGAACCGCGATGGATTTTCTCTCAAACCCGCATGAACTCTGGGCTTCAGGGCGTATTGAAGACCGTCATGCAGTGATGAAACTCACTTTTGCAGACAGATTGGCGTATGTGCGTGGAGAAGGTTTTCGAACCCCCGAAACCACCTTACCTTTCAAGGCTTTAGGTAGCTTTTGCGGGGGTGAAAACAAAATGGCGCGCCCGACAGGAGTCGAACCTGTGACCTTCGGCTTCGGAGGCCGACACTCTATCCAGCTGAGCTACGGGCGCTTATGCAAATGTTGCAGCGCAATATAGTAGCAGAAACGCCTGTTTATCGGGTTGGATTCTTATCGAGAAAGCCATAGTGCTGAATACCTTCCAATACTCCCTCGGCATATTGCCCCTCGGCAAAGTAAATCTGTTCCCGGCCACGCAGTTTTTTTAGCTCGGGGCTGTGATTGCCGACGACGACACCCAGGGTGTGCCCACTTAGCATTTCTTCATCATTACCCGAGTCGCCTGCCACTAATACCTGATCCAGTGGAAACCCCCATTTCAAGGCGACATGACGTACCGCTGTACCTTTGGAGGTGCGGATCGGCAGGATATCAAGATAGGCCTGGTGTGAATAAATCAGTTTGACGTGGATATCTTTTTGACGCAGGTGTTGGCGAATTTCTCGTATTTTGGGGGCCTTTTTAGGGTCAACATTAAAACTGATTTTATGTCGGCGCTGCTCGCCGGAATGTTGTAACTTAAGCCCGCTAAACTCTCTCATGGCATCATAGACCGCGCGCGGTTGCCAGCGATAATCATTATGCTGTTGCCAGCCAAAATCTTCGGTGAGCTTGCTGCCATAGCGAATCTCGCTGCCCACCGAAGTAATAAATACATCAGGCGTGGGAGCACCCCATTTTCTCAATTCGCGCAAGGTACTCTCAATTGTGCGCCCCGTGGCCACGCCAAAGGCAACTCTATCACCCATACAGCGAAGCTGATCACTTAATTTCCTTAAGGCGGCGTTGTCACCCACCAGGGTATTATCAATATCACAAACGAGTAAACGCTCTGCTGTTGCCAATCTGCTTTTCGCAACAACGGTGCGTGTAGCTTGCTGATGTTTACTGATACGCTCCTTGACGATATTGATATAGCTATCCACATGCCCCGTCCATGTATAATGCTGGGCAACACCCGCTATTCCGTTAAGCGACCATTGCTGCCAGGTCGCTTTATTGCTGATCGCTTTAAGTATCTGCACAGACATATTTTTGCTGTCCAGCGGGTCGATGAGTACGCCGTTTTTGCAATGAGCCAGAATGTCACGCGGGCCACCATCGTTAGGCGCAATAATAGGCAGGCCACTGGCTGCGGCCTCGAGCAGCGTCAAACCAAAAGGCTCAGTCAACGCTGGATTAACAAACACGCCTCGGCTTTGTGCAGCAAGACGATACAGCTCAGGCACATCATCAGCTCGGTGCTTTTTCGGATAAGCCACCAATCCGTGAAGGTCATAGTAGTCGATTAGTAATAATAACTCTTGCAGTACTCGCCGCGAAGTTTTCTCCATCGACATGATATCTTCACGCTCACCCGCCACTATCACCAGGTTAGCCTTTTTTCTTAGCGCTTGATTTTCGCCATATGCCCTGACCAAGGTCGCAATATTTTTGCGTGGATCCGCTCGCGATATCGTCAGCACCATTGGCTTGTCGGGGTCTTTCAAAAAACGAGAAAGTTCTGCCTCAATACTGGTGTTTTTACGAAGCGAAGTTGGGGGAGAAAACCGAGTTAGATCGACACCCGGGGGAATAACCGATATTCGCTTGGGAGTATAATTATCGTAAATCTCATATTGCTCTTCAACCTCTTGCTGGGTGCTGGCAATAACGGCAGCGGCATTATCCAGCGCCATCTCTTCTGCCTCGATACGCTGCGTCATGGCATATTGTGTTTCTATCGCATGAGCGCGCAAACCTTTATCGAGCAACCGCTGCCGCTTTACACGGCCGAGAGAATGGCCGGTATGCACCATGGGTACGCTCAGCAAACTCGAAACCGCTGATGCAACATAACCGGCATCGGCATAATGGCTATGAATAAGATCAGGAATACGGCCGATTTTTTTAACATGCTGTAAAGTGGCATCAGCGAAACTATCGAGGTAAGGCCATAAAGCCTCTTTACGCAAGTAACGCTTCGGCCCGCATGCAAGACGAACAATATTGGCGCCTTTAGCCAAAGGCTCTGTTTGCGTCGCGTAGCCTGGATCGAGCTTGTTTGAAAATACCTGGCGTGTCAGCAAATCTACACGCTCAACGTCCGGGTGCTGAGCCAACGCAGTGGCCAATTCCAACACATACTTGATTTGGCCGCCGGTATCGGCATCACGCCCCAATTCCAAATTGTGCGCGCGAATCAATCCATGAATGCTGATTAACTGTATATAAAATCCATGTTGTTTTGACAAACTATATATTCCATTTTTCCCTAAAGTCTTGATAGAGCAATTTATCGCTCGTTGTTGCGCCGCTGATTCCACATATCGCTGCGGCGAACTCTTGCGCTCTGTCTAGAATTTGCTGTGGCGCCCAACCCTTAGTGATGCCAAGAATACACACTGAACTAAACGAGTCACCTGCACCAACAGGATCACCACCTTCGACAACATTTGCAGTTATACCTGCTTCCACAGTCTCTTCTTCGCTCAGAATAACCGCGCCACGCTCACCTTTGGTAAGAATAACCAGCTCAGGCTCGTATTCTTTCAATAAGGCTTGTTCTCTCGAGTCGGACTGATCAGCACCTGAAATATCTATTTTGGCCAATTCCTCTTCATTTAGCTTGACCCAAGCCGTGCCCGTCAATACTTGATGAACCAGCTGCGCGTCCCACCAAGGTGCACGCAAGTTAAGGTCTACAAAGGAGGGCAAATTCATTTGCTCGATAAAAATACTCAACGATGACATCGCTTCTGGCTGGCGTAAGCCTAGCGTTCCGTGGTAAAGCAAACCGTAGTGACCGCCCATGGCAGCACCGTATATCTCGCCGGGACGAATATAATCATAGGCCTGGCCTTCGGCGATATCGTAACTAGGCTGGTTATGTTCATCCAAAATGACATTGACCACACCGGTAGGGCGAAAGTGGTCACGCTGAACGGCACTGATATCCATTTCCCATTGTTGCATGGCATCAATGACTGCATTACCACGCTCATCGCTGCCAACGCGGCTAACAAAGAGGGGGTTCAGACCAAAACCATTCAAGTGCCAGGCAACATTAAAAGGGGCGCCACCAAGGATCTCTCGCCCGTTCGCAAAACAATCGTAAAGCACTTCACCAAAAACAACGGGGCGCGCAGTTAATCGGGCGCGTTGTGATTTATCCAGCATGCCTGCTCCTTAAATGATCATGCAGTAATAAAGGTGGCCAATTATAGCCTAAGCCGACGTACCAGTTAGGGGGGCTACAAACGGCATTACCCTTGCCAACACTAAGCACAATGCTATGAATCTAATGAAGGCACATTAGCACGTTATAGACAGCGCTTGGTAGTGAACAAAACAAGGGTGATAAAATATTATGGTCACTGACTGACGCTGACAACAGTTAAAGGATAATAGAGTCTCGCTTCAAGCGCACAGCCGAAAAGGAGGGCGAACTTCTCGCCTGTGCCGCGCCAAGCTTGTTCGGGATTATTTCCTGCAATTTTCTCAATACAATTTGTCGCTATATAGCGCTAACAATTCTGGCTGGCGCTACTCAACGGTAACGGACTTCGCTAGATTGCGCGGATGGTCGACATCAGTGCCCTTAAGCACGGCAACGTGGTAAGCCAATAGTTGTAAGGGTACCGTAAATACAATAGGCGAGATAACATCATCGGTCGGCGCCACATGTAACACTTCAACATTAGGCCCCGAACTGACTCCGGACTCGGAATCGGCAAAAACAACCAGCTCGCCGCCGCGAGTGCGCACTTCCTGTAAATTGGATTTCAGCTTTTCGAGTAAACTATTATTCGGTGCTATCGACACCACTGGCATATTGGCATCGACCAGGGCCAAGGGACCGTGTTTGAGCTCACCCGCGGCATAGGCCTCGGCATGGATATAGGAAATCTCTTTTAACTTTAACGCGCCTTCCATTGCTACCGGGTAATGAGCCCCGCGACCGAGAAACAAGGCATGCTCCTTATTGGCAAAGCGCTCAGAAAGTTGCTTGATTTGTTCGTCAAGGCCAAGCGCGTCTTCGAGCTTGCGGCTAAGGCTGCGTAATTCGTTAACCAGGTGCGCTTCGGTTGCATCATCAATTTGATGGCGGCGACCTAACGCGATCACCAATAAAAGCAGTGATACCAATTGGGTGGTAAACGCTTTGGTCGAGGCAACACCAATCTCGGGACCTGCGCGTGTCATTAAACACAAATCGGATTCTCTAACCAGCGAGCTTTCTGGCGCATTACAAATCGTTAACGAATGACCAAAACCACGTGTCTTGGCTTCTTTTAAGGCGGCCAGCGTATCGGCGGTTTCACCTGACTGGGAAATCGTCACCAATAATTGGTTTTTACGCGCAACCGGTTTGCGATAACGAAACTCGCTGGCAATCTCAACATTACAAGGTATACCGGCAATAGCTTCAAACCAGTAACGCGCTAACAAACCTGCATGATAACTTGTACCGCAGGCGATAATATTGACGCCTTCTATCGTGTCGAATATCTCACTGGCACCATGACCGAAACTTTCTTCCATCACTTTCGTCTGCGTAATGCGGCCTTCCAGTGTTTGTGTAACGGCATAGGGTTGCTCGTGAATCTCTTTTAGCATGTAGTGGCGATAGCCATTTAGCTCAACTGCGGCACTTGTCAGCTGACTAAGATGCTCTGGGCGCTTAACCACCTTGCCTTGATTATCATAGATCGTTACACCATCAAGGCTGATGCAGGCAAAGTCATCATCCTCAAGAATAATAAAGCGGCGAGTAACGCCAATCAGCGCCGTCATATCTGATGCCAAATAGTATTCGCCATTACCGATACCAATAACCAACGGGCTACCACGCCGCGCAGCAATAATTTGCTTAGGGCTGCGCTGGCTCACAACAGCCAAAGCGAACGAACCACCAAGACCTTGAACTGCCATTTTGACTGCCGTCAAAACATCATGATCTGCATCTTTAAGATGCATATGAATCTGATGCGCAATAACTTCAGTATCCGTATCCGAATCAAAGGCGTAACCAGCCTTCTTTTGTTGCGCCCTTAAGGCTTCGTGATTTTCTATTATTCCGTTGTGAACAATAGCGATCTCATCGGCGCTAAAGTGTGGGTGTGCATTCGCCTCACTGGGAGCGCCATGTGTTGCCCAACGCGTATGAGCAATACCTAAAGTCGCGCCAACTTGTTCTGAGGCAATGCGTTGTTCCAGCTCTATTACCTTGCCTACTGCGCGGTAACGCTTAATAGCGCTATTATCTACAATAGCGATACCTGCTGAATCATAACCACGGTACTCTAACTTCTTCAAACCAGCGATAAGCAGGGGAACGATGTTATTGCTTGATACGGCTGCGACGATTCCACACATTTTATTTTTGCTTCTTTTTGAGCGGGCGCTGCCAACCACGCAGTGTGCTCTGTTTGGCGCGCGTCAGTGTTAACTCTCCCTCAGGCGCATCTTTATTGATGGTTGAGCCGGCACCGATTGTCGCATCTTTACCAATAGTAAGCGGCGCAACCAGTGCCGTATTAGACCCTATAAAGGCGTTATCGCCGATTATGGTTTTATGTTTATTGGCGCCGTCATAGTTGCAAGTGATGGTACCAGCACCGACATTCACCTCGCTGCCCAGCTCTGCATCACCAACGTAGCTGAGATGGTTAACTTTGCTGCCAGCACCAATCTCGGCATTCTTGGTTTCAACGAAATTACCGATCTTGGCTTTATTCTTTAACACCGTGCCAGGGCGTAATCGCGCAAAGGGTCCTATGTGACAGTCCTCACCTATAATCGAATTATCAAGAACACTGTGACTGTCAACATGGCTATGACTACCTATTATGGAATCCTTGATAATACAATTGGCGCCAATGTGAACACCATCGGCTAAACTTACCTCACCTTCAAAGATAACATTAATGTCGATAACAGCATCCCGACCTACACTCAAACTGCCACGAATATCAACACGCGATGGATCAACCAGGGTGGCGCCATCTATCATTGCCCGCCACGCAGCTCGCTCTTGATAATAACGCTCAACTGTTGCCAATTGCACTCTGTCATTGACTCCGAGAATCTCCTCCTCATCGTCGATTACCGATGCATAAACCGGCACGCCATCGGCAACTGCCAGGGCGATAATATCCGTTAGGTAATATTCCTGCTGGGCATTCGCGGCATCGATACGCGCATAGGTCGATCTAAAATAGCGCGCCGGTATGGCCATAATTCCGGTATTGATTTCGCCAACGGCAAGCTGCTCCAGACTGGCATCTTTATGCTCCACAATAGCCAACACTTGATCGTCAGCATCTCGGATAATGCGACCATAGCCATCCGGATCTTGTAACTCGCAGCTTAACAAGGCAATAGATCTGTCATCGCAAAAGCGCAGCAACTGCTTCAATGTTTGCGCTTGTATCAGCGGCACATCACCATAGAGTACAAGCAGGGTAGTATGGTCATCAACCGAGGCCAAGGCCTGTGCAAGCGCGTGGCCGGTTCCTAATTGTTCGGCTTGCTCAACCCAGATGATATCGTCGCCATCAACGACCGCCTTAACCGTGTCACCACCATAGCCGTGGACGACAATAATAGAATCAGGTTTTAGCGAACGCGCGGTATCGACGACATGGCTTAGCATTGGCCGACCCGCGACGGGGTGTACCACTTTAGGTAAATTGGAACGCATGCGCGTGCCTTTACCAGCAGCTAAAATAACAACAGACAGTTTCATGTAACTAAACAGATGAGTCCAGCAGGCTAATAGTAAAACTATAGCACGCCAGGCTAAGCAGGCAGACTGTAGCGACTATCAATAACACCCTATCGCTACAGTTGATAGATCAAACGGGGGCTAGCGCCGACCCCTAAGACGCTTGATGGCGCTGAGCTGCGCAACGGCCTGTGCCAGTTCAACTTGCGCTTGTGCGTAATCAATTTCAGCGGCTTTATCCTGCAGGGCACGCTCGGCTTCCTCTTTCGCTTGAATCGCTGCCGCTTCATCCAGGTCATGTGCACGTACCGCTGTATCGCTAAGCACGGTAACTGCGTGTGGCTGAACTTCGAGCATGCCACCCGATACGTAGTAGAAGTTTTCTTCGCCATCCGGTGTGATAACGCGTACTTCACCCGGCTTAAGCTGAGTCAGAAATGGGGTATGACGTGGCAAAATTCCCACTTCACCCATCACTGCCGAGGCAAAAACACGCTCTGCAGGGCCTGAAAATATCGCTTCTTCAGCGCTTACTATGTCGACATGCATGGTCATAGCCATAAATCTGCGTCCTGGTTTAAACCCTGATTATAGAGTCTTTGCCTTTTCAACGGCTTCATCAATGGAGCCAACCATATAGAAAGCCTGTTCAGGCAGGTGATCGTACTCACCGGCAACAATCGCTTTAAAACCAGCAATGGTATCTTTCAGCGACACATACTTACCGGGTGAACCGGTGAACACTTCGGCCACAAAGAAAGGCTGAGACAAGAAGCGTTGAATCTTACGTGCGCGCGACACGCTCAGTTTATCTTCTTCAGATAATTCGTCCATGCCCAGAATCGCGATAATATCTTTCAGTTCTTTATAGCGCTGAAGTGTCATCTGAACCGAACGCGCGGTCTCGTAATGATCCTGGCCGACGACCAAGGGGTCAAGCTGGCGACTGGTGGAATCCAGCGGGTCAACAGCAGGGTAGATACCCAGCTCAGCAATCTGGCGCGACAACACGACCGTCGCATCCAAGTGAGCAAAGGTGGTGGCAGGCGACGGATCGGTCAAGTCATCAGCAGGCACGTAAACGGCCTGAATCGAGGTAATCGACCCGGTCTTGGTAGAGGTAATACGTTCCTGCAACTTACCCATTTCTTCTGCAAGGGTAGGCTGATAACCCACTGCTGAAGGCATACGGCCCAACAATGCAGATACCTCGGTACCAGCCAGGGTGTAACGATAAATGTTATCGACAAACAATAAGACATCACGGCCTTCATCACGAAAATATTCGGCCATGGTCAAACCGGTCAGAGCAACACGCAAACGGTTACCCGGTGGCTCATTCATCTGACCATAAACCAGCGACACCTTATCGATCACGTTGGAATCGGTCATTTCGTGATAGAAGTCATTCCCCTCACGGGTACGCTCACCGACACCGGCAAATACCGAGTAACCGCTGTGCTCGATAGCGATGTTACGAATAAGCTCCATCATGTTGACGGTCTTACCGACACCGGCACCGCCAAACAGGCCGACCTTACCGCCTTTGGCAAATGGGCAGACCAGGTCGATCACTTTAATGCCGGTTTCCAATAACTCGGTAGAGGCCGACAATTCTTCATACTTAGGTGCGGCTCGGTGAATAGGCCAGCTGGCTTCTTCGCCAATCGGGCCTTTTTCATCGATCGGCTCGCCCAGTACATCCATGATCCGACCCAGGGTTTTAGTGCCAACAGGAACGGTAATAGCTGCTCCGGTATTGGTAACCGATTTTTCGCGCTGCAAACCTTCAGTCGCTCCCATGGCAATGGTTCGTACGATACCGTCACCAAGCTGCTGTTGCACTTCAAGTGTCAGGTCAGCATCATCGACAACCAATGCGTCATAGACCTTCGGCATGGCACCGGCTGGGAACTGAACGTCCACCACCGCGCCGATGATTTGAACTACGTTTCCTGAACTCATCTTATCGATACCCCTTAACTATGTTTAACCGCACGGGACTCACCCGAACTTAAAATCTTCTATGCCCAGCAGCGCTAGCTCAGCGCTGCTGCACCACCGACAATCTCGGAAATTTCCTGTGTAATAGCTGCCTGGCGCGCTTTGTTGTAGATCAATTCCAGCTCGTTGATCAAATCGCCGGCATTATCCGAGGCCGACTTCATGGCAACCATACGTGCAGCCTGTTCACAAGCCAGATTTTCCACCACACCCTGATAAACCAATGACTCGATATAACGCGTCAACAACTGGGTCATCACTATCTTAGCCTCTGGCTCATAGATGTAATCCCAATGGTGACTGAGCTGTGCGTCTTCTTTGGGCTCAATCGGCAGCAACTGCTCTACCTTTGGGTCTTGCGTCATGGTATTAACGAAATCGTTATAGACCAGAAACAACTGATCGATCTCGCCATTATCAAAGGCGTCCAGCATCACCTTAACGCTACCGATTAAGTCAGCCAGCTGCGGCGTATCACCCAAATGCGCCGTTTGCGCACTAATATTACCGCCTATACGCTTGAAAAAGCCACTTGCCTTGGTGCCGATAGTGCAAAACCGCATTTCAATTTTCTGCTCGTCGAACTCTTTCATTGTGACGACAGCCTTTCTAAACAGATTACTGTTCAAGCCGCCGCAAAGACCACGATCAGAAGAAATGATGATAAAGCCAGCACGCTTAACATCTCGCACCTGCATATAAGGGTGCTTGTATTCTGGATTAGCATGAGCAAGATGATCAATGACAGTGCGCATCTTGTCCGCATAAGGACGTGATGCAATCATGCGATCCTGCGCCTTGCGCATCTTGCTGGCAGCAACCATTTCCATAGCACGCGTAATCTTTTGCGTATTTTTTACGCTCTTGATCTTCGTACGGATTTCTTTACCTACAGCCATGATTGTCTCGCAGAGTGTTTACTTTACCAAGTACCAGTAGACTTAAAGCTGCTGATTGCAGATTTCAAGCTGTCTTTGATTGCATCACTGAAATCACCAGACTCGTTAATCTTATCAAGCAGATCACTGTGTGAAGATTTCATATAGCTATGCAGTGCGGCTTCGAAGTTAACAATCTTGTTGAGCTCTACATCATCAAGAAAACCTTCATTAGCGGCGATCAATGAAACAGCCTGCTCAGCAATACTCAAAGGCGAGTACTGCGGTTGCTTCATCAACTCCGTCACACGCTGACCGCGCTCCAGCTGGGCGCGAGTGGCGTCATCAAGATCAGAAGCAAACTGAGAAAATGCGGCCAACTCACGATACTGCGCCAAATCAAGACGCACACCGCCACCGAGCTTTTTAATAATCTTGGTCTGCGCAGCGCCACCAACTCGTGATACCGACAAACCGGCGTTAATCGCGGGACGAATACCAGAGTTAAACAAGTCACTTTCCAGATAAATCTGGCCATCAGTAATCGAAATCACGTTAGTCGGAACGAAGGCGGACACGTCACCACCTTGTGTTTCAATGATGGGTAGCGCGGTCAACGAGCCGGTTTTACCTTTGACTTTACCGTCAGTAATCTTTTCAATATGTTCAGCATTAACACGTGAAGCACGCTCAAGTAGACGTGAATGAAGATAGAACACATCACCAGGATAGGCCTCACGACCTGGTGGTCGACGCAGCAACAAAGACACTTGACGATAAGCCCAGGCCTGCTTGGTTAAATCGTCATAAACAATCAGCGCATCTTCACCGAGGTCACGGAAATATTCGCCCATCGAACAACCGGAGTAGGGTGCAATAAACTGCATCGCAGCCGAGTCAGCGGCGGTGGCAGCCACTACAATGGTATGCTCCATCGCACCGTGCTCTTCAAGCTTACGTACTACGGCGGCGACCGAAGAGGCCTTTTGGCCAATCGCCACATAGATACATTTAATGCCGGTGCTTTTCTGGTTGATAATGGTATCAATTGCCACCGCTGTCTTACCGGTCTGACGATCACCAATAATCAGTTCGCGCTGACCTCGACCCACTGGCACCATGGCATCAATCGCTTTCAGGCCGGTTTGCACTGGCTGATCAACCGACTGCCGGGCAATCACGCCTGGCGCCACTTTTTCAATCGGTGAGCTGTACGGTGTCTCAATCGCGCCTTTACCATCAATCGGCACACCCAGGGCGTTAACAACACGACCCAGTAGCGCTTCACCTACAGGCACCTCCAGAATGCGGCCGGTACATTTAACGCTGTCACCTTCTTTTAAATGGAGGTAGTCACCCAGCACCACGATACCAACAGAATCGCGCTCGACGTTCAGGGCCATACCGTAGGTATCACCTGGAAATTCGACCATCTCGCCCGACATAACGTCGGCAAGACCGTGAACACGAACGATGCCGTCAGTGACACTGACGATGGTACCTTCGGTACGGGCTTCGGTCGCGGTATCGAAATTCTCGATACGCTTTTTAATGAGTTCGCTGATCTCTGAGGCTGATAACGCCATGATTTGATCCCCTTAATAACGTGTTTAGTGGCCTAGAGCCAGATTAAGTTTGTTCAGTTTACTGGTGACAGAACCATCGATAACCAGGTCGCCGGCGCGAATCACCGCACCGCCAATCAGCGATCGGTCTACATGGCAGGTCAATACAACATCTCGGCCTAGCCGTGCCTTCAACGCTTTTTTAATCGCATTTTGCTGGTCAGCGCTAACCTCATAAGCAGAGGTCACGCTCGCATCCACGACACGTTCGGCATCGGCGCGGTATTTGGCGTAGAGCGCAATAATCTCTGACACCACATTGAGCCGACGATTTGCAGCCAACAAGCGCACAAGGTTGCGCAACTTGTCGTTGGCTACCGCGCCAACCGCTTCCATAATTATGTCAACCAGCTGCGCATTGCTAACCCTGGGATGACCCAAAATCGCCTTTAGTGGCGCAGTGTTCACCACGTCAGCCAAGGCATTGAGAGCCTCACCCCAACCCGCGTAATCATTAGCTTCTTTGCCCAGGCTGAATACAGCCTGGGCATAGGGGCGAGCGAGTGTACTGTTTTCTGCCATAAGTAAAACCTAGATCTGTTTAGCCAGATCGTTCATCAGATCCGCATGAGCTGACTCGTTGATTTCCTTGTTCAGGATTTTGCCGGCACCGGCAATTGCTATCGATGCCACAGAAGCGCGAAGCGTTTCACGAGCACGGTTCGCTTCCTGATCAATCTCTGCGCGCGCGGCATTAAGCAAACGCTCACCTTCAACACGAGCATTGGACTTAGCCTCTTCAACAATCTCGCCTGCGCGTTTTTCAGACTGGGCAATGATTTCTGCTGCTTTATGCTTGGCTTCTACGAGTTTCTCAATCGCACCTTTTTCTGCCAATTCCAGCTCATGCTTGCCTTTTTCAGCCGCGGCCAAGCCATCGTCGATACGCTTTTGGCGTTCGGCCATCATGGTCGTCAACGGCCCCCAGAGGTACTTGTTGACAAACCATATCAACAGCACAAAGGCGACGATCTGAGCAAGTAGTGTAGCGGTAATATTCACGTATCGCTCCTTAAATACTTACGCGTAACGCGTTTTTACAGTGCGCCAATCGCGCTGGCAAGAGCGCCAACAAACGGGTTAGCAAACAGGAACCACATAGCGAAGGCGAGAATAATGAACGGGAAAGATTCCATTAAACCAGCGAAGATGAACATATTAGTCATCAAAGCAGGGCGCATTTCCGGTTGACGTGCAATACCTTCCAGTGTTTTGGCGCAAATCAAGCCCCAGCCAATGGCAGAACCCAGACCTGCAGCAGCCAAAATTACACCAACCCCAACGGCGGTATAGGCATAGATTTGAGCAAGTATTTCGGCATTCATGGTTTTATCTCCTAAGTTAAGCCCGTACTTCAGTTCAAAATGAATACTAAATAAAAATGGTGGTAAAAACTAATGGTCTTCGGTATGCGCCATGCCCAAATAGACAATGCTCAATACCATAAAGATAAATGCCTGTAGAGTAATCACCAACAAGTGAAAGATAAGCCAACCCAGATCCAGCACTACCTGCAGCGGCCACCAGAATACATAGCCGATAAACCCTGTCGCTAAGGTGCCACCAATCAAGGCAATCAGCAAGAACACCAACTCACCGGCAAACAAATTACCAAACAAACGTAAGGCCAGGCTCAGTGGTTTGGCGATTTCTTCAATGGCAGTCATCACGATATTAACCGGTACGAAAAATTTGCCAAAAGGGTGAAACAAAAAGTTCTTCAGATAACCGACCGGACCCTTGACCTTGAAGTTGTAAAAAATAATCAACGCAAACACCACCAGCGCCAGTGCCATGGTCGCGCTCAGGTCCGTCGTTGGCACCACCTTCAGATACTCAATCCCAACCAGTTTACCAAGCTCCGGCAACAAGTCGACCGGGATCAGGTCCATAAAGTTCATCAGCCAGACCCAGACAAAAATGGTCAGCGCCAACGGCGCAATTAACGGGTTATGACCCGGAAAGGTATCTTTTACCTGCTGCGAAACAAAGTCGAGAATGCTTTCTACAAAGTTCTGAAAACCGCTAGGTGTACCTGTTTGAAGATTCGCACCGACTCGCTTAGCAACGAGAACAACCAACAAACCTAACACTATACTGATAGCGATTGTGTCTACATGAAACGCCCAAAAACCCGCAGCCTTGTGGGTAACAGGATCGCAATCACCGACACACCAGTTGGTGAGGTGATGCTGAATATACTCAACAGTACTGCCGCCGGATTGTTCAGTCTTGCTTGAAGCCACCAGATAACCCTCAATTCAATCTTAAATCAGTCACTTGCGCGCCGTGTACCCAGCCCGACGAAGATGTAGGCCAGTTGCGCTAGCACAAAGCCTACAATCATTGCCGGTGGATCAAGCTTGAAATAGCCGATCCCGAACGCAAACAAAGCCACAGCCAACATAAACCGCCATGCTGCACCCACATATAAAATTCGCATACTCTTACGAGGATCAAGTCGCGCTTGCTGCCCGGCACGTAACATGCGCCAGCCCAGCAGCAGCGTTGCAATAATGGTTACAGCGCCACCATAAGCCGCTGCCATTGCTGCGTCGCTCCCTCGTAACAACCACCAGACCAAGGCCGCCAAGCCTGTCAACACAACCTGATAACGTAATAATGTTCGATTCTTGCGGGCCAACGCCTCGGTTGTCGGATTCACACTAGCCCAGCTTGCTCAACATTTTATAGACTTTGAGCATGCCCCCCACAAAACCAAGTGCGCCAAACAACAACAAGAACAGTGGTGTTGTCTCCAGCCAGCGGTCGGTTATATAACCCAGCAGGAAGCCAGACACCACCATCGAGGTCAACATCGTGCCAACCCCCAACATCAGGGGTGAAATACGACCTGACTTAGACACGGGGGGAACCCTCAAAAACCCGCGGCGAGTATAGCGATGGGGCTCTTTCTGCGCAAGCTATTTCTCTATTCGCCACTAGCGCAGGCGCCCGATCACACCTTCGAGTTGGTCGAGATTATTATAGTGAATGGTTAGCGTGCCCTTACCTTTGCTGGAATACTTGATATTAACCGCAGCTCCAATAATCTCGGACAACTCCGATTCCAGACCGGTAATATTGGGGTCTTTGCTTTTCACCGCGCTACCAGTTTTAGGTCGGGACAGCCGTTGCACCAGCTTCTCTGCCGCGCGTACTGACATGCCGTCTTTGACAATCGTCAAGGCAGCTGGGTATTGCTGCTCACGCGCTAAAGCCAGCAAAGCACGTGCGTGTCCCATTTCGATCTCTCGGCTGACCACCAGCGTCTTGACTTCTTCTGACAGAGCCAGCAGGCGCAGCAAATTACTGACCGCGCTGCGTGAACGACCAATGGCTGACGCTGCCTGCTCATGGGTGAAGCCAAATTCATCGATCAAACGCTGTAACGATTGCGCTTCTTCCAGCGGGTTAAGGTCTTCACGCTGTATATTTTCGATCAGCGCCATGGCAATCGCAGCGCGATCATCGACCTCGCGCACAATCACTGGCACTTCCTGCAAGCTGGCCAGTTGCGCAGCGCGCCAGCGCCGTTCACCGGCGATAATTTCATAGCCACCACTATCGATCGGCCGCACTACAATGGGCTGAATCACCCCTTGCGCTGTTATCGATTCTGCTAGTGCTTGCAAGGCCTCTTCACGCATGTCGCGACGCGGCTGGTAGCGCCCGGGCTGAAGCTGCTCTATGGGCATCTGCCGTAGCGCATTATCATGGCGCTGCGCCACCTGCTCATCAGCAGCCATGGCGGCAATACCCGTATCACCCAACAAGGCCTCAAAACCTCGGCCGAGGCCGCGTTTTTTCTTAGTTGCCATTAGCTTCCTTTGTTTTCGTTTCATGCTGGCGTGAATGGGCAGCACTGCGTTCTTTGGCATCACGGCGCAAAATTTCGCCGGCCAGAGCCAAATAACAGATCGCACCACGCGAGCTCTTGTCATACTTCATCACCGGCAAACCGTGGCTCGGCGCTTCGGCCAGGCGCACATTACGCGGCACAATAGTACGGTAGACCTTATCACCAAAGTGTGAAATCAGTTGATCAGAAACCTCATTGGCCAGGTTGTTACGCGGATCAAACATGGTGCGTAGCAATCCTTTAATTTGCAATCGCGGATTCAAGCCACGGCGCACATTTTCCACTGTCTCCATCAAGGCTGACAAACCCTCCAGCGCATAGTATTCGCATTGCATGGGAACAATCACGCCGTCAGCGGCGACCAAGGCATTGAGTGTCAAAATGTTCAGCGCCGGCGGGCAATCAATCAAAATATAATCAAATTGACCCAGCATCGGCACCAATGCTGTTTTCAGCCGGGTTTCGCGCAGATCTTGCGTCATCAGGCTAACCTCTGCCGCAGTGAGGTCAGAGTTCCCGGCCAAGACATGATAACCGGCGCTGTCAGAACCAATCATGGCCTCGGCAACCGCCACGCCATCGATCAACACATGATAAGCGGAGTGCGCCACGCCTTTTTTATTGACACCACTGCCCATGGTGGCATTGCCCTGGGCATCAAGATCAACCAAAAGCACCTTACGCTGTGTCGCCGCCAGCGACGCCGCCAGATTGATCGTCGTGGTGGTTTTGCCGACCCCGCCTTTCTGGTTGGCAACAGCAAATACCTGCGCCTTAGTCTCAACCATGACCTATGTCCGCTTTGGGGGTAAAACACACTAGGTGGCGCTCGGCCGTCATGGTTGGAACAGTCAGCGCAATTACTTCGGTCTTAATATCGCCCAGCTCGGCCAATTCTTCATGTGGATATTTTCCCTTCATCGCCAGCAATTGCGTGCTGGTATCACATAGATGCAAGACGCCATCGGCAAACCGGCGCAGACTGGCAAAGGCGCGACTGGTAATCTGCTCGGGCGTGGCATCTGGCCGGTAGGCTTCGATACGGTTACACGTCACTTCTACATTATCAAGTTCGAGTTCAATCACGGCCTGCTGCACAAAACGGGTCTTTTTAGCGTTCGAGTCCAATAAAACAAATTCGATATTCGGTAACAGAATAGCCAGGGGTATGCCCGGCAAACCACCGCCCGTGCCAACATCAAGCACACGCGGCCCACTAACATACGGTGTCAGCGACACACTGTCGAGCAGATGTTCGCTTAGCATCTGTTTGGGATCGCGAATCGCAGTCAGATTATAGACCCGGTTCCACTTCGCTAATAGCGCCAAATACTGTCCTAGCCGAGCACATTGACCCTCTGAAGCCTGCACAGACATAGAGGCGAGCAAATCAGCCAGGCGGGCATCCGGGTTCATTGTCTTTGTCCTCGTCATGAAGGTCAATTGCGATCCAAATCTAAGCTGTCAATCACTTGGGCAGCCCAGACAGCAGGGCCGCCAACATCTCGTCCATGTGTTTCGCAAAGAAATGACCTGCGCTTTCAATAGGATATAAAACAGCGTAAGGAAGTGTCTTCACCCACGCCTCGACTTGATTATACGTCACGATCTGATCGTCCGTGCCATGCGCTACCGTCAGCGGCCGCTGCTCATGATCCCAGAAAGAAAAGTCATATAACGATACGGCTGGCGCCACAGCGAACAAACGTTCAACACGCTTATCATCCGCAGCGGCTTTTAGTCCCGCATAGGCACCGAAGGAAAACCCCGCCAACCAAATCCTTGAATGTTTTTCAGCCAGCCAATTAATACATGCTTTCGTGTCATCCACCTCACCCTCGCCATCGGCCCATTCACCCTCGCTAAGATCAACACCGCGAAAGTTAAATCGCAACACGGCATGACCTTTATCAGCGAATGCCTTGGCAATCCGGTAGGTGGCTTTATTGTGCATGGTGCCACCATATTGAGGGTGGGGATGACAGACCAACACCGCAGGTTTATCAAATGACGACGGCCGATAAATGTTCTGCAAACGACCGGCAGGACCGTTGATAAAATCATGCTGTGACATTACGTCGGACTCGTTGCGATAAAGGAGCTAAATAATTGCTCTTTATGATTGATCAAATGGCATGTTTCCAGGGTAAAAAGTGATTAAACTCAGACTGGAAACTCAATTTTCTTGGTTCACAATCAATTGCACCAACGGCTCATTAACAAAGTAATTCGTACGCCCTAATTTGTGCTTACTGACAAAGCCCTTATCACTTAACTGATTTAGATACTTAGTTGCAGTAATTCGATTTACTCCCAGTTGGTCAATCAAAAACTGAGCCTTAGTGTAAGGCTGAGAAAACAGATTATTTAATAAATCCTGGCTATAGATTGTTGGTAGCTCGGTGCGCATACGTTGTGTGGTCTGCATCACTAACTCGCGAATCTGCTTAACAAATGTAATCGTTTCTTCTGCTGTGATCTCAATACCACGAACAATATAACTTACCCAATCTGACCAGTCATTGTGGTCGCGCACAGACTGCAATAAGCGATAATAATCGTCTTTATTTTGAACGATGTAGCGACTGAGGTAGAGAATAGGCAAATCCAGTAAGTCCTTCTTGACGAGATAAAGAATATTGATAATGCGGCCCGTGCGGCCATTGCTATCATAAAAGGGATGAATGCTCTCAAATTGATGGTGCATAATAGCCATTTTGATTAGCGGATCGAGACCGGACAAGCTATCATCGGTAATATAATCAACCAGGTTTGCCAGCAATGACTGTATCTCATCAGGATGCTGCGGTGCGGTATAAATAACCTTTTTGGTTTTTACATTACTAATTACTGTGCCTGGAATTTTTCGAATACCTGATTTGTTAGGTTCCATTATTGCCTGTGTACGTAAAATATCATCAAGCCGAATCAACTTTGTATCACGAGTTTGCTGATAACCCCGCCAGAGTGCAGCACGGTAATTTTCTACTTCTTTCGCGGCGCTATTGCTTTGCTGTGCATCCAACACTTCAGCCTGAAACAATTCATCGTGAGTCGTAATAATATTTTCTATAGCAGAACTAGCCTTAGCCTCCTGCAGGCCCAAGGTAGAAATCAAAATCGATTCATTGGGAATAGTCTTGGCGACCCCCTTTAGTTATGAGCTGTTTTAGCAGCGGCGTAGATCCGAGTTTGGCTTCATTATCCAAGGGCAGCGAGGCCAGCTTGAAATCCGTATGAATCACTATTTTCCTGACTATATTTAAGTTTAGGGGCCATTATATGTATAGATTTCTGCATTTTCTATACATTTAAATAACCATATGTATAGATTATGGCTAGATCAGCCGTCCCTACATAATTGTTGGCTGGCAGCGCAGAGAATCTTGGGACAATTGCCTGCAGTGCATTGATATGAGAACTTTTCTAAACGGCACAAAAGCCTAGCCGCCGTCACGCACTCTCACTAAGGCCAACCTGCGTTTTCTTAAGATAGATACGCAAAACGGATAAGGCCGCTGGCGTTACACCGGATATACGCGCCATTTGTCCAAGGGTTTCAGGGCGTTGTTCGCTGAGTTTTTGACGTAGCTCTGATGACAGGCTGGTGACATTGGCATAATCCAGCGTCTTTGGAATTTGCATGGTTTCGTAATGTTTTTGGCGTTCAATTTCGGCTTTTTGGCGTTCAATGTAGCCCGCGTACTTAGCATCGATATCGATTTGTTCAATCACAGCAGCGTCTATTTCGGCAGTGTCGACACCAGCGAGACTCATTAATTGTTCATAACTAATATTAGGTCGTTTTAATATCTCACGCGCTTTGATTTTTTCTGTAAGCGTTGAACCTAATAATTCCTCGACCTGTGCTGCATCTAATTTATTTGGATCTAAATCACATGCGTCGAGATCGGCGTTCACTTTAGCTAACTCTTCACACTTGGCGGAATATTTCTGCCAACGCGCATCATTAATTAAACCAAGTTCTCGGCCTTTTTCCGTGAGACGCAAATCTGCATTGTCTTCGCGCAACAATAAGCGGTACTCCGCGCGACTGGTGAACATGCGGTAGGGTTCCAGGGTGCCACGGGTGACGAGATCATCGATCATGACACCGATGTAAGCTTGATCACGACCCGGACTCCATGCATCCAATTCGCGTGCTTGACGTGCGGCGTTTAAGCCGGCGATTAAGCCTTGTGCAGCAGCCTCTTCATAGCCAGTAGTACCATTGATTTGGCCAGCAAAATAGAGGCCGTTGATAAATTTGGTTTCTAATGAGACCTTAAGGTCACGCGGATCAAAGTAATCGTATTCAATGGCATAACCTGGGCGCGTGATATGCGCTTTGGCAAAGCCGTCCATCGAACGAACAAAGGCCTCTTGCACATCAAATGGCAGACTGGTCGAAATGCCGTTAGGATAAACTTCGGTTGAATTCAACCCTTCGGGCTCGATAAACATTTGATGTGAGTCTTTATCGGCAAAGCGGCGCACTTTGTCTTCAATCGAGGGGCAATAGCGTGGGCCGGCACCTTCGATGGCGCCGGTGAACATGGGTGAATCTTTATAGCCTTGGGCGATGATGTCATGCGTGCGGCGATTAGTGCGGGCAATATGACAACTGATTTGTCGTGGGTGTTGAGCCTGATCGCCAACAAAAGAGAAAACCGGGCGCGGATCATCCCCCGCTTGCTCGTCGAGTTTTGAATAATCAATCGAACGGCTATCTATTCGCGGCGGTGTGCCTGTCTTTAAGCGACCGACTCGAAAAGGGTGTTCACGCAGCCGTTTTGACAAGGCATTGGCCGGCGGATCGCCCGCGCGGCCACCTGCGTAATTCGACTGGCCAATGTGAATGCGGCCACCAAGAAAAGTGCCAACGGTTAACACTACACATGGCGCATAAAACTCTACCGCCATTTGCGTGATAACGCCTTTTATGGTGTCACCTTCAACAATCAGGTCATCAACTGCTTGCTGAAAAATACTAAGATTTGGCTGTTGTTCCAGCGCGTTACGGATAAAGGCTTTATATAAGGAGCGGTCTGCCTGTGAGCGAGTAGCGCGCACGGCAGGGCCTTTGCTGGCATTGAGGCGACGAAAATGGATGCCGGCAGCATCGGCAGCGCACGCCATGACACCACCAAGCGCGTCAATCTCCTTCACCAAATGGCCTTTACCGATGCCGCCAATAGCAGGGTTACAGCTCATCTGCCCCAAGGTATCGATATTATGCGTCAACAATAAGGTACGCGCACCGCTACGAGCCGAGGCCAACGCAGCTTCGGTTCCGGCATGGCCACCCCCTATGATGATGACCTCGTAATGGCGTTGTGGATTCATGGCAACAGACTACTGCTTAAATTTTGATCAGTTATTCAGTATGACGCGCGATAATAACCGGATTATCGATTGCTGGCTATTTTATCGGTCTTTTACAGGATTTTGCTATACATAAAAAAAGCCCCCGAAAGGGGGCTTTAGTAGACCGAAGTCCGGGACTTTATTAAGAACGGTAAGCGTTCAGACGACCTTCACTGCTAACGGCAATCTGGGTGTCGCCTTTTACTACCTCGTCAGAGGGCGCATAAGCATTCAAACGGCCTTCAGCAGGTACTGTCACCTGCACTCCTGTCGATGCCGCTTCGTTGGTGTTGACTAGGGCGTAAGGACCAAAGTTACCCACAGTTGCGGCCTGAGCTGCAACAGAAGCGAAAAGAGTCAAGCCAGCAAGTGTCATAGAAATATTTTTCATGATCAATCTCCAAAAATTATAAAAAAATAAAAACCAAAATTAAGTTCAGGTTTAGTATCTATAAAATCTATCGATATGTGAAATTGTATTTATTTATACAATCAGTAGGTTTTTTCTAAATTGTGTGACTTGCTTTTATTCAGCGCACTGTTTCAGCGTATCTCGCCATCTGAAATACGTGCCAAATAGCGAGCTGGGCTTTATGACAGACAAAAAAACCCCCAAAGAGGGGGCTTTCGTGGACCGAAGCCCAGGACGTTATTAAGAATGGTAAGCGCTGAAATGGCCTTCGCTGCTGGTAGCAAGCTCGGCAGCGCTCTTAGGCGCTTGGGCAGCAGGCGCATAGGCATTCAAACGGCCTTCGGCTGGGATAGAAACCTGGGTGCCAGTAGTCGCTGCGTGGTTGCTGTTCGCTTGTGCGTAAGGACCGAAGTTACCAACGGTAGCAGCCTGAGCAGAACCGATAAGCAAAAGACCAAAACCCGCTATTGCCATAGTGATGTTTTTCATAATATAAATCTCCAAGAGAAAGTTAAAAGTAAATGTATAAAATCAGCTTGCGGACAAGTATCCGCAAAAGCCTTGTCTTGGTAAAATTGTATGTATTTATCCTGTCATTAGTTTTTCTTAATGATGAATAGTTGCCGCGTTAATAGATCAACTGGGTATGCGAATAAGCTGAAAACCAACCGAACCAAAAAGCCCGATGGGCAGGCAAGCGGAACAACTGTTTACCATCAGCGGCCTCTAAGCGACTTTCGCTCAAACGCCATTTCTGGCCACTTTCATCAATGGCAGTAGTGTTTTGATCCCAAGACTGGAAATGAACGCCTTGCGCATCGTAGACGCGATTCGCACCACTAGCATCGGTGAATACCACAAAGTTCATATCTTCAACGCGGTTTTGATACACCGGGTGCCTGGCAAGATAATCTGCAGAGATTGCTAACGGTTTATCCGGGCTGTCAGCAAACAATAAACCCAATACCTCGCTCTTATTTTTTAAGCGGGTGTCTACTTTAGGCACGCCAAACATCAGTTTATCGGTGGCAAAATATTCTCTATACGCAACACCTTCATCATAATCACGATTATGTCCCGTATCGAGTGAGAGTACTTTTGTTTGCGGGTGACGTCGTTTCCACTCGCGCCAGGTAGTGGTAACAATACTTAAACGCTCCAACTCAATGCCTTTGCCCACCAAAGGGCCGATGACGGGTTTACCCCATAGGGTATTCCACAACGATTGCGTCTTCTTGTCATACATGAGTTTGTTGGAACGATAGAGAAAACCACTGGTGCCAATGTCGTAGTTCTCACCGTCAATAACGGTGTGATACAAAATCATGCTACCGCAAAGAGTACAATAAACCCCCGCTACCGGCTTGCCACCCACTTCATCAACAAACATTTCATGCCAGGCCATAATACGCTTTGGATAAGCGCGCGCATCACCATTCACCTCAACGGAAAAAACGATATGGCTATCGTCAAGGTAATCCGCATCATCAGCATCCACCATTTTTGGATGACGTAACGGTGGAATACCGTCTTGTTGTACACCACCCCAGACCACTTCATCGAGGCGAATGGTTGTTTTTCTCTTATCACTAAAGTAACCCGCGAATAGTGGATCAATATATTGATAGAGTTTAGATTTAAACTGAGCATAGTGAGCGTAGTCATTTTCGGGCTGATTCCATAACCATTGCCGCCAACGCTGTATATCAAAACCGAAATTCTGCCCGCTATTTTGCTCTAGCAAGTTAACCAGATGCGTAACCTGTTTTCTATCACGAAGCAGTGTTATCACTTCAACCACCATAATGGCAAAACCCGGCTGCCAGTCAGTCTCGATTTTATTGAGCGCTTTCTTTATTGACTCCCTATCAGTCCCTAATAAAGTTATAAACTCGTCCGCTGTTATGCCAACAACGTCGTCTTCGCTTTGCACAGTGGTGCTAATAAGCACTACCCCAACACAGACAGTAAACGCGAAGACCACGTTAGCAGCAATAAATCGTTTCATGACAATAATCTCAGAACAAAATGACTCTCCCGAGTCGAGTCTGCGTAACAAAGCCAGAAAAATCATCACGGCTTGGTCACATAATCATGCAGGCTGAGCGCGAACAGATGCTTCTTGAGTTTCGAGATTTATCTTAAGGGGACGTTAACCAGCCACCGGCTAAAAACCCGTGGCGCTATAAATCATTTTTGTCGTTGACATCGCTGTCAGGTGTTGGCTTGTTTCTTGATAATTCACTTGCAGCAATCATGCAGGCCAACGCCACCATGAAAAAGATCCCATACATGGTTGCTTTGATATTGCTTGGCATTGGCAAGGGGTCAGCCCATATTCTAAGGCTATCGTTGACTAAAAATAACCCGACAATAACAATAATTAGTGTTGCATTAAAATGATTTTTTCTGCACCTGCTTACCGAAAACACGGCAAACACCAAGGCGCCCAATGACGCCATAAAACCCAGAAT
Organism: Gammaproteobacteria bacterium; assembly: GCA_015492075.1. Taxonomy (GTDB): domain Bacteria; phylum Pseudomonadota; class Gammaproteobacteria. The sequence goes on from WGFU01000029.1 coordinate 23,706, forward strand.
AGACATGGCGCCCGGTACAACACTTGGCAGCAAAGACAACAGGGCCAACAATATGGCCGTCCATCCTGTTATTTTTTTATCTTTATGGCGCACTCCGGTGATGATCTAAGAGGGCAGAGTCACTGCTGTCCCACTAATAATTTTATTTGCCAATACAAAAACTGGAAAATATTTTTCCGAGCAAATCGTCGCTGCTGAATTTGCCGGTGATTTCACCTAGACATGCTTGCGCGATTTTAAGCTCTTCGGCAACCAGTTCACCTGCCTTGCTACTTAAATGAGTTTGACTACATTGAATGTGAAATAAGGTGCGCTTCAATGCATCAAGGTGGCGGCGACGCGCGCTGAATATGCCTTCGTTGTTTTCATCAAAACCAATAGTTTGTTTTATAGCTTTATTGAGTTGATCCAAACCTTGACCGGTTTTTACTGAGACAAATACGGCATTATCTTGTGTTTCTTGTGAGGGCGTAGCAATATCAATTTTATTGTAAACATCAATACAAGGTATTGTTTCGGGTAACAGCGTAAGCGAACTGTCATCTTGATTAATCCCATTGAATGTCTGGGTGCAATCGATGATATGCAAAATCATATCGGCATGTTCAATTTCCTTCCACGCTCGGTCAATACCTTGTTGCTCTATTGGATCATCGCTTTCTCTCAAGCCCGCCGTATCGACCAAATGCAAAGGAATACCATCGATACTAATGGCTTCACGCAAGACATCGCGTGTTGTGCCCGGGATATCAGTAACGATAGCCGCCTCACGTTGAGCAAGTCGGTTCATTAAACTGGATTTACCGGCATTAGGCTTGCCAGCAATAACCAAAGTTATGCCCTCGCTCAAAATACTGCCTTGTCGTGCGGAATGAAATACCGTGAGGGTCGCATCATAAATCGTATTAAGCTGTTGTGCGACTTTACCATCGGAGAGAAAATCAATTTCTTCTTCGGGAAAATCTATAGCGCTCTCGACATACATGCGCAGGTGAATCATTTTCTCTAACAACTGATTAACGGTGTTAGAGAATTCACCATCTAAAGAACGCAAAGCCGCTCGTGCCGCAGTTTCCGAGCTACTATCGATAAGATCAGCAATCGCTTCGGCCTGGGCCAGGTCAAGTTTATCATTGAGATAAGCGCGTTCAGAAAACTCGCCAGGTCGTGCCATGCGCGCGCCCAAGCCAAGCACAGATGTCATTATCAGATCCAGCACTACTGGGCCACCATGTGCTTGCAGCTCTATAACGTCTTCGCCAGTAAAGGAGCGGGGTGCCGGGAAATATAGGACAAGACCATGATCGATGACCTGACCCTTGATTGACTTAAAATCTACCAAGGCGGCATAACGCGGTTTTGGCAACATTCCCGTAATAGACTCACCAATCGCCGCAGCCTTAGAACCAGAGAGTCGAATAATGCCGACACCTCCTCGACCGGGTGGGGTGGCAATAGCGGCGATGGTGTCAGTTGATTGCGACATAGCAATACGGTGGGCAACCTATACTTAAGTGTGTAATAGCCAACCCGGGCTAAAACTGGAGATGAATATACCTAGGCTTAATCAAAAAATCAGAAAATGTTTGATATTTATTATCACTACAATCCCACATAAGCTAGGGATCTTTTCTTTTTGACAGCGAAGCCAAAGATCGATCGCATAAAAGGGCAAGATCCTGAAATGAGGAAAAATAGTAGGTGGCTACTAAAACCTTGTCAATAAAAAACCCTTTGTGGAAAAAATGATTTTTCTATTGACTGTAGATGCTATCTATCATGAGTACGAAACACATCATTACGTGCAAACAATTATGTCGCGATGAGTCCTGTAGAAAGAAGTCAAAAGCAATTTATTATTAGACCCTCACCCCCTATAGCCCTTCCCCTAAAATGGAAGAGCGTACAAAAGTCTAACCAGCCTTTTCAATCTTCCTCGTAATATGCCACTGCTGTGCAATCGACAGGACGCTGTTGGATACCCAGTACAGTACTAAGCCTGATGGGAAGAAAGCAAAGAACAGGGTAAATACGTAAGGCAATGCGCCGAGAATTTTCGCCTGCATGGGATCGGGTGGTTTCGGATTAAGACGTTGTTGAAACCACATGGTGACACCCATGAGTAATGGCAACACGTAATAAGGATCTTTAATCGATAGATCCTTAATCCATAAAATAAACGGTGCCTGGCGCAGTTCAACACTTTCAATTAATACCCAGTAGAGTGCGATAAAAATCGGGATCTGTATCAACATGGGCAAACAGCCACCGAGCGGGTTGATCTTCTCGGTTTTATAGAGGGCCATCATGTCCTGGCTCATTTTTTGGCGGTCATTACCGGCGCGTTCACGAATCTTTTCTATGCGCGGTTGCAATTTTCGCATATTGGCCATGGATCGGTAGCTGGCCGCAGATAAGGGAAAGAACACCAGTTTTATAACAATAGTAATAATGATGATGGTCCAACCCCAGTTACCGACCAGGTTGTGGATTTTTTCCAGCAACCAAAAGAGCGGTTGCGAGAAAATAGCGAAAATACCATAGTCGACAGTAAGCTCTAAACCGGGAGCGATGGCTTCTAGCACATGTTGTTCTTTAGGGCCAATATAAAGTTTATCGACCATACTGCCTTGAGCACCGGCAGCAACACTAACGGTCGGCGCGATTAAACCCAGAATATAACGGCCATCATCCAATGCCTTAGTAAAGTAATGATTGCTTTGCTCTGGGTCAGGCACCCAGGCCGCGAGAAAGTAATGTTGAATCATGGCTGCCCAGCCGTGAGCGCTGTCTATTTTGACATCTTTGCTGCGCATGTCACTGAAATCTACTTTCTCGTATATTTCTTGTTCGCTCGATATCACACCACCGGTGTAGGTATGGATCAGCCTAAAACCACTGGCATCACTGGGTTCCGTGCGTTGAAACTGGCGATAAACACCGCCGCTCCAGACAGCATCGCTGTTATTTTTCACACGGTGTTCAACCTCGATGAGGTGACTACCACGCGTAAAGGTAAAGACCTTTTCAACATTGATACCGTCATTGCTTTGCCAATATAAAACGACCTCAAGTGTGTCCTCACCGTCGGCCAGGCTAAATTCACTGGCATCCGCACTATAAATAGCGTGATGATCAGGCGCAGCAGATTTTGACAACAAACCACTTTGAGCAATAAAAAGATTGTTTGGGTCAGTAGACATCAGCTTGAACGGCTTGTCCGGCTCATCAATACTGACGGGATAAGCGCGCAGATCGGCGCGGCGAATATCTCCGCCTGCCAGCGCAATATCAATATCAAATTTATCAGTGATAACGCGAATATGGCCTGCATCAGCCAGTGCCTGAACAGCGGGTTTATGCTTCGCTATATTCGAAGCACTAGTATCAGGAGCAAGCTCTCGAGGCGTAACATAGTTGGTAGGACTGCTTGGCACATCAGCCTCTACTGTTGGCAAGGCCAATTGGCCCTCGCTAATTTGCGCTGCGGGTGAGCTTGGCGTAACAGGCTGTGGGCCATAATCGGTCTGCCATGCCTCATATAACAGGACGACAACAGCGGCGAGCGCGAAAAACAACAATAGACGACGAGTTTCCATGACAACCTATAAGGGTTTGTGGGGGTGGTTGCAAACGGCATCGCGTGCCAAGAGCCTGTCACCAACAGCGGCCTCTTGGTGGCGAAGCGGGACTAGATCGACACCGCCTTTATGCCATGGGTGACAACGGCCGAGCCGGCGCAGACTGAGCCAACCTCCGCGCAGAGCACCATGCTCACGCACAGCCTCCTCACAATAACAGGAACAACTAGGGTAGAACCGGCAACTTGCAGGCAGCAGCGGGCTAATCAAATAGCGGTAGCCACGGACTAAAAACAATAAGAGTTTTTTCATGGTCTTTATCCCTCAAGCGCCTGCTCCCGACCCGAGCGGGAAGCTCGTTGTTGTCGTTGTAATTTTCGCCATGCTTGCTCAAGCCAGTGCCTCACTTGAGCGCGACTTTGCTGAGCAATGCCAGGCTTAGCTAAAATCAGATAATCGCAACTGGCCAAGGACCCTCGTCGCAGACGAAACTCCTCTCGCACAATGCGCTTGAACCTATTACGTTGCACAGCAAGTTTAGCTGAGCGCTTGCCTACAATCACGCCCAGACGCGCATAGCCCTGCGAATTGGCTCGAGCCAACATCGTTATATAACGACTGCCCACCCGCACTGGCTGGTCAAATACACGTTGAAAATCGTTTTGGTGGACAAGCCTGTAACAGCGACTAAACCGAAAACAGGGCGACGCCGTATCAGCAACCGGTACAGGCGAGACCGGTGTCGCCGAATTAGGCGCTGAGTCGGACACGGCCTTTGGCGCGACGGCGTTTAATCACCATACGACCAGCGGCGGTACTCATGCGGGAACGAAACCCATGGGTGCGTTTACGCTTAAGATTACTTGGCTGAAATGTTTGCTTCATTGCGGCTATTCCTAAATCGTGCCGTGTACCCCAAGGGCACGTCGAAAAGCGCATGACAATACTGAAACACCCCATCACTGTCAAGCAAAACCGGCTCGCCAACATAGTGTAAAGTCACGGTAAAACGCTAGCGAAGCCAGGCCAAGGAGGTTAGACTTGTCGGTTCACGCTGCCTGTTCCAGGCGCGAGCTAACAACTCTTAACATCAAATGGGAGGTCATCCAGCTTTGAGCGATTCGCTCTGGCAACGCTGCCTGCGTCAGCTCGAAAACGAGATGAGCGCACAAGACCTCAATACCTGGATACGTCCTCTACAACCTGTTGAAGACGGCAATCTCTTGCGCTTGCTGGCGCCCAATCATTTTGTCCTCGACAAAATCAACGAGCTTTTTATCTCACGCATTTCTGTTCTGGTTAAGCAACTCGACAGCAATGCCAGCGTCAGCGTTGAAGTCGGCAGTTCGCAAACCCCATCCAGCCCTGCTCGCACCAACACCCAGACCATGGCCAGTAACGCATTCTTCAACCGCGAAGGCAATAAAGCAGGCAAAGGCTTTCGCAGCGGCCTGCAAACCGGTTTTACCTTCGATAATTTCGTCGAAGGCAAATCCAATCAACTGGCTCGCGCGGCCTCGGCGCAGGTAGCTGAAAACCCGGGAACGGCCTATAACCCCTTGTTTTTATATGGTGGTGTCGGCCTTGGCAAAACTCATTTAATGCATGCTGTCGGTAATATGATGTTTGAGCGTATGGATAACGCCAAGATCGTTTATCTGCATTCAGAGCGCTTTGTCGCCGACATGGTCAAAGCACTGCAGCACAACACCATTAACGAATTCAAGCGCTATTACCGCAGTGTTGACGCTTTGTTAATCGATGATATTCAGTTCTTTGCCAATAAAGAACGATCGCAAGAGGAATTTTTTCATACCTTTAACTCGCTAATTGAGGGCCATCAGCAGGTCATCATGACCTGTGATCGCTACCCGAAAAAGGTCGATGGTCTAGAAGAGCGGCTTAAATCCCGTTTCGGCTGGGGCCTGACGGTAGCTATCGAGCCGCCGGAGCTGGAAACACGCGTCGCTATTTTAATGAGTAAAGCCGCCCAGATCGATGTTGATATCCCCAGCGAGGTAGCGTTTTTAATCGCCAAGCGCTTCCAATCGAATATTCGCGAAATGGAAGGGGCGCTGCGCCGTGTCGTTGCCAACTCACGTTTTACCGGCCATCGAATCACCCTAGAGTTTGCCAAAGAGGCATTACGTGATTTGCTCGCACTGCAAGACCGTTTGGTGACCATAGAAAACATTCAGAAAACGGTGGCGGAATACTATAAAATCCGGGTAGCAGATTTGCTGTCAAAACGCCGCTCTCGCTCAGTAGCACGACCAAGGCAGCTAGCGATGGCGCTAGCCAAAGATATGACCAATCACAGCTTGCCAGAGATTGGTGACGCGTTTGGCGGCCGAGACCATACAACGGTGTTGCATGCCTGCCGCAAGATCGCTGAATTAAAGGCTGAGGATGACGTGATTAACGAGGATTATTCAAACCTGTTAAGAGCCCTACAAACATGATATGGATAAGCTGTGTATAAATCATAACCTTTCAAAACTTGCCAAGTTATGGTCATGTTATCCACAGCTAAACTACAGTGATTTTGAGAAATTAAAAGAAAATAACTTATTGAAAATTAATATAAAAGTAGAGATTTTTAGCCTTTTTTTCAAGTTATCTACTGCCTTTGTAATAGGTTTTTTATATGAATATAAATTTAAATAAAGACGTACTGCTCAAACCATTACAGCTTATCAACGGGGTCGTTGAGCGGCGTCAAACGCTACCCATCCTGGCCAATGTACTGATTGAAGTTGACCATGGAGTGTTATCGTTGACTGCTACTGATCTTGAGGTGGAAATCATAGTCCAGCTTGGTGTTGATGGTAAAGACAGTGGACGAATCACTTTGCCAGCGCGCAAACTGTTCGATATTTGTCGTAGTCTTACTGACGGTGCTGATGTCAGCATACAAACAGAAGGAGAAAAGGCGACGGTGCGTTCAGGCCGTAGTCGTTTTGTTTTAACCACTCTCCCCGCGGATGATTTTCCCGATATCGGTGAGATGGAAGATTCACGTAGCTTTAGCCTCAAGCAGGGCGAGTTAAAACGGTTGATAGATCAAACCGCCTTTGCTATGGCGCAGCAAGACGTTCGCTATTATTTGAATGGCATGTTGTTTGAAATGGGTAGCGATCAGTTACGTATGGTGGCAACGGATGGTCATCGTTTGGCGATGGCGGAAGCGGCTGTCAATATCGGCTGGGATGAGAAAACGCAGGTCATTGTGCCGCGTAAAGGCGTTATGGAGTTACTGCGTTTACTGGAAGAACCGGATAAGGATATCAAAATAGAGTTAGGGGTTAACCATATTCGTTTTACTACTGACGGCATGAGTTTTACATCCAAGCTGGTTGATGGCCGTTTTCCCGATTATGAGCACGTAGTACCAAAGAACGGTGACAAAATCCTCATTGCTGATCGTGATGCTTTGAAACAGGCATTGGTTAGAGCCTCGATTCTGACCAATGAGAAATTCCGCAGTATCTCAGTGCAAGTCAAGCCTGGCAGTATTGTTATCCATGCCCGTAACCCCGAGCAGGAGCACGCAGAAGAAGAAGTCGAAGTTGACTACTCCGGCGATGAGTTTGAGATAGGTTTTAACGCTGCCTATGTGCAGGATGCCCTAGCTGCAATGAGTGAACAGCAGGTACAAATGATTTTTACCGATCCTAGCAGCAGTTGTTTATTACATGGGGTCGCTAATGAGTCATCACGCTATGTGGTGATGCCAATGCGTATCTAGTGTTTTTTGGCTATGGCTCGGAGCATAGTCTTCGATCTATCCTCACCCAATGCATTTACGAAGACTGCGCACCGTACAGCTTAGGAACTTGATCGATGTTGATCTCGAACTGAGCCCAAAATGTAATCTTATCTGTGGCCAAAACGGCAGCGGTAAAAGCAGTTTGCTTGAAGCGATCTATTTGTTGGCTCGTGCGAAGTCTTTTCGTACCAATAAGCTGTCACGTTTAGCCCACTTTAGTGAGAACGCTTTTGCCATCAGCGGCGAGATAGAACACGATCAAGGTGTGAATAAGCTGCATGCGCGTTATGAACAACGAGCGTTAAAGCTCATGAATGGTGATCAAATCATTAAACGTTCATCCGATTTATCCACCTTGTTGCCACTCACACTCGTTAGCACCGACAGCCATAAACTGTTCACTGACGGGCCAAAGCAGCGACGCAGATTTATGGATTGGGGAGTGTTTCACGTGAAACAACCTTTTCTTGATATGTGGCGTGGTTACTGCCGAGCCTTAGGGCAGCGTAATGCCTTGCTGCGTCATGGCAGTGATGGCAGCACCTTGGAAAGTTGGAACCATGAACTCGAGAGAATGGCGGTCGAAATCGACGCCTGGCGTAGTGATTATATTACTTCTCTAAGAATCCATTTTTTACCGATGCTTGCCGCATTAATTGATTTGCCAGAGCTATCTATAGAATATCAGCGTGGGTGGCCGCTCGATATTTCCCTGACGCAACATTTACTGAATAAGCAGGAGCGGGATCTAGGCTTGGGTTATACTCGCGATGGTCCCCACACTGCTGACTTGGTGATTAAAGTTGCGGGCGTGCCGACACAAGAATGTGCCTCAAGGGGGCAACAAAAGTTGATTATCTCCGCCTTGCATCTGGCGCAGGCGGTATTGTTCTCTGAGCAATTAGACAAGTCTAGTATTGTTTTGGTTGATGATTTACCCGCCGAGCTTGATGCTGAGCGTAGAATACGCTTGTTACAGTTGTTGAACAGTTTGCAAGCCCAGGTGTTTATCACTGCGATCGATGAGCGAGATATAGATATGAGAGTATTTGACCACAGTAAAGTGTTTCACGTGAAACAGGGTGTGTTCAGCAGGGGTGATAATCACTAAATTAATCGCTAAACCCTTGTTTACGTGGTAAAATTGCTGCTTTAGTACGGCTTCTATATTGAGGTGCTCAGCGATAATGAGCAACGACGACGTAAACAAGCAAAACGACTCCTCTGACAATTACGATTCCTCTAAGATTAAGGTCCTAAAAGGCCTTGATGCGGTGCGTAAACGCCCTGGTATGTACATCGGCGACACTGATGACGGTACCGGCTTGCATCATATGGTCTTTGAGGTGGTCGATAACTCTATTGATGAGGCGCTCGCTGGTCATTGCGATGAGATCACCGTTATTATTCACGCCGATAATTCTGTATCGGTTGCGGATAATGGTCGAGGCATCCCCGTAGATCTCCATGAGGAAGAAGGTCGCTCCGCAGCTGAAGTGATTATGACCGTACTCCATGCCGGCGGTAAATTTGATGACAATTCTTACAAGGTGTCAGGTGGGCTTCACGGTGTCGGTGTTTCTGTAGTCAATGCCTTGTCCGACAGCTTATATCTGACCATCTATCGTCACGGCAAGGTCTATAAGCAGGAGTACCATCTTGGTGACCCCAAGGGCGCCTTGGAAATGGTGGGTGAGGCGGATACCAGCGGTACCCAGATTCGCTTCAAACCTAGTACCGAGATCTTTTCAGATATTGAATTTCACTATGATATCCTCGCTAAGCGCTTGCGAGAGTTGTCTTTTTTGAATCCTGGTGTCAGCATTAATCTTAGTGATAAACGCAGCGAAAAGCATGATATTTTTAAATTTGAAGGTGGCATTCGGGCCTTTGTTGAGCACCTGAATAGTAAAAAAACGCCATTACACAAGCAGGTGCTTTACTTTAAGGCCGAGAAAGAAGGCACTACTGTTGAAGTCGCCATGCAATGGAATGACTCTTATCAAGAAAATATCTTTTGTTTTACCAATAATATTCCGCAACGAGATGGCGGCACCCACCTGGCAGGTTTTCGAGGTGCGCTGACGCGCACATTGAATCAATATATTGAAAAAGAAGGAATTTCGAAAAAAGCCAAGGTCAACACAACAGGTGATGATGCGCGCGAGGGCTTGACCGCTGTGCTTTCGGTTAAAGTGCCGGACCCCAAGTTTTCATCACAGACCAAGGATAAGCTGGTTTCCTCCGAAGTAAAAGGTATTGTCGAGTCTGTCGTCGGTAGTGGTCTGCATGATATGTTGCTTGAAATGCCGACAGAAGCGAGGGCCATCACCAACAAGATTGTCGATGCAGCGCGCGCAAGAGAGGCAGCACGCAAGGCACGTGAGATGACGCGCCGTAAAGGGGTGCTCGATGTGGCTGGCTTGCCTGGTAAGCTGGCGGATTGCCAGGAAAAAGACCCTGCCTTATCAGAACTTTACATCGTTGAGGGTGATTCTGCGGGTGGTTCTGCCAAGCAAGGTCGTGACCGTAAAAACCAGGCTATTTTGCCGCTGAAAGGCAAAATTTTGAACGTTGAGAAGGCGCGTTTTGACAAAATGCTATCGTCTGATGAAATCCGCACCCTCATAACCGCCCTCGGCTGCGGTATCGGCCGCGAAGATTATGACCCTGACAAGCTTCGTTATCACCGCATTATTATCATGACCGATGCCGATGTTGATGGCTCGCATATTCGTACCTTGTTACTGACCTTTTTTTATCGCCAAATGCCGGAGCTGATAGAACGCGGTTATCTCTATATCGCTCAGCCACCGCTCTACAAGCTTAAAAAAGGCAAGCAGGAAAGCTATGTCAAAGATGATGCTGAGCTTAATAAACGATTGATTCATATCGCTTTTGACGGTGCAAAGCTGTTTGTTAACAACTCGGCTCCGGCCATTAGCAGTGAAGCCCTTGAAGAGATGGCGATTCGCTATGTCGCTGCGCAAGCCGTGGTTAACAAGCTATCGCGTCGTTACGACAGTCATCTGTTAGAGCAGATTATCTACATGCCCTTGGTCAACGAAGAGCGGCTGCAAGACCCTTCATCGCTCACACCTTGGTTGAACGATCTGGCTGCGCGACTGAACGCCGACGGCAATAAGGCGTTTCAGCTGACAATGTCTCATAGTGAAAGCGGCGATGCATGGCATATTCTGGTTGATATCACTACTCATAGCGTAACCCGCAGTGTTATTTTGCCCGGCGAGTTTTTCCAAAGTGGCGAATATCGTACGCTTAGCGATTTAGGCCAACGTTTAGACGGTTTATTGGATCAAGGTGCCTATGTGCAGCGCGGCGAGCGTAAACAGGCGGTGAGCAGCTTTAAGCAGGTTTACGACTGGTTAACCAATGAAGCCAAGCGTGGTTTGTCTATTCAGCGTTACAAAGGTTTGGGTGAAATGAACCCAGAACAGCTGTGGGAAACCACTATGTCTTCCGAAACCCGTTGTATGCTGCAGGTGCGCATTGAAGATGCCATCGGCGCGGATGAAATCTTCACCACGCTGATGGGTGATCACGTCGAACCGCGCCGTGATTTTATTCAACGACATGCCTTGTCGGTATCCAACCTCGATGTTTAGTTTGTAGCTGAAGTTGATCAAGGCGAAAGGACTTTTCGCCGCACCGATTTATGCGTTGGCCTATCTTGAGGAAGGAGTCTTGCACTATGAAAAAATACCTCGTTTTAATATTTGCTTTGTTATCCGGCAGCGAAATAATTATGGCAGAGGGCTTCGACGACATCACACTTAAAACCAGCAAAGTAAGTGGCAACGTTTATATGCTGGAAGGTGTGGGAGGTTTTGCGGGTGGCAATATTGCGGTGTCAGCTGGTAAGGACGGCATTTTGATTGTGGACGATCAATTTGCCGCCATGGCAGAAAAGATAAAAAACGCTGTGGCAGATATCAACACTGGTGAGCTACGCTTTGTGTTAAATACCCATTGGCATGGCGACCATACCGGTGCTAACGCGATATTTGGTAATAACGCGATAGTGATTGCGCACAACAATGTACGCAAGCGTTTACAAGCACCGCAAGAAAATGATTTCGGCCAGTCGCCGGCGCAGCCAAAAGAGGCGTGGCCGCTGATTACTTTTGATGAATCATTAACCCTGCATATGAATGGTGAAGCGATAGACTTTGTTCATTTTGCTAATGGCCACACTGACGGTGACGGTGTCGTCTTTTTCACTGAATCCAATGTTATTCATGTCGGTGATCATTTTTTTGTTGATGCTTTTCCGTACGTTGATATAAGAACCGGTGGCAACGTTCTGGGTTACACCAATAATGTAAAAAACCTTATTGAGCGCATGCCTGAGGATGTCAACATCATTCCAGGGCATGGCGCCTTGGCAACGTTGGCGGACTACAAGCGTTTCTACGATATGTTAGTGAGCACAACAGATTACGTAAAAACCAAAAAGAACGCGGGTATGTCGCTGGCGCAAATTCAAGGCGACGGGCTGCCGAAAAAATGGGATAGCTGGGGCCATGGTTTTATCAAGGCCGATAAGTGGATTGCGTTTATTTATCAAAGCCTGGATAGTTAGTGTCAATTAGTCTTGAAAGCCAATTTGCCTAACCAGTAATTGACATAGTTTTTTATAGTCGTCTACAGGCTCGATAACATGATAACCAGTAAGCTCATAGCTAGGGTTGGCATCGTCTTTATGCCAACGGGCTTCGGCTTCGAACTCGACGTTACTGTATTGCTGACAACTCTCTGGCAATTTAAACGTTAAAAGATTATGTTCGTGCAAGGGTAGTTTGGACGGGCTTGCAATCATTAAACCCTCGGTTGAGATATCCGCTAGCCGACCGATTTCTTCACCTGTTGCGACTTTCAAGACGGCGATGTTATAAATTAAATGACGTCGTTTCATGTCGCGACGATCATCCTCGATGAGGGCGGCAGTAATATTATCGGTAGACATAGTAAGCTCCTGGCGTTAGAGGCGACTGGCAGCAACTGCGGCGCCCAGTAATCCACAATGTTCATTGGTAACGATATGCACGGGAAACAGTGGCATTAGCCGTGACATTTTTCCCTTCTGGTGAAAGGCATCGATAAAGGCATGCGATTGCAACCATTCACTATTCTTAGCGGCCACACCGCCGGTTAAATAAACCCCGCCGTAGGCCAGATTAGTGAGGGCCAAATTGCCGGCGACAGAACCATATATCGCGGCAAGAATTGTCATGGTTTTTTTTGCCGCGATATCGTCTCTACAGGTGGCGATAGTCGCGGCGTCGCTATCGGCTGCAAGCGAGCTTGGATAATCGCCGTTACAGCAAACGAATTGAAAGATGTGGCGGATACCTGGGCCCGACAAGACGTGTTCAATAGAGCAATGGCCGAGTCGGCTAATATAATGGTGACTGAGGGCGGCGCTATCGTCATCAAAGGCGGCAAAATCGCTATGCCCGTATTCTGAGGCAATGGCATGGTATTGGCCCTTGACAGAAATTAGCTGGGCCACGCCCAGGCCGGTGCCGGCGCCCAGTACCATACAATGTCCGTTGGCACGTACCTGCCCCGGCTGTAGAGTGATCAAATCGCTATCTTTTAATGTGGTGACGCCGTATGCCATGGCGACAAAGTCATTGATTAATAGAACCTTGGCGATAGCGGTCTGCTTGGATAAGGCGCGACTATCGATCAGCCAGGGCAAATTGGTCGTTCGCGCCGTACTGTGGCCGTTTTCGACAGTGATTGGACCGGCGATTCCCAGCGCCAGCGCCGCGATTTGTTGATTGCCGATCTGCGTCATAAAGTCTGACATCAAATCATCGAAACATTCATAGTCGCCGCTGCTATAACGCCGAGAAAACAGAGTCGTAAAGCCCGCGTCACTGGTCTCAAACAGGCTCAGCAGGGTTTTCGTGCCGCCAATGTCGCCGCCGAGTAACAGCATTGTTTACGCAGCGTGCCGGATGTATTTGGCGGCGTCGGCGTCAACAAACCAGGTCAAGTCAGCACGTGGTTGAAGACGATGAACGGGCAGCAGCGTGCTGCTTTCACCGGCTTGTTCGCCCAATACCGAGCGCAGAACGTCCGCTTTCGCTTCGCCGCTGGCAAAAATAATAATATGGCTGGCATTATTAATGACCGGGTAGGTCAGGCTGACACGCCAACTGTCGAATTGCTCGACATAAACCGCTGTGGTTAAGCGGTTCACTTCATCCAGCGCCGGGGTGTCGGGAAACAGAGAAGCGATATGGCCGTCGGTGCCAATACCCAGCAATATCAAGTCGAACATTGGCAGCTTATAGGTGCAGGGGACGTGATGGGTCAAGGTTTCTGCGTAGCGTTGAGCGGCCGCGTCGTGGTCATCCAGCTCAGCAGGAATACGATGGATGTGGGTCTCGGGAATCGGTACATGTGACAACAAGGTGTCAGATGCCATCTTGAAATTGCTGTCGTCATGATCGGGGGCGACACAGCGTTCATCGCCGAAATAAACATGGAATTGTTGCCAATTTATTCCTTCTTTATAGGGTGGTAGGGCTAGCAGCGAATAGAGCATGCGCGGTGTACTGCCCCCCGCCAAGGCGATGTGAAACTCACCCTGATCGGTGATCGCATCTTCTGCCAGTTCCATTAAACGATTAGCCGCCGCCTGGCATAAGGCGCTGGCATTGGCATAGACTTCTAACCCGGTGTGATGCATGGCTAACTCCCTGTGTCGCTATAATACTACCATTTGTCTAAGTTTAGCGGCGCTTTCAGCCGTAATTCCACTATCAGATAAGTGCTTGTTAACAGCACCGTAATTCGCCCTGCTATTTCCCCATCTTATATGCCAAAATAACGCTTATAGAAAGTCGATTCACTATTCGCATCGAGGGATATATGGGAACCACTGTTATTATTGCTGGCCTTTTGTTTATTGCAGGACTCACCGTGGGCGGCATTGCCGGCCGCTGGCGTGGTCAGCACGACAATAAATCCAGGGAGCTGGAAAAAGAGGTTGATCTGCTACGCGCCGATATGACCCGGTATCGCGATGAAGTGGGCCAGCATTTTAATAAAACAGGCGAGCTGCTTAACGCCATGACCCGGAATTACCGAGATATCTACGAGCACCTCGCCACCGGCGCACAAAAACTGTCGAATGACAAAACAGATGTGTTTCAACTCGAAGGTTTTAACGATAGCCTCAAATTGAAAAAAGACGACACTACTGATGCACCTATGCCCCAGGCGCCGAGTGATTATGTCAAACATGAGTCTGTTGTCCATGACGCGGGGCAGCCGAAAAACCCAGACCCGGAAAGTGACCGCGAGCGACAGCCCGCTTAATCGCTCGCGGTACGCTCCAGCGTTAAAAAAGTAACGTTGTAGGCGTTTTTCTCATCGGCGGCCTGTTCCTGGTGATCGGCTTCCGTCCACTCGTTATGGTTTATCTCAGGGAAGAAGGCATCGCCATTAATAGCAGTGTCTACCAGGGTTAGATAGAGCCTGTCTGCCAGCGGTAACATCGCCGCATAAAGCTGCGCACCGCCGATAACCATGAGTTCTTTGGCACCAAGTTTCGCAGCGTGAGCGCATGCTTGGTCAATTGAATGCGCCACTAGACAGCCGCTGGCGACAAAATCCGCCTGGCGCGTGAGTACAATATTGTCGCGGCCCGGTAAAGGCCTGCCAATCGACTTATAGGTCTTGCGGCCCATTAAAATCGGTTTGCCCATAGTAAGCGTCTTAAAGTGCTTTAGGTCAGCAGGCAAATGCCAAGGCAAGGCATTGTCGGCACCAATCACCCGGTTGTTATCCATGGCGGCTATGAGAGAGATTTTCATGAATCATGGTCCGATTAAATATGCATTGAGAGATTGGCATGCCAAGCTTGGGTGGTCAATGGCGGCAGACTCGAATTAATCATCATCTTTTGCCTTATTCCGCGGCCTGCCTTTCGGTTTCGGCGACGCTCGTCGACCAGATAATCTCGCGACCTTTTCACGAAAACGATCATTACCCAAGACCCACTGGTATTGGTTGCCGCCCAGATAGCAGCCAGCGCCCCCTGGCCAAGCGTGGCCCTGAATAATCGCCGATAAGCATGCCGTCGCCGGTGGGTTCTGCCCCAGGCGTCGATACGGCACATGTGGCACCAGCAGCTCATTTTATTCATCCCAGGCATTGGCTGCGAAACTGCTCCGGGTGTATTTCCTTGGGTGTTTGACCCTCCCACCGCGCACGGGGTTCGGTTCAATTGGCGGAGCGCATACAGGTCAAGAGATAGCGTTCGCTGTCGATCAGTGTGGCACTTGTAGCGCCTTTTCCATAAGATGCCCGTGCGATCTACCTGGTGTTGAAATACTGCACATAACGCCTTCACAGCAATTGCAGAGTGTTGCTGATAATTTGCTCTGCATCATCTGAAAAAATAAGCGCGCGGTTATTGCCACGCTGAATAATGTGTTGTGGCGGCACTTTAACAAAGTAACGGGGTAATCGTGCTATGCCAACCCTCCATGACAATAGGTTTGGGAAGTATAGTCAAGCTAATATAGTTAATTCGAGTCCGACACCAGTGGCAAGGTTATTGTTTCTCCGTGAACGAACACTGTATATTTATACACACTAATTTATTTAGAAACAATGGCATGTTTAGTTATTAGCAATCACTATAGAATTTTCTATAGTGAGTAAGAAGGATAAACGGATTCCATGTTTCGCACTGAATGGATTATTGTTTCTTTAGTGTAAGCAATTGAAATACAAAAATATTGTTAGTATTTTTATGGCTAAATAACGATGGTATAAGCCGACCAGCAGTAGATTACACTTCCGTTTTACCACCTTAAAATATACTATGGCTTTTCAATAATAAGATATTGAATTTAAAAATATAACTATTGAGAATAATGGAGCTATTCGCAGAAGGATAAGCCGACACGGGATGATAACTCGATTCCATATAATAATCTGTTATGCCTTGAAAACCTAATCCTGTCACAAAAGGCTGCTGAGATAGAAATACAAATTATTCCATAAGGATTGTATGAAAATGTCGTTTAAAAATAATATTTATAATTATTTGATAAATATTGTCAGAAGAAGTGCGGGGCTTGAGCGATTTAGCATATCAATAAATGCAGGAAATATCGTATATCTTGATAACATCAATCGATCTAAAAAAACAAAAAAAATATTAGTCTTGTTGCATGGTCTTGGGGCTGACAAGGATACTTGGCTTCAACTGTCAAAATGTTTAACAGATGATCACAGAATTATTATTCCTGACTTGCCTGGGCACGGCGAAAGCATTCAAGATGTTTCTCTAAATTATAGTGTCGAGTATCAAGCGGACCGCATATTTGAATTGTTAAAAGTCTTAGAA
>WGFU01000030.1 GCA_015492075.1 Gammaproteobacteria bacterium
CCCTCACTTGCCAATTCTAAAACACTACCTTATAGCATATTCGCGCGCCTTGACCAAGCCTAAGGCAGATGTACGGGCTATCTGAGAGGGCGAGGGGTTTGCTATGCTTATGCGCTGTTATTTCGAGTCGATATATACATTGTCTTAATTTTACCCGTCTGGATCTACACAGAAAAAGGTGGTGCAATGGTTAATTTTGGAGGACGTAATGAGCGGGTTTGAAGCCTATCTGTTTGATGTGGATGGTACTTTGGCAGATACGGAGCGCGAAGGCCATTTGATTGCCTTTAATAAAGCGTTTGCTGATGCCGGACTTGCTTGGCATTGGTCCATTGAACTCTATCTGGAACTGTTGACAGTTACCGGCGGTAAGGAACGCATGCTCCATTATTTGGAGAAATACGATCCCCCTTTTGCGGGCGGCTCGGTTGATCTGCATGATTACTTTGCTTCAATCCATGCAGCCAAGACAGATTATTTTAAGGATTTGATGGATCAGGGCAGTATAAGTCTGCGCCCTGGTATTGAAAGATTACTGAACGAGGTCAGACAACAAAAACGACGCTTGGCCATTGCTACGACCACTACACTGAGTAATGTGATTGCATTATTGAGTAATACGCTGGGTCAAGATTCAATAGAGTGGTTTGAGCTTATTGCGGCGGGTGATGTGGTGCCAAAGAAAAAACCGGCTGCCGACATTTACCATTTTACGCTGAAGGAAATGGGACTCAGTGCTGAGCAATGTCTGGTGTTTGAAGATTCGCGCAACGGTGTGCTGGCCTCAAAAGGGGCTAATCTGACGACGGTGATTACCGTCAATGATTTTACCCGTGATCATGATTTCAGTGGCGCCGAGCTGATCGTGTCGGACCTGGGTGAGCCAGACAGCCCAATGCGGACAATCGGTGGCTGTCGGTCACAATTATTTGACGGTGTGTCGATGCTCGATGTGGCCACACTTGATCGCCTGCGCTAGCCATTGATGAACGGTTCTCGTCGTGCCAGAGAGATCGAGCCATTTCAAGTAATGGATATCCTGGCGCGTGCGCGTGCTATGGAAGCCAAGGGGCGTGATGTTGTCCACATGGAAATTGGTGAGCCGGATTTCGATACACCGACAGCGATTATTGAAGCCGGGATCGCCGCCCTGGAAAACAGGCTAACGCATTATACGCCGGCTTTGGGTCTGCCGCAGTTACGTGAGGCGATCAGTCAGCATTACCAATCACAATTTGGTGTGGCGGTGGAGAGCGAGCGCATTATTGTGACGCCTGGAAGCTCCGGTGCGCTGCAATTGGCCTTGTCCGCCTTATTAAACCCTGGGGATGAAGTTTTGATGGCGGATCCAGGGTATCCGTGTAATCGTCATTTTGTATCTTTATTTGGTGGTCAGTCGGCAATGATAAATGTCGATGAATCGACAGGGTATCAGTTGACGGCCGAACTTATCGATAAGCACTGGACGGCGGCCACCCGCGCAGTGATGTTGGCCACGCCATCGAATCCGACTGGAACGCGTTGCGCCTTGCCGGAACTCAAACGGATCGTCGAGTTGCTAAAAAGTCGTGGCGGTGTCTTGATCGTCGATGAGATCTATCAGTTATTGGTTTACGATATTGAACCCGAAACGGTGTTGTCGCTGAGTGACGACTTGATCGTCATTAACAGTTTCTCCAAATATTTTGGCATGACGGGTTGGCGCATCGGTTGGATGGTGGCTCCCAAGAGCGATGTGCCGACGCTGGACAAGTTGGCGCAAAACTTCTTTTTGGCAACATCAACCCCGGCACAGTATGCCGCATTGGCTGCATTCAATGACGATACTTTGCGTGAGTTGGAACAGCGTCGCCAGCAATTACGGCGACGACGCGACTATCTCGTTGCGGCGGTCAAAGCGCTGGGTTTTGAGGTGCCAGTAGAACCACAAGGCGCATTTTATATTTATGCGCGTTCTGTTGCGCTAAGTGATAATAGTCGGACACTGGTGGATGAATTGCTAGCGCAAACTGCAGTTGCCCTAACACCAGGCTGTGATTTTGGCCACAATCACGCTAATCATTATGTGCGGTTTGCCTACACGACAGAATTGTCTCGTTTACAAGAGGGCATCTCTCGTATAAAAGCCTACTTGATGCGGCCTCGTTAAGCGCCATTCAGCTTTCTCATGCTATGGTAAAATTAAGCGCTTGTACCGGATTGTTATTGGTTTAATTATGAAATTGCTTTCACCTTCAATATTCGCTGCGTTGATTACAAGTCTGCTGACAGCGAGCCCTGTTTTGGCGCGAACCTTTGTCTTGCCGCCTGATGGTACGGATGTCATTGGTAGTGTTGATTATGTCTATGCCAAGTATGAGGATACCTTGGTAGATATTGCACGCGAATGGGGGCTGGGTTATGAGGAGATTGTTCGCGCCAACAGTGACCTTGACCCTTGGCTGCCGGGCGCGGGTGCCAAAGTTATTCTGCCAACACAGTATGTATTGCCACAGGCTCCGCGTGAAGGCATTGTGGTAAATATTTCGGAAATGCGGCTTTATTACTATCCCGAGTCCGGTGAAAATGAATTGCGTCAGGTGGTGACTTACCCTATTAGTGTCGGTCGTGTTGATTGGATGACCCCGCTTGGGCTGACCAAAATTGTGAAGAAGCGCAAAGACCCTACGTGGCGGCCACCAGCGTCGATTCGTCAAGAACATGCGGCTAATGGCGACCCCTTGCCAGAGGTGGTGCCACCTGGCCCGGATAATCCGCTTGGCAAGTTTGCGCTCAATTTGGGTATTCCTGGTTATCTAATTCATGGTACGAATAGGCCTGCTGGTGTTGGTATGCAGGTGACGCATGGCTGTATACGTCTTTATCCGGAAAATATCGAAACTTTGTTTAAGTCAGTAGATGTCGGGGTCAAGGTACGTTTGGTTGACCAGCCATACAAAGTTGGTTGGTTAAATGGCGAACTGTATTTAGAAGCGCATGAGGCTTTAGGGCAAGATCCTGATATTGCTCGGGGAAATAAGACGCCTGTTGTCAAGGCGATTATAGCAGCGACCCGGGAACGTGAGGCAAATATTGAATGGGCGCGTTTGGGCCTGATTGCTGACCGCGCAGATGGCATGCCTGTGAAGATTTCCCTATCATCGATTGAAAAGCCTGACGAGGTGGCAATGTGAGAACCGCAGTACGTTTTTTAGGGATATAAAAAAGCCCGCCTATGGCGGGCTTTTTTTGAGTGCTATTAACTATTTTTGCATAGACTTCTTAAACATACGATCAAGACGGTCTGTGTTGGCTTCACAGCAATCATTGGCATCTGTGGCCAAGTTGTAAGCGGCATCAGCGTCTTTTTGTGCGGCATCGGCAGCACGTTGTGCCTTGGAAGCAGTAGATTGGGCGCTGTTTGCTGCACTCAATGCAGCCGCAGCATCGGCAGCCGCAGCATCGGCAGTGGCCTGAGCCCCTGCAATGGCTTCGTCTAGGGCGGCTTGGCTAGCACAGCCGTAAAGCACACCTACAGAGATGGCAATGGCTGCCAATTTAGATACGGATTTCAATTTAATCATGAGTGTCTCCCTCTTATTATCAGCCCAATCGATACAGGATAAATGTTGTATCAAGCTTTCAACAGCAATGGTAGCAATATTTTTAGCTTCGTCAAATAGTTAATGCGTTTTTTCGACTTTATTTTATGTTCAGTTAGGGTTCAGCGGATAACCACTCGCGTACCAATTTTTAACCATAAGGCAAGTTCTTCGATTTCTTCGTTGGTGATGGCAACACAGCCTAAGGTCCAATTGTATCGCCGATGTGTCTTGAGATCTTTGTTACCGAGTCCGTGAATGCCAAGATAACCCCCTAATTTGGTATTTTGCGGCGGTACTTCACCCAGGGTAATGGCATCTTTGATACGGTAATAGGTGCGGCGGTCAATCTCTCCATTATTGTAAGCTTTTTGCGCGCGTTTTATATTGGGATAGTTGAGACCAAAGAACATATGGAACTGACTTTCTTCGGCAATCCAAGCGATTTCGAACTCACCGAGCGGAGTTTTACCGTCGTCACGCACACGCAGCTGTTCGGTGCCGCCACGGCCGATGGCAATATCAGTAAACACTTTAACCGTTTCATTGTGGCGCTTGATTAATAATTGTTCTGCCTCGGTGTCGATCAGTATCCATGGCTCATACGATTGTCCGGCGGCGCTTGCGCCAGTAGAGATAAAAAATGTAGTGAGTAGCCATAGCATAAAGGTTCGCGTTATTGAAAGACAACGCAATGCGAGATGTATTTTAGTATGCCGAATGAGTCTGTTCATGGTGTATATATTTTATGTAAACGGTATGCGGGATCAAGGCACACAGTCTATATGGTTAAATAGCGGTCTTTCTTGCTATGGCTTAATAGTGTTTATGTCATTGTTCCGCTCATTGGTTTTACAAAAAAGTGCTGTTGCGCCGGCAACCGCGCTGGGCATGACAATAAAATTAAAGACAGGAACTGTATTGGCGAAGGCAACCAGCGCGCCGAAACCGAAGGACAGCCCGCGTTGACGTTTATGCCTTGCAAGCTGTTGTTTGAATGCAATACGATGATTTGACATGGGGTAGTCGAGATATTCCACTGCCAGCATCCAGCTGCTAAAAATCAACCATAATATCGGTGCCGCAACATTGATCACAGGTATCAGAAATAAAATAAGCAAGGGTATTGCGCGCAGCATAAAATAAGCAATTTTGCGAAGTTCGTGCATAATGGCGATGAGCCCATCTTTTAGCGGCTTATTGTCGCCGGGGTCTTGTACCTCACCGGTGAGATGTAACTCGACGGCTTCTGCCAGATAGCCATTAAATGGCGCAGCAATGAGATTCGCAATCATCGAAAAAAAGACGAATAAAAAAAGTAATCCGGAGAGTATGAAAAGAGGCCAGATGATCCATTGCAAAGCGTTTGCCACGACTGCCAACCAAGATAACCAGCTTGGCAGTTGAGCAATCCATTGTTCAAGTCGGTCGGTGAATGACAGAATGAATTCACTGGTATAGCCATAGCCGATAGCGATCACAGCGACAAACAAAATGATGTTGATTGCAAATGGAATCAGCGTAAAGCGCCGTATATTCGGCTTGAGTATCAAGCGGAATCCCTTTAAGAAAAAGCTGGCACCACTGAGAAATTGCATAGGAAAAATATACTGCTACTGATTAATTGAGGCTCTGGTGTCTACTATAGCCTTCACGCGCTAGTAGTGCACTGCCATAAGCGGCTTCAGCTGATATGGCGGGGCTAAGAGGAGTGCGTAGTCTGCGCTCACGTATTCGCTGCCATGCCTTGTTCTTACTGCCTCCACCGACGCTGATAATACGTTGCACAGGGCTGGCGCCTAATTCCGCCAAGCGTTGGTAAGCCAATGCTTCAATATCACTTATGCCTTCAAGTATGGCTTGAAAGAATGTGCTGTCTTGTTCGGGGCGTGGTGAGAGTCGCGGCTGTTTATAGGCGTCGGCGAAGGGAAAACGCTCGCCAACGCCAGGCAGGGGATAATAATCGAGACCTGTTTCGCACTCAGGGTCAATATGTTCGCTCATTTGCTCGATTTGGTTGAGATGGAAATAGCCTGACAACACAGCGCCACCGCTGTTTGAGGCGCCCCCGACCAGCCAGTTGTCGCCATAAGGATGACTGTAGATACCGTACTCGGCAGCAGAGACTGGTAGTTTTGAGACGACTTTGACCGTTAATGTGCTGCCCAGCGATGTGACGGCGTCACCGGGTTTTGAGGCGCCGGCAGCATAGGCAGCGGCGACGCTGTCGGTGGTGCCTGATACGATTAAGATCTTATCTGGTAATGCCAAAGATTCGGCGATGGTGCTGTCGATGGTACCCGTGACATTGCCGGGTTTGGCGACCGTTGGCAGTATGGACGGTGTTGACAACAGATTACATAGCCAGACTGGCCATTGTTGCCTTATCGGATCATAGCCCAGTTTGAGACAATTATTATTATCGGATATCCCGTATTTGCCCAGCAAGCGATTGGCGACCCAGTCAGCTTGATGCAAGGCATGGCTGGCACCGGCGATTTTCTGTTGATCGAAATAAAGTAGTTTTGCCAGCGCTGAGCTAGGGCCGCGAACCGAGCTAACCGCGGTGGGGGCGGTATCATCGATATACCTTGCTTCGTCAACTGCACGGCGGTCGTTATACATTAGGCACGGGGTGATGGGTTGGCCTTGTCCATCACAGAGAAGCAAGCTGGCCGAGGTGCCATCAACGGCAATGGCTACTACACGCTGCCGGAGAGCAGCATGGAGTTTGTTGTTGATGATATCGCTAAGTGCTTGCCACCAGTGCAGCGGGGTTTGCTCGGCCCGTCCCGCATCGCCTGTCGAGGCAGGCAACGGATTTGAAAAAAGGCCATATTGTCTACCTTTATCATCAATGACAGCCAGCCGGCAGCCTGAAGTACCGAGGTCAACCCCTAAAAACAAGGCGTGGCTACGTGGCAGGGCAGGCATATACTATTGCGCTAAAACCACGGACTGAGACGGCGTCCAGCCTGTTGCCCGGTGCTCGACAACGACAGTGGTGTAAACACCGCCACGAACATTGAATTTCGCACTGATGCGCATAAAGCGTGGCGCACAGGCGGCGACCAGGTCATCAAGGATGGAATTGGTCACCGCTTCGTGAAAGGCACCTTCGTCGCGGAACGACCAGATGTATAGTTTCAATGACTTAAGTTCGATGCATGCATATTCCGGTACATACTCGATGTCGATTGTGGCAAAATCAGGCTGCCCGGTCTTGGGGCACAGGCAAGTGAACTCCGGGGTATGAATCCTTATCGTATAATCGCGCTCAGGTTGTGGATTGGGAAATGTTTCCAGTGATTTGCTAGGTGTTGTTGTCATGGCATGATATTCATAGGTAAAGGCTCATTGTACCTAAATCGTCATACTTGCAATGAGTTTAATGAAAGACCTCCTCTATAATGTAAATGAAGTGTAATGCGCTTAAAAAAAATCAAACTCGCTGGATTTAAATCCTTCGTCGACCCTACTAATGTTGCTGTACCGGGAGATCTGGTCGGCGTCGTTGGCCCTAATGGCTGTGGTAAATCCAATATTATCGATGCCGTGCGCTGGGTGATGGGCGAAAGCTCGGCCAAACACCTGCGCGGTGAGTCAATGACTGATGTCATTTTCAACGGTTCCAATACGCGTAAGCCGGTGGGACAGGCAACGATTGAACTCGTGTTCGACAATAGCGATGGTAGTGCGGGTGGCGAGTATGCCTCCTATAGCGAGATTTCGATCAAGCGTTTACTGACGCGCGAGGGTCAATCAACCTACTTTCTAAACGGCTCTCGTTGTCGCCGCCGCGACGTTACCGATATTTTTATGGGTACGGGGCTCGGCCCGCGCAGTTACGCCATTATTGAACAGGGTATGATTTCACGCCTTATTGAGGCCAAGCCGGATGAGTTACGCCATTTATTGGAAGAAGCCGCAGGTATTTCCAAATATAAGGAGCGTCGGCGCGAAACCGAGACTCGTTTGCGTCACACTCGCGAGAACCTCAGCCGCCTTAATGATATTCGTGAAGAGGTCAGCAAGCGTATAGCGGTGCTTGATCGCCAGGCAAAAGCTGCCGAGCAATACAAAACCTTAAAGCAAGAGTCGCGCGAGCTCAAAGCGCAAGCACTGGTTTTGCGTTGGCAGACATTGCAAGTTGAAGTTGAAAAGCAGCAAACAGCCTTGCGCGCGGATGAGAACAAACTAGAGCAACATCAGGCAGAGTTACGCAATGTCGAGACGGGCCTTGAAAGGCAGCGTCAGCAACGTAACGAAGACGAAGCGCGATTAAGTAATGTGCAGGCGCGATTTTATGAGTTAGGTGCCGATATTGCTCGATTGGAAGAGTCGATTAACGGTGCCAAGGAGAAAAAGGCGCAACAAAAATCAGAACTGGACAGTGCTGAAAATGCCTGGACACACGCTAATATCCATATCGAGCAAGATAAGACCAAGCTGACCGATCTACGTCAAAGTTTGGCCAATAACGAGCCGAGCCTGCAACAACTCAGTGAAAGTGAGCAAACCGATATTGTTGCCTTGGCCGAATTGGAAGCCTCGATGCAGAGTTGGCAAGAAGAGTGGGACAGCGTGACCGCAAAGTCTGCCGAGCAGCATCGCATTGCTGAAGTAGAGCGCGAGCGCGGCCATCATCTGGAACAGCGCCGCCGCCATTTGATGCAGCAAAACGAAAATCTTGATGCTGAAATTGCTGGTATTAATTTAACCGATGATGTGGCGGAAATTGAGCAGTTAGAAACCGCGTTGACAGAGGCCAGCGATAAGCTCGTCGCATCGCGTAGCGGTTTATCCGAATATGGACAAGCACTGAGCGAACAACGACAAAGGCAGTCATCCCTAGAGCGAGAGCTTGAACAAAAACACGAGCAACGACAACAGTTGACGCGTGAACTGGCATCACTGCAGGGTTTACAGCAAGCGGCCTTGGGTGGTCAGCAGGAACAAGTTAGTGAGTGGTTGCAGCTCAATGGTCTTGACAGTGCCAAGCGACTCGCGAATATTATTGAAGTTGACGAAGGCTGGGAGCAGGCTGTCGAGTCAGTGCTTGATTTTCACTTGCAAGCGGTTTGTGTTGATGATTTGGATTCACATGCGCAAATGCTGGGCAAGCTAGAACAAGGTGAGCTTGAATTGTTGAGCCTGGTAGAAGGCGTGTCGGCAAACCATAGTGCTGAACTCGATAATCTTGCTGCAAAAATCAAGGCGCCAGCACCTGTTCTGGCTTTGTTATCTCGTGTCTATGTGTGCGACTCAATTGATGAGGCCTTGGTGATTCGTGCCAAGCTGGCCGAAGGTGAGTCGGTGGTTACGCGTTCGGGTGCCTGGTTCAGTTCATCCTGGGTTCGCGTTCTCAAGGCCAATGATGAGGCAGCGGGTGTTTTGGCGCGCGAGAAACTGATTCATCATTTACAGAGTCAATCGGAGTCCATAGATCAAGATATCAATGTGCTGAAAAGTTCCTTGGCTGATATCGCTACAGAAATTAACAATACTGAGAAGAAAAAAGAGAACTTGCAAACGCAGCTGGCCACAGTATCTGCCGATCATGCCGAACTGCGGGAGCAGCTCAGTGGCAAGAAGGCCTATCTTGCTCAGCGGCGTTCGCGGCTTGAGCAAATGCAGGGTCAATTGTCAGAGGTGCGTTCTGGTTTGGAAGTTACCGAGAATGAACTGGGAAATGCGCAGCAGCGGTTGCAAGACGTTTTGGGCGAAATCGAGCAGGTGGACATTAAACGCAGCAGCCTCAGCCAGCAGCGTGAGGGATATGTTTCTCAGCTTGCTGTATTACGCGCTCAGGTGCAGACTAATCGAGACGCCAAACACCAGTTAGCACTTAAAGTCGAATCAATGCGTACCCAGCTGAGACTCACCGAGCAGAGTTTGCAGCGTATGACAGAGCAGTTGCAAACCATTAGCGCGCGTCGTGAGCAACTGCAATTGTCAATGAGCACGGCCGATGATCCGATTGAGAAGTTTTCTTCTGATCTACAGGAAAAGCTGGCAAAGCGGCTGCAAGTCGAGGCTTCGCTTAATGCGGCGCGTGACGCTGTGGCGGCGACGGATAGTGAATTGATGTCACTTGATAAGCAGCGTCACGAAATTGATCAGCAGCTCGAAGGTGTACGTTTGCGATTGGAAACCGCACGCGTGCACATGGGCGAACTGAAGGTGCGATCAGATACTCTGGTTGAACAGGTCGAAGCCAGTGGCTACAAGGTTGCCGAGGTTATTGAAAATCTGCCAGAAGATGCCGATGATCGGGTTTGGCAGCAGCGTCTTGAGAAAATTGATATCAAGATACGCCGGCTTGAACCCGTTAATTTGGCGGCTATCGATGAATACCAGTCCGAGACCGAGCGCAAGACTTACCTTGATGCCCAGTTTGAAGATCTCACCGAGGCAATGGCGACGCTTGAAGAAGCCATTGGCAAGATTGATCGCGAAACGCGTATGCGTTTCAAAGAGACCTTTGATAAGGTTAACAGTGGCATTAAAGAAAAATTTCCACGTCTTTTTGGTGGTGGTGAAGCCTATCTTGAGATGACGGGTAATGACTTGCTTGACACCGGTGTCACCGTGATGGCACGGCCACCGGGTAAGCGTAACAGTACGATTCAGCTACTTTCGGGTGGTGAAAAGGCATTGACTGCCGTCGCGATGGTATTTGCGATATTTGATTTAACGCCGGCTCCATTTTGTTTGCTTGATGAGGTCGATGCGCCGCTTGACGATGCCAACGTTGGACGCTTTTGTGAGTTGGTACGCGAGATGTCTAGGCGTGTACAGTTCATTTTTGTTAGCCATAACAAGGTCACGATGGAGCTGGCCGATCAACTGCTGGGTGTCACCATGAATGAACCGGGTGTCTCGCGTCTGGTTGCTGTGGATGTCGATGAAGCCGTTGCAATGACCGGAAACCGGGCAGCAGGATAATTTTACTTATGTTCACAACCATCGTTCTTGTTGTCATTGGTTTGTCCTTGATAGGCATTGGCGCTTATCTTTGGTATCGACGTCATATTGATGATGAGAGCAGTTTTGGTCATGACGATGTGCGATGGGAGCAAATAGACGCTGATATTGACTTGTCCATGAAAAAAACGGTGTCGGATATTGATCAGTTGACCGCTGTCAATGCCGCGGCCAGCGATACGGATCGCAGTTCGCATTGTGATTCTGGTGAAGTGGATGACTCTTTCGATAAAGAGCTGGAGCAGATGGGTCAGTTGATGCGTGAGCATGATGGGCCGAAAGACGCATCTGATATTGAGACCGTTGTCGAGCTTGGGCATGCGACCGCTGTAAGCGAACTGCAGGAGCTACAAGAGCCAGCGGCAGCGAAACCGACTCTCGATGATGATCCGGAGATGGTAGTCAGTGTTCATGTTGTTGCCAAGGCCGGACGTGAATTTCATGGTGATCAATTGTTGCAGGTGTTTGAACAGCTTGGATTACAGTATGGTGACCGGGATATTTTTCATTTTTACGGTTCCGGACAGGAGGCTGACTCCATTCGTTTCAGTGTCGCCAATATGCTCGAGCCGGGGACTTTTGATCTAAATAATATGGCCATTACCAAGACCCATGGTGTAACCCTGTTTATGTTGTTGCCGGGACAAAACAACAACGCTCAGACGTTTGATAAGTTGCTGGACACCGGCCATCGACTTGCGCAGCGATTGGGCGGCGAGCTATGTGATAGTCAACGAGGCGCGTTGACGACGCAAGGTGCGAACTTAATCAAAGAATCCATTCACCAATTTTATAGCCGACGACAGACGAAGCAAGGTCATCTCAAGCTCTAATCTTCGTGAACTGTCATTATTTTAACTGTCCTCTTATCGCTTTGCTGACATGAAAGCGGATTCTAAAGTATTAGAGCGTATCAATAGGCTGCGCGAGGAAATCAATTATCATAACTATCGTTATTATGTCCTCGACGATCCAGAAGTGCCAGACGCGGAATATGATCGGCTGCTGATAGAGTTGCGCCAACTTGAAGCCGAGCATCCTGAAACCATTGTCCCCAGCTCACCGACGCAACGTGTTGGCGGGATGGCAAATGCTGCGTTCTCGCAAGTTCGTCACCGGCAACCGATGCTGTCTCTGGGCAATGCATTTTCTGATGAAGAAGTAATCAGTTTTGACAAACGAATTCGTGAGCGTTTGCAAACCGATAGTGTTGAATATGTCGCCGAAGCCAAGCTCGATGGTTTAGCTATTAGTTTGCAATATGAAAAAGGGGAACTGGTTGTTGCGGCGACGCGGGGTGACGGCGAAACTGGAGAAGACGTTACCCACAATGTACGTACCATCGATGCCATACCCTTGCTGTTACGTGGCAGCGGGTTTCCTAACAGGCTGGAGGTGCGAGGCGAAATTTTCATGTCCAAGCAAGGCTTTGCCAGGCTTAATAAGCGCCAAGCCGAAAATGGAGAGAAACTGTTTGCTAATCCCCGCAATGCAGCGGCAGGTAGTTTGCGTCAACTGGATCCAAAGATTACCGCGCAGCGTCCACTATCTTTTTATTGTTATTCCGTTGGTGTTGCCGAGTATGGTGAGCTATCGCAGGGACCATATCGGATCAGCAGCCACTATCAGATCATGCAACTGTTACGTGACTGGGGATTGCCCGTGCAAAGGGAAATAGCGCTGCTTCCGGATATAAGGTCTTGTCTCGATTTTTATAGACAAATTTTGTCAAAACGGGATGAGCTGCCGCACGAGATAGACGGCGTTGTCTACAAAGTGAATAATCTTTTGCAACAACAGCAACTTGGTTATATTTCACGTGAACCACGCTGGGCGATTGCGCATAAATTTCCGGCTCAAGAAGCATTGACGCGGGTAATGGCTATTGACGTGCAAGTCGGCCGCACGGGAGCGCTGACACCCGTGGCACGTCTTGAGCCTGTGCAAGTAGGTGGCGTGACTGTTACCAATGCAACACTCCATAATGAGTCTGAGGTGTTGCGCAAGGATGTTCGCGTCGGCGATAGCGTAATTGTACGTCGAGCAGGGGATGTCATACCCGAAGTAGTCAGTGTCGTGCTGAGCAAAAGACCAAAAGATACAACAGCCTTTGTTATGCCGAGCAAGTGCCCGGTATGCCAATCAACAGTGACTAAAGAAGAGACCATTAGCCGTTGCAGTGGTAGTTTGATTTGTCACGCGCAGCGTAAGGAAGGCTTTAAGCATTTTGCTTCGCGCCAGGCTATGGATATCGAAGGGCTTGGTGAGAAATTGATTGAGCAATTGATTGAACGAGGTAAAGTAAGAACGGTGGCGGATCTATATCGTCTTGATCGTGATGATTTGATCGGGCTGGAGCGCATGGCGGAGAAGTCTGCGGATAATATTTTAGCTGCTTTGGAAAAGAGCAAACAAACGACTTTACCGCGCTTTCTCTACGCCTTGGGTATTCGTGAGGTGGGGGTAGCCACTGCGCTGGCTTTGGCGAAGCACTTTGGTTCTCTGCCAGCAATCATGAGTGCCGACTTTGACGCCTTGATTGAAGTGCCTGATGTCGGGCCTATCGTAGCCAACCATGTGCTCGACTTTTTTGCTGAGAAACGCCACCAAGTTATCATCCAGCAGCTTATTGACGCCGGTTTGACTTGGCCAGATATGGTTCTTGATAGTGATGACGGGGAGTCGCCTTTAAGCGGCAATACCTATGTGTTGACCGGTACGCTAAAGTCAATGACCCGTGAGCAGGCCAAGCAACAACTGCAAGCGCTCGGTGCCAAGGTGAGTGGCAGTGTCTCGGCAAAAACTACAGCCGTGATTGCTGGAGATAAAGCCGGTTCTAAGTTGAGCAAGGCCGAACAACTTGGTGTCAAGGTGTTAAATGAAGCCGAGCTGGTGGCATTACTCACCTCTCATTCAGCGTAAAATAGTTTTAACGAGTCGCTAAAGTTGGATGATTTATAGCCGCTAAACCCTATGAGTCAGAGTGGATTTGACGTACATTTGGGCGCACGCAGGCCATATGCATGATGCATGTGGTTTGATTCGGGGGGCATACCGAAGGAGACGCCATGAGAATAGATAGTGCGTTTAATAGCGGGCTACTCGGCATTCAGCGCGGACTGGGACAGACTCAGAAGAGCGCTAATGACATAGCGGATGCGACAGTACGAAAAGATACGACGGTTGGCGATGTAAGCCGAGCAGTGATTGATCTTAGACAGGCCGAGCAGCAAGTTCGATCCTCGGCTGGAATAGTAAGGTCCGCCGACGAGCTTATTGGTTCGTTGATCAACACTAAGGTGTAGCGATTGCAACTGCCTTTAACAGAGGTGGTAACTGTGCGTACAGTTTCATTATTGTTATGCTGTCTGGCACGATAATTGTATCAGTTGTCTTAGGGGTGAGCTTGAGAGAATTCAGACAGGAATTTGACGCATTTCTCATGGCTCGCAGCAGGCAGTTACCTGAATAACAATAAAAGGTGAAACTATGGAAAACGAACGCCGAGTTGTGACGCATAACTCCATTGATGATCTTGTTCTAACACGCACCAAATTACTTTCCTTATATAGCGAAATTGCTACCCATCCACCACAAGTTGGCGACGCCGAGGCGCCTGAATTGTTGCAGCGGTTTTGCGAATCACTTATCGACTATACTGCCATGGCCCATTTCAAGTTGTACCAGTATTTTGAAGAGAAGCGCGAGCGCCGAAGAGCCGTTCTCGACGTGGCCCAAAAAACATTGCCTCTGATTTCACAATGTACCGACACGATTCTCGAATTCAATGATAAATATGATCATCCCGAACCAATCGAAGACACGCGCAAAATAGATAATTTAAAAACAGACCTTTCTTGTCTTGGTGAAACATTGGCAGATCGTATTGAGTTGGAAGATAAAGTTATTCGGGCAATGGTAAGTTGATTGAGCGTATTCCGTAGCCCAGTCGTCACAATATAATAAGAGTAAAACTCGATGCCTAGATTTGCTATCGATGCTTGATTAATGTTGCCTGGCCTATTATATAAAGCGCTTGTTGGGGTTTTGCGCGACGTAAAAAAATACTGCTCGTTTTGCGGCTACCCTCACTGAAACGGTTCTATAGTGCGCTAAGCATGCCGGTTTTGATGGCGCGCCTGGGTTTACCCACGTTTTCAGGCGGACGATAGTAGCTAGTCGGCCCTGAAAAACAATCAAGTCGCTGAAAGACAAGGAAAAAGCTAGCGAGCTGAGGTAAAATATCGCCTAGAAAGCGGTGTTAATCGCTGCAAAACTGGACGCAAAGGACAGCGTGGATGATACAAGACAGACGCCCAAACCCGGATCAAATGAATTTTTTGCACGCCGATTTGCTGGATCAATTGAATCCCAAACATCCGCTGCTTAAGCTGGCCAGGCACATTCCCTGGGACTATTTGAAACGGAGTTTTCCCCGCTGTATTCCGACTAAGGCAGGCCCGCCAAGCCTATTCGGCTCATGGTGGGTTTATCGATTCTAAAACATCCGGAAGACCTCAGTGATGAGGTCTTGATAGATCGCTGGGTACGCGATCCATACCAACAAGTTTTTTGTGGTGAGACAGCGTTTGAGTGGGAATTTCCGTGTGATCCCTCGGACATGACCGACTTTCGAAAACGCATCGGGTCAGCCGGTTTTGCACCCCGAGGGCACGTAGAAAAAATACTTTCTGTTTCCATCGCCTTACGTGGTGAGTCAGCGATTGAAGAGGAGATGTGTGTCGACACCACGGTGCAAGAAAAAAGCAGCACCTTTCCAACGGATGCGAAACAGTACCGCAAGATTCACGGCCACCTGCTTAAACTAGCACGGGCAGAAGGCATAAACTTACCGCGTACGCACAAAAAAGAAGTCAAACAACTCAAGCAGCACACACGCTTTGTCAGCCATCCCAGAAACCGCAAAAAGGCTCGGCGCGCGGTGAAACAGCTCAAGACCATTGCGGGACGATTACTACGGAAAATACAGCGTCAACTGAATGAGGCGCAACAACAAAAACACCACAAAACGCTGAGTCTCTATCAGCGCCTACTCAAGCAAAAACGTGGCGACAAAAACAAAGTTTACAGCCTGCACGAGTCCCACATCTACTGCATGAGCAAGGGCAAAGATCACAAAAAATATGAATTTGGCACGAAAGCTTCCGTCGCCAAAACCAGAGACCCCAATATATTAATTGGCGCCCTGGCCTTTGAAAAGAATTGTTATGCTGCCATGAAACATGGTTGCAACCCGTAACGTTATAGGTTGCACTAAAGCGTATGATACGGAGCTTCAGGCACAAAGGGCTTGAGAAGTATTTCCTGAAAGGAACAAAGTCAGGAATTCAGGCGAAGCATGTACCTCGGCTCAGGCTGATTCTGGGTCGGTTGAATGCGGCTACCAATCCGAAGGATATGGATCTTCCGGGCCTTCAATTGCATGAGCTACGTGGAAAGAAGAAAGGCGTCTGGTCCGTTGGGTCAGTGGAAACCGGCGCATTACGTTCCACTTTAATGGTAAAGATGCCGAACTGGTTGACTACGAAGATTATCATTGAGGTGTAGTTATGAAGATGCACAATCCGCCCCATCCTGGTGAAGTGCTTCGGGAACTGTGCATTGAGCCTATGGGTTTGAGTATTACCGAGGCGGCTGAAGCTTTGGGGGTTAGTAGAAAAACATTGTCGGCTATTTTGAATGGTCGAGCTGGTATC
>WGFU01000031.1 GCA_015492075.1 Gammaproteobacteria bacterium
TTTGTATATGGCGAGGAAGGAACTGGCTATTTCATAGGCGGATTGCGCCTGAAATCTGCCAAATGGGCAGAAAACGTTGAGCAGTCAGAGCAGAATTGCTTGTTTTTAGCTGTTTTCTCAAAATTTAGGGCTTGTTCAGAGGTTCCTTAATAAGAATACAAAAGATACGACCTATATTCCTCTCTATATATAAGAAAAAGCACTACTTCTATATATTCATCCCCGCAACATACCCCGATGACCATGCCCACTGAAAGTTAAAGCCGCCTAAATGGCCGGTGACGTCGACGACTTCGCCGATAAAATATAAACCTTTCTGTGTTTTGGCTTCCATGGTTTGTGATGATAAATAGTCGGTGTTGACGCCGCCGATAGTCACCTCTGCGGTGCGGTAGCCCTCTGTTCCGGCGGGGCGCAGTATCCAGTTATTGAGTTTGCTTGCAATGTCTTTTAATGCTTGGTCGGCCCATTCTGCTAGCGGCAGCTCTGCACGCTCTGGCCACCATAGTTGCTCTAGTTGTAGCACTAAGGCCTTGGGCAGGTGCTGACTGAGCTGGCTGCGCAGTATATTTTTTGCTTGTTTTTGTTTGAGCTGTATTAATAATTCTTCGGCGTTAATGTTTGGCAAAAGATTAATGTGGATGGTTTCTCCCCGATGCCAATAACTGGAGGCTTGCAGTATTGCAGGACCGCTGAGGCCGCGATGGGTAAACAACAGGGCTTCGCGGAAGCAGGTGTTGTGGGTGTGTACTTCGACATCGACAGAGAGGCCGGAAAGTCCGGCAAAGACAGGCTGGTAATGATCACTGAAGGTAAATGGCACTAAAGCAGCACGGGTTTCAAAGCAGGGGATGTTAAATTGCGCGGCAAGTTGATAGCCATAGCCTGAACCACCCAGTGAGGGAATGCTCAGTCCGCCGCTGGCGACGACGAGTGTATCGCAGATATATTGTTCGCTTTTGGTGTTGACGTGAAAATGTTGGTCACGATAGGCGACGTCGGTAATCGTGATGTTGGTTTTTATTGTGACACCGGCATCGGCACATTCTTTGAGCAGCATGTTGACTATGTCTTTTGACGAATTATCGCAAAACAATTGGCCCAGTGTTTTTTCATGATAGGAAATGCCGTGTTTTTCTACCAGGCTGATAAAGTCCCATTGCGAATATTGGCTTAGCGCTGACTTGCAAAAATGCGGGTTTTGGCAAAGGAAGTTGTCGGGCTCAACAAAGAGGTTACTGAAGTTACAGCGGCCACCACCCGACATCAGAATTTTCTTGCCGGCTTTATTGGAGCTCTCTAACAGTAATATTTTTTTACCACGTTGTGCGGCAGTCATGGCACACATCAGCCCGGCGGCGCCAGCACCGATGATGGTCGAGTCGAAACGGGGCATGTGTCGTGTCAGCCTGTCATGAAATAGGCGAGGATTTTATCAGACAAGCGCTGCCTTGAACGGATGACAAATGAAGTGATGTTGGTTCGTTAATGTGTCGGTCCCAATATTAAGTAAATGGGCGGGGCGATTTACTGTTGTGTTATAGGGGCTAATGTAGCACTGATTTTTATTGTTTCGCTGGCCAAAATTTTGCACAGAGTCCTCATGATCTAGCAAGGCGGGGTCGCTTCTTAAGTAGCTTGCGACAAGCTTGATCTACTCTGCGCTGATGAGGGTAAGCGGCCGCGCCAAACCAGGGCTGGTGTTGCAACGGCGATCACCTTCTAGACCGAGCCTGGCAAGTGCTCTTGTTTCTGTCACGACTTTAATGGTTTGATGTCGCTCCGGGCGTAGATCAATCTACTCCAATTTGCCTACCGGCAGGTCTTCTAAGCGGTGTCTAAATAGTATTGCTTGGCCAGTGATTGTTAAAGAGTTTGTTTAGGATTGCTAGCGTTTTTTAGCGGGGTACTTGGCACGTTGTTTCAAACGGGCAATTGAATTTACCCAAGGCGCGCTATGATGCGTTCGCAATAACGTTGTAATTCCCGTTCGTCTTGCACGCTGAGTCCAATACGACGGCGAATGTTGACGGGGATGTCGGAGGCGATGCGCTCAAGCTCGTGGCCTTTATGAGTGAGACAGATGACTCTAACGCGTTCGTCATCATGGCGGCGTGAGCGAGTGATCAGATCTTTCGCCTCAAGTCGCTTGAGCAGCGGTGTTAGCGTGCTGGAATCGAGCAGGGTTTGTGTGCTTAGCTCTTTGACACTGATAGAATCTTGTTGCCATAAAGCGAGCAAGACGAGGTACTGAGGGTAGGTGACATCGAAGGGATCCAGCGTCGAGCGATACGCCCGCGTTATCGCATTGCAAGCGGAGTGTAAAGTCAGCGAAAGCTGATTATGTTTGTTACGCGCCCTGTCTAGCACCTGCCGCTCCTATGCTCCGTGTCCCTAGATGGCATTATGCCTTCATTACAATAAAATTGTGCAATATTAATTTGGTAGATATAACTATTTGTGTACAAATTAATTGTGGTGGCTTATGGATGAGGAAGGTCAATTCGCTTGGGTTATTGTTGGTTTGCATGAATATTTTATTGGTAGCGCCGGCTCACGGTGCGCTTCGCGAAAATAATGTCTGCATGCTATGATCCCGATGCACCAAATTCGATCACCAGCACCAATTTGGCGTGTTTTACCATTAAACAGGGGTAAGGTTGGACTTTAAAGCCCCGCATAAACTAAAAACGCGTATACGGGGGATTTATGGAAGCGTTTCAATCGGGTAGTGACGTATTTTTTGTATTGTTGGGCGCCATTATGGTGTTGGCAATGCACTCTGGCTTCGCCTTCCTCGAGGTGGGGACCGTTCGCAAAAAGAACCAGGTCAACGCTCTAGTTAAAATTATTGGCGATTTTGCGATATCAACCATTGCCTATTTTTTTATCGGTTACAGTTTCGTTGCTTACGGTTTTGATTTTTTCAGGGGTGCTGAAGCGCTGACTGAAATGAATGGCTTTGAGTTGGTCAAGTTCTTCTTTTTATTGACCTTTGCCGCGGCGATTCCCGCCATTATTTCAGGTGGTATCGCCGAGCGTGCACGCTTTTATCCGCAGTTATTGGCGTCGTTTTTAATTGTTGCGCTGCTATACCCCTTTTTCGAAGGTATTGTCTGGAATGGCAACTACGGTATTCAAGACATGATCGAGAGCAGGTTTGGTGCGCCTTTTCATGATTTTGCCGGCTCGATAGTAGTTCATGCCGTTGGCGGCTGGATCGCTTTGGCCGCCGTGTTGCTGTTGGGTGCACGTCATGGTCGTTATCGTGCCGATGGCGGCATGGCGGCGCATCCACCATCCAGTATTCCGTTTCTCGCGCTCGGTGCCTGGGTGCTGACCGTCGGTTGGTTTGGTTTTAATGTGATGTCTGCACAAAGTGTTGAAGGTATCAGTGGCCTGGTCGCGATCAATTCACTGATGGCGATGGTCGGCGGTGTGCTGGGGGCTTTGTTTGTTGGTAAGAATGACCCAGGTTTTGTCCATAATGGCCCGCTGGCTGGCTTAGTTGCGATCTGTGCCGGCTCGGACATTGTCCACCCAGTCGGTGGCTTGGTGATTGGCTTGATTGCCGGCGCGCTGTTTGTGTGGACGTTTACGCTGGCTCAAAACAAGTGGAAAATCGATGATGTGCTCGGTGTTTGGCCTTTGCATGGTCTATGCGGTGTATGGGGCGGTATCGCCTGCGGTATCTTCGGCGCAGAGGCGCTGGGTGGGCTTGGAGGCGTGACATTGGCTGCCCAGGTCGCTGGTTCTTTGCTGGGCGTGGTGATTGCCTTTGTTGGCGGCTTTATTATTTACGGCATTATCAAAAAATTCATTGGTATTCGTCTTTCCGAGTCCGATGAAATTCAGGGTGCCGATCTGAGTATCCACAAAATCAGTTCTACCCCGGACTATGATTAGCTTTTGCAGCGAGTCAGCACACCGTGAGCCGTCGACCCGGTATATCGGGTCGACGGCTCGACCATTCCTGAACAGGTGCTGGAAATCTTAGCTAAAAACGTGTAGCTTAAAGGGTCTTTTTCGTCCCGCTTAGCTTTCATGAATCCCAAGCTCTTTATTCAAACTCACGGTTGTCAGATGAATGAATACGACTCCTCGCGCATGGTGGAGTTGTTGCATGAATCGCACGGGCTGGAAGTTACCACTTCGCCTGATGAGGCCGATGTGCTGTTGCTCAACACCTGCTCTATTCGTGAAAAGGCGCAAGAAAAGGTATTTTCCGCACTAGGGCGCTGGCGTGAGCTAAAGCTGAAACGCCCGCAGCTCATCATTGGCGTCGGCGGTTGCGTTGCCAGTCAGGAGGGTGAAGGGATACGCCAACGTGCACCTTATGTTGATATGGTGTTTGGGCCGCAGACCTTGCATCGTCTGCCGGCCATGATCGATGAGGTGCGGCGCTCGCGCAAGCCAGTGATTGATATCAGTTTCCCCGAAATCGAGAAATTTGACCATCTGCCCACACCAAGAGCAGAAGGGCCAAGCGCGTTTGTTTCGGTGATGGAAGGCTGCAGTAAATACTGCACATTTTGCGTCGTACCCTATACCCGTGGTGAAGAAGTCAGCCGGCCCTTTGAAGAGGTGCTGGCCGAAGTCAGTTTGCTTGCCGAACAGGGGGTGCGAGAAATCAATCTGCTAGGCCAGAACGTTAATGCTTATCGTGGGCTTATGGCGGATGGCGATGAGGCTGACCTGGCATTATTGATTAATTATATTGCCGATTTCGAGGCTATAGAACGTATTCGTTTTACCACCTCACACCCCGTTGAGTTCTCCGATAGCCTGATTCAGGCCTTTGCTGATGTGCCAAAATTGGTCAGCCACTTGCATCTGCCTGTACAAAGCGGTGCGGACAGAATCTTGGCATTAATGAAACGTGGGCATACTGCATTAGAGTACAAATCGAAAATTCGCCGCCTGCGCGAGGCGCGGCCGGATTTAAGTCTTTCATCGGATTTTATTATCGGTTTTCCAGGGGAAACGGAGGCTGATTTTGAGCAAACCATGAAACTGGTCGAAGATGTCGGGTTTGATCACTCGTTCAGTTTTATTTATAGTGCGCGCCCGGGCACGCCAGCAGCGAATTTCCCTGACGATGTTAGCATGGCTGTTAAGCAACAGCGCTTAACACGTTTGCAGACGCGCATCCGACAAATGGCAGAAGCCATCAGTCAATCCATGATCGGCACGCGCCAGCGTATCCTGGTCGACCGCCCCTCTAAAAAGGATGACAAAATCCTTGCCGGCCGCACCGAGAATAACCGCGTTGTTAACTTCGCAGGTCCCGTGGGGCTAATCGGCCAGTTTGCTGAGGTGGAGATCACCGAGGCGTTGCCAAACTCCTTGCGCGGTCGCCTGGTGCCGGCCGGTGGTCAAGCTGCTGTCGCACACTGCGCATAAATTAAGTGCTATGAATACTGCCGCAAAACCCTCTGAATTTGTTTTTGAGCCACAGGATAATGAGCGTCTTGCTAATCTTTGTGGGCAATTTGATGAGCATCTGCGCCATGTTGAGCGATCATTGGGTGTCGAGATCAAAAATCGCGGCAATAATTTTTGGCTGATTGGTGATCATCGTTCAACTCGGCTAGCACGTGTGGTGCTCAATGATTTATATGAAGGCGCAGAAAACAGCCGTATCGGCTCCGCCGAGGTTCATTTGGCTCTACAAAAAGCGGGTATCGAAGAGACTATGAACGATCAGGTCAAGACGGCAGCATCAAACTTGCCTATTAAAACGCGTGGCGGGGTGATTAAGGCGATAGGCGCCAACCAGCAGCATTATCTCAATGCCATTGCTGCACATGCAATTAATTTCGGTATAGGTCCTGCCGGCACCGGTAAGACCTATCTCGCGGTAGCCTGTGCTGTTGAGGCGCTTGAGAAACAACAAGTACAGAGAATACTGTTGGTGCGCCCGGCGGTAGAGGCGGGTGAGCGACTCGGGTTTTTGCCCGGTGATCTTGCCCAGAAGATTGATCCGTATTTGCGGCCTTTGTACGATGCCTTGTACGAGATGCTGGGTAATGAGCGCGTGGCTAAGTTACTTGAGCGCAGTGTGATAGAAGTGGCTCCGCTCGCTTATATGCGCGGCCGTACCCTGAATGAGGCCTTTGTTATTCTTGATGAAGCGCAAAACACGACTATGGAACAAATGCGAATGTTTTTAACTCGCATTGGTTTTGGCGCTAAAGTGGTAATTAATGGCGATGTCAGTCAGGTTGATTTGCCGCGCGGCCAACGTTCCGGTTTACGACATGCGGCGAAACTCCTGCGTGACGTCGAAGGCATCAGTTTTACCCATTTTGGTTCTAGCGATGTGGTTCGGCATCCTCTGGTGCAACGCATTGTCGACGCCTATGAGTCGTATGATAGTGCCGAAGCGGCCAAATATGAGGATGTCGGCGACTAACTATGTTAGTCGAAACACAGTTGAGCGAAAGCTTGGCCGATAAGTTGTATGTGCCGACCAACGCCTTGTTTGAAAAATGGGCGGGGGCCGTATTGGCACAGCAATCTGTGGGCGATGCCGAATTGCATGTCCGTATTGTCGATAAAGATGAGAGTCAATCCTTGAATAAGGCTTATCGAGACAAGGAGGCGCCGACCAATGTGTTGTCATTTACGCTGGAAGTGCCGCAATTTGTTCGGCCGCGCATTCTTGGCGACCTGGTCATTTGTGCCGAGGTGGTTGATGCGGAAGCGCGCGCGCAAAATAAATTGCCTGATGCGCATTGGGCGCATACGGTAGTGCATGGCGTCTTGCATTTGCTTGGTTTCGACCATCAAGATGACGAGCAGGCGCGGCATATGGAAGGATTGGAAGCCAAGATTATGCAAACCATTGGTTTTGCCAACCCTTATGAGTCATGATTAAAATTCTGCTAGTACGCTAGCGCAATAGGTGAATAGAGTCATTATGCCGGAAGGACAATCTAGCAACGGTTCAGGTTCTCGATCTTGGTTGGAGAAGTTGAGCCAGGCCCTTAGTGGCGAGCCAAAGGACAGACAGCAATTGTTGGAGTTGTTGCAGGAAGCAGAGCAGCGTAATGTCTTGGGTACGGACGCCCTGACTATGATAGAAGGCGTATTGCAAGTTGCCGACATGCAAGTGCGCGATATCATGGTGCCGCGAGCGCAAATGATCGTGGTTGAACGTGATCATAGTTTTAATGAAGTGCTGCCGATTATTACGCAGTCTGCGCATTCACGTTTTCCGGTTATCGGCGAGACCCGTGATGATGTGGTGGGTATTCTGCTGGCAAAGGATTTACTGCCTATTTTCCATAGCGGCGAAGACAGCTTTGCTTTGCGCGAGTTGCTGCGACCGGCTGTTTTTGTGCCGGAGAGTAAGCGTCTAAACGTACTGTTGAAAGAGTTTCGTGCCAGTCGCAATCACATGGCCATTGTTGTTGATGAATACGGTGGCGTAGCGGGATTGGTGACGATTGAAGATGTGATAGAACAAATTGTTGGTGAAATCAGCGACGAGCATGATATCGATGACGACACCTATTTTAAAAAGCATAGCGATACTGAATTTATTGTCAAGGCGTTGACCCCTATCGATGAATTTAATGAGCAGTTTTACAGCCACTTTAATGACGAAGAGTTCGATACCATTGGCGGTGCCGTGGTTAACGCCTTCGGTCACATGCCGTCACGTGGTGATAGTATTACTATTGGCTCGATATCCTTTGAGGTGATCGCTGCCGACAGCCGCCGTTTGCATTTACTGCAGATTTCATTGGCCGCCGACCTGGCTGACAAGGTTAACAGCGCGCAGCAAAAACAAATTGCTTGAATCGATTTCCCTAATCTGGATTATCAAGAGACTAATTACGTGATACTGAGCTTAGGCTGGGCGGGAGAGTTACTTGCCCTGTTGGCAGGTGCTGCTGTGCCGTTCGCTTTCGCGCCCTATGGTTTTTATCCGATTGCCATTATTAGTCTGGCCATTTTATTTGCTTTATGGTTGGCGGTAACGGCAAAGCGCGCCTTTCTGCGCGGCTTGTTATTTGGCGTTGGCATGTTCG
This sequence comes from Gammaproteobacteria bacterium, assembly GCA_015492075.1. Lineage (GTDB taxonomy): Bacteria > Pseudomonadota > Gammaproteobacteria. Next base: position 8,040 of record WGFU01000031.1, read on the forward strand.
CTGTCGGAATACACTGGATATTCATTAGTATTCACGAATACGGTGGAGTAGCGTTTGAGTTGGCGCTGTTTTTAAGTGCGCTGCTTGTTGTTTACTTGTCCTTATTTCCTGCGGTTCTGGGTTATTTGCTGGCTCGTTTTGCGCCAGGCTTGAGTATTACTAGTATTACTCTAAAACTGGTTTTTATCTTTCCTGCGGCTTGGGCGCTGAGTGAGTGGTTAAGGGGTTGGTTGTTTACTGGCTTCCCCTGGTTGAGCCTAGGTTATTCGCAGATTGACAGCCCATTATCCGCTATTGCTCCGATCCTGGGTGTTTACGGTGTGTCGTGGTTGCTGGCGCTGTGTTCAGGTTTGCTGGTGCTGGCGCTGTTTCGCCGTGGCGTGATAATAAAGCTAATGTATGTTGCCGCAATTGCTGTGGTGATATTGTCGGCGTCGTTGGTGTCAACCGTTGATTGGACGCATGATGCGGGTGAGCCGGTACGAGTTAGTTTGATACAAGGGAATATTCCGCAACAATTGAAATGGGAAAGGGATGTCTATCAGCCCACTCTCGATCTCTATCTCGCGTTTAGCCGGGAACACTGGGACAGCGACCTGATTGTTTGGCCTGAAACGGCTATTTCGGAGTTTTATCATCGCGCAGAAGATTTTATCGACGGGCTTTGGCAGGAAGCCCAGGCAAATAATACCGATATATTGACGGGTGTGCTTTATCGTAATCAGCAGACGCATGATTATTACAATGCCCTGGTTGGTCTGGGCGAAGAGAAATCCTTATATTTCAAGCGGCATTTAGTGCCATTCACCGAATATCTACCTTTGAGGCCGCTATTAGGCAGCATTATCGATTTTATGAACGTGCCGATGTCGAGTTTTTCGTCTGGCGCTGCCGATCAAGCGCCCTTGATATTGGCAGGCAACCCTATAGGTATGTCAATATGCTATGAGGACGTGTTCGGTGAGGAGCTTGCACGCGTAGTTCCGCAAGCGACAATATTGGCTAACGTCAGCAATGACGCCTGGTTCGGTGGTTCCAGTGCCGCCTATCAGCATCAACAGATCGCACGCATGCGTGCCCTGGAAGCAGGCCGCCCTTTGCTGCGAGCAACCAATACCGGTGTGTCCTCGATTATGGATCACAAGGGTGAACTATTGGTAGTTAGCGAACTCAATATCGTTGATGTGGTTACTAGTGAAGTGCAGCCGCAGTCAGGGTTGACACCCTATGTGCGTTTTCAAAACCATACCATAGTCTTGTTGGCTTTGGGCCTATTGTTGATCGGAGGCAGGCTGAAACGAAGGTCTGCTGTGAATTAATGGGTGTTTGGCGGACTCACTGGGAAACAGGGCGTGTGATGTCAAAGCGGATACCATAGTGAGCGATGGCGCGATAAAACGCTATGCCTATATTGACGCGTTGAGAGGTTACGCAATTCTTGGCGTTATAGCTGTGCATTCAACGTTTCATTTTGATGAGTACGAATATTTATTCGAGCGAGTGTTTGTCGGTGGTCAGTATGGTGTTCACTTGTTTTTCGTGGCTAGCGCGCTGACCTTGTTTTTATCATTGTCGAAGCGGTCAGAAGACGAGAAGAGTCCATACCGTAATTTTTTTATTCGCCGCTTTTTCAGGATCGCACCGCTATTTTGGTTTGGTATTCTGGTCTACTATCTCTTGGGGCTTGTTCCCTGGGACGAGGAAATGGGCAGTCTTCGGCCAGAATTGGAGCCGTGGAATTATTGGCTAACATTTGCGTTTTTGCATGGCTGGCATCCAGCGACAATCAATAAGGTGGTACCTGGCGACTGGTCGATCGCGGTGGAAGTGACATTTTATCTCTTGGTTCCTTGGCTGTTTCTATGGATTAAAAATCTACGCATGGCTTTGTGGGTGCTAATTGCTGTTGTTATTCTGGCCTTGATTTTCGATAGATTAATCGCAAGTTATGCGTACTTGGTGTTTCCAGATCATAGTCCTCGCAGTTTTAGGGAGTTTAATTTTGTTAGGCAGTTGCCAGTGTTTCTAATAGGCGTATCATTATATTTTTTGCTTGCTAAGCATAACCTAGAAAAATGGCTGGCCGATAATAATTATACCTATATGATGTTGGTAGCATTATTGCTCGCGTTTGTTTTTTGCCGTATACGGATAATGTTTATATCCCTACAAGCTGGTTTTATAGCATAATGTTTGTGCTATTTTCTCTGGTGATTGCCGGTTTGAACGGTAGAGCATTTGTTAATCCGGTTATATGCGGTTTAGGTAAGATCAGCTTTAGTGGTTATATGTCACATTTTTTTATTGTTGATCTGGTTGCTTTATATTTCCCGCTAGATGAAATGTGCGGTTTTAGCGAATTTTCTGTAACTTTATACGTGCTAGTTTTTATTTTTATCGCTGTTCTCGTTACCGCGCTATTTTCTACGGTTACCTATAAGTATATTGAACGCCCGGGCATTGCATTGGGTAATACGATAATAGGTGCTTTGGAGCGGCGTCCCCGAGTGTGAGCTATATTTCCCCGCTTGTTTCTTTATGGGAACATTTACGTTAGATATATTTTCTGGTGTCCAGTACGAATTATGAGTAACGAATACAATGCTGCCGAGATAGAGCAGGCGGTGCAATCCTATTGGCAAGCAAATAAAAGTTTTTTTGCGACTGACAATCACAGTGGTGAAAACTACTATTGCCTGTCCATGTTTCCCTATCCCAGTGGTCGCTTGCATATGGGGCATGTGCGTAACTACACCATTGGCGATGTGATCAGCCGTTATCAGCGTATGTGTGGCAAAAACGTATTGCAGCCGATGGGTTGGGATGCCTTTGGTCTACCGGCCGAAAATGCCGCGATCAAGAATAATGTAGCGCCAGCAAAATGGACACGCACGAATATCGACACCATGCGGCTTCAGTTGCAGCGCCTGGGTTTCGCCTATGACTGGACGCGTGAGATTGCTACCTGTCATCCGGATTATTATCGTTGGGAGCAGTGGTTTTTTATCAGGCTGTATGAGAAAGGCTTGGTTTACAAGAAAACCTCAGCCGTGAACTGGTGCCCTAATGATTTGACCGTGTTAGCGAATGAACAGGTTATTGATGGCTGTTGTTGGCGTTGCGATACGGCGGTGGAGCGGCGTGAGATACCGCAGTGGTTTCTTAAAATTACTGACTATGCCGATGAGCTGCTGGAATCGCTGGATCAACTGGATGAATGGCCGGAGCAGGTGCGCGCCATGCAGCGCAACTGGATTGGCCGTTCTTACGGCTTGGAAATCAAATTTGGTTTGGAAGGGGAAGATAAACAGATAGCAGTTTATACCACGCGCCCCGATACGCTGATGGGCGTGACCTATCTCGCTATCGCGCCTGAACATCCCTTGGTATTGGCAGCTGCCAAAGCGCGCCCTCAGTTGCAGGCGTTTATTGAAAGATGCAAATGTATGCAAACCTCCGAGGCGGCGCTGGAGAAAATGGAGAAAGAAGGTGTCGCAACCGGTCTCATTGTGAGGCATCCATTAACCGCTGAATTGCTCCCTGTCTATGCCGCCAACTTTGTGCTGATGGGATATGGCAGCGGCGCAGTGATGTCGGTGCCTGCGCATGATCAGCGTGATTGGGAGTTTGCTCAAAAATACGGTTTGCCTGTCAAGCAAGTCATCGCTGCGGCCAATGGTGATGAGGCGGATATCAGCCGCGCTGCTTATACTGATAAAGGCGTGCTCATTAATTCAGAGGGTTTTGATGGCCTTGATTTCGACCAAGCCTTCGCCGCCATTGCCGAGGCGCTTGAAAATAAGGATTGTGGCCAGCGCCAAACGCATTATCGACTGCGTGACTGGGGCGTGTCGCGCCAGCGTTACTGGGGTGCGCCTATTCCGATGGTGGTGTGTGATGACTGCGGCGACGTGCCGGTGCCTGTAGATCAGCTGCCGGTAAAATTACCTGAAGAAGTCACCCTGGTGGAAGGCAGCGGCTCACCCCTGGCACGCATGCCAGAGTTTTATGAAACCGATTGCCCAAGCTGTGGTAATCCGGCAAAACGCGAAACTGACACCTTTGATACGTTTATGCAGTCATCCTGGTATTACGCACGTTATACCTGCCGCGATAACGACAAGGCCATGCTGGATTCCCGCGCTAACGACTGGCTGCCGGTTGATCAATATGTGGGAGGGATCGAGCATGCCATTTTGCATCTGCTCTATGCGCGTTTTTACCACAAACTGTTGCGCGACGAAGGCCTGGTCAGCAGTGACGAGCCGTTTAAACGTTTGTTGACGCAAGGCATGGTGCTTAAGGATGGCAGCAAGATGTCGAAGTCGAAGGGTAATACCGTTGATCCGCAAGCCCTGATCGAGCGTTACGGTGCCGACACAGTCCGGTTATTTACCATGTTTGCCGCGCCACCGGAGCACTCATTGGAATGGAATGACGAGGCCGTCGAGGGTGCGTATCGTTTTCTGCGCCGCCTTTGGAAGCTGCTACTTGAAGAGCCGGTGAATCAGACTCTGCGTGGCAATGTTGCCTTGCTCTCCACAGCTGATTGGTCAACCCTGGGTTCTGCTATAAAAAAACAGCGTTTCGAACTGCATGGTTTGCTCGAACAGGCCAATCGCGATATGGCTAAATATCAATTTAATACCGTGGTGGCCACGGCAATGAAAATGGTTAATCTGCTGGCGCGCTGGCCACAGGAAGATGATGCCCATAATCGCGGCGCGGGCCTGGCCTATTGCGAAGCGGTGACGATATTGCTGCGTATTATTGCGCCCATCGTGCCGCATGTTACCCATGCCTTATGGCGGCAAATCGGCCACGATAATGATATTCTCGACGCAGGCTGGCCGCAGGTTGACAGCACGGCGCTGGTGAGTGACGAAATCGAATTGGTGGTGCAGGTCAATGGTAAACTACGCGACCGTATTACGGTCGCCGCTGGCGCGTCGAATGATTTGATCGAACAGGCGGCATTGGCCTCTGATAATGTTGCGCGATTCGTTGCAGGCAAGGAGATCAAGAAAATTATTATCGTCCCCAAACGTTTGGTGAATATCGTTGTTGCCGGCTAGATTATTACTATTATTGTTATTGTCAACCACGTTGGCGGCCTGTGGCTACCAATTACGCGGCGTGCAAAACGGCAACATCGAGCTGGCTATCGCATCGGTATATTTGACCGGCGGTGAGCAGGATGCCGTCTTGCTGGCTTTGTTAAAGCGGCGTTTGCAGCAATCCGGCGTTGTCGAAGTTGCGGCTGATAACTTGGCCGATGTCAGTCTCAGCCTCGGTTCAATTTCACGTTCACGCCGCGTGTTGTCCGTGAACAACTCGGCCAAGGTATCTGAATTCGAATTGTACTATTCCGTGAGCTATCGTATTAGCATGCCTGACGGTACCTCAACGCAGCGCAGCGCCAGTGCGCGGCGTGATCTCATTTTCAATGAGAGCCAGGTGTTAGCCAAGGCGGAAGAAGAGCAAAGACTCTATAACGAGATGCGTGGCGATGTGGTCAATACGATTTTGCGTGTCTTGCGCCGCGCAGGATCAAGCGCGTAGCACAGTGAAAATTGACGCTCGCCAGCTACCGCCACAGCTAAAAAAACCGTTATTGCCGTGCTACATCATTTCCGGCGATGAGCCCTTGTTAGTGCAGGAGGCGGCCGACCAATTGCGCCAGGCCGCCGAAACGCAAGGTTTTGATTCGCGCGAATGCCATCATGTTGACAGCGGCTTTGATTGGCAAAGCCTGGCTGCCTCCGCAGATGCCTTGTCATTATTTTCCAGTCGCCGTTTGATCGAGCTACGCTTTAACAAGCCGACCCCGGGGGATGTGGGTTCGCGCACGTTGCGTGAGTTAGCGCAGCATATGCCCGCAGACACCCTTTTTCTGCTGGTTATGCCTAAACTGGACGCCAAGGCGAAATCCGCTGCTTGGTATAAGGCCATGGACAAGGTTGGTGCTGTTGTTCAGGTCTGGCCGTTAGAGCGGCGTGAGCTGGGTTCATGGTTGTCGGCACGCATGCGCCAACAGGGTCTTGAGGCGGATCAAGATGCCATTCATTTGCTGGCAGATTATGTTGAAGGGAATTTGCTGGCCGCGGTGCAAGAAATTGCCAAGCTGAGCTTGATGCAAACTGGTACACGCATCAGCGCGGCCACCATCGAAGTCAGTATTAGCGATAATGCCCGCTTCGACGTCTTCGGGTTGGTTGACAGCGCTTTGGCGGGCGATATGGTGCGTGTTCAGCGTATGGTGGCGATGCTCGAGAAAGAGGGTATTGCGCCCACCCTGGTGTTGTGGGCCTTGTCACGCGAACTGCGGACCCTGGTGAGATTGGCGAGCAGCGCGGGTTCGACAGGCCGTGTCGACAGCAGTCGCGCGCGTTCGCTTGGCGTCTGGCAAAAGCGATTACCATTGATCGTTGCGGCCTTGAAACGTCAGGATGTTAAGGCGTGGCGGCGATTACTGCAGCGTGCGGCCAGGGTCGACCGCATCATTAAAGGCGCTGCGGTAGGCAGCGTGTGGGATGAATTGTTACAATTGGCGCAGGCGGTCGCTGGTGCGGCCCCGTTACCTGTTCGCGATAGCGCCTGAGCGCCACTGATTGCGTTATTTTAAGCTTCTACCTAATTGAATATACGTTATGGTTTCCGTACCCACAGAGTTTAACACCAAAATGGACACAGACAGTCTCCGCGTTATGATGCGTGAGCTAGGCGCTAATGCCAAAGCTGCATCGCGTGCGCTGATGTCTGCCAGTACGGCTGACAAGAACGCGGCCTTGATGGCAGCGGCAGATGCCATCAGCCATCGCCAGGCCGATTTGATTGCCGAGAATAAGAAAGACCTTGAGCTTGGCCGCGCTCGTGGTTTGAATGCTGCCTTGATGGATCGGCTCGAGCTTAATGCCGAGCGCGTCGAGTCCATGGCGGATGGCTTGCGTCAGATCGCGGCATTGCCTGATCCAGTGGGTGAAATCAGCGATTTGAGTTTTCGTCCCTCAGGTATCCAGGTTGGGCGCATGCGTGTACCGTTAGGAGTGGTCGGAATCATTTACGAATCGCGGCCCAATGTCACCGCCGATGCGGCAGCTCTATGTTTGAAGTCCGGTAATGCAGCGATATTGCGCGGTGGCTCAGAAGCGGCTCATTCCAATCAGGCCATTGCCCGTTGCATTCATGACGGTTTGCGCGCGGCGGGTCTGCCATTGGCCGCAGTGCAGGTGGTAGCGACAACCGACCGTGCTGCGGTGAGTGCCTTGGTGCAGATGGAAGAATACGTTGATATTATCGTGCCACGCGGTGGCAAGGGCCTGATCGAACGTGTCAGTGCTGACGCGCGGGTGCCAGTGATCAAGCATCTGCATGGCGTCTGTCATGTTTATATTGATGATACGGCGGATATCGATAAGGCGGTGGCAATAGCCGTGAATGCCAAGACCCAGCGTTATGGCACCTGCAATACGATGGAGACATTGTTGGTAGCTGAATCGATTGCGCCGAAGGTGCTGCCTTTATTGGCTAAAGAATACGCTGCAAAGGGCGTTGAGCTGCGCGGCTGCGCACGTACATTAAAAATCATTACCGATGCCAAGGCGGCGAGCGAAGAAGATTGGCATGAAGAATATTTAGCGCCGATTTTGTCGGTTCGCATGGTGGATGGCCTGGATCAAGCACTGGATCATATTCATGAATACAGCTCTCACCATACCGAATCGATAGTCAGTGAAAGCTATTCTGCGACGCAACGTTTCTTGCGTGAAGTCGATTCAAGCTCGGTCATGGTTAACACCTCAACACGGTTTGCTGACGGTTTTGAATACGGTCTTGGTGCTGAGATCGGTATCAGCACAGACAAGATTCATGCGCGCGGCCCGGTCGGGCTGCATGGCTTGACGTCACAAAAATATATAGTGTTGGGTGACGGCCATATTCGTCGCTGATCCTAGCGAAATGATAGGAATTTATGGCGGCACCTTTGACCCGATCCATTTTGGTCACTTGCGTTCGGCATTAGAAGTTGCCGAGCAGCTTTCGTTGTCAAAGGTGTTAATGGTTCTCAGCGCGCAGCCGCCGCACCGCGATACGCCGCAAGTATCGATACAGCACCGTTGGCAAATGTTGCAACTGGCCTTGTCCGGTCAGACTCGTCTACTTGCCGATGATCGTGAAATGCTACGCGATGGCCCTTCTTACACTTATGACACCCTGTCGTCTGTTCGTAAAGAGCATGGTGATGCACCGCTTTGTTTGATTCTGGGTGGAGATGTGTTTGCGGGCCTGGCGACGTGGCACCGCTGGCAGGAGTTGCTTGATTTGGCGCATATTGTCGTTATGCGCCGCGCCGGTGAAGCGGTCAAATGGGATAGTCAGATAAAGCAATATTATGCAAAGGCGGCAACAGGTGAGCAGTCTGAATTGTCTTCAGCGCCGGCAGGGGCTATCTATGAGTTGGACGTGACACCATTGCACATATCGGCCACAAGTATACGTCAGAGTTTGCTGGCGGGGAGAGAGGCCAGATATCTGATTCCCGACAGCGTGTTAATGTATATCGAACAAAATAAATTATATCAACGTGCCCCCAGCTCAGGTCGGGGGCAGGCTCTTGGGGTTTAACGTGCCCAGGGGTACAACATGGGTAAATCATGGAATCTTGCATGCAAGCAGAGAATATAAAAGATAAGGTTATGATCGCGCTTGATGACTTGAAGGCGCAGGACATTCTGGCGTTGGATGTTCGCGGTCTGACTTCGATCGCCGACTATATGGTCATCGCCAGCGGCACCTCGGATCGTCATGTTAAGTCACTGGCATCGAGCGTGGCCGACACCTTAAAAAAGGCAGGTTGTCGCCCCTTAGGCATGGAAGGTGAAACCGAGGGTGAATGGGTGTTGATTGATTTCGGTGACGTGATTGTTCATGTCATGCTGCCGCAGGCGAGAGAGTTTTATAAACTGGAAAGTCTGTGGGATATCGACAATCTGGAAGAGCGTGAACAAGTTTAGCAAGCGACAAAAAAACGCGTTTTTATTTGCTGATTTGCGCTATCTCGAAAGGCCTTGCCTTAACACCAGCAACGTTGTTGTTTAGGCTGTTTTCGGGTTATGCGCCTTCATCTCATCAGTGTCGGGACCCGTATGCCTGCTTGGGTTAACGATGCCTATCATGACTTTGCCCGGCGCCTGCCGCATGAATGTGGCTTGCAATTACGTGAAATCGAGGCGGGCAAGCGTGGCAAAAACACGGATATCAAGCGGCTGATAACAGGTGAAGGTGAGCGCATGCTTGCTGCGATACCCAAAAATGCCTTGTGCATTGCCCTTGATGTCAATGGTAGGCAATGGAGTAGCGAGAGGCTCGCCAGTTCTTTAACCGAGTGGATGGCAAGCGGCGATGATGTGGCGTTGTTGGTGGGCGGTGCTGATGGCCTGGCGCAGGCTTGCTTGCAACGTGCGACGCTACGTTGGTCTCTGTCTCAACTTACCTTGCCGCACATGTTGGTGCGCGTCGTGCTCGCAGAGCAACTTTATCGTGCCTGGAGCATTGGTCGCGGTCTACCTTATCATCGCGGTTAAACTTCACTGATGTCTACCTCCCCTGATATCTATCTTGCCTCCGCGTCGCCACGGCGTGCCGAGTTGTTGCAGCAGATTGGCGTCAAATTTGAGGTCTGTGTGAGCGACATCGACGAACAGCCGCGGTCAGGCGAAACGCCAGGTAATTATGTTTGTCGACTTGCCACAGAAAAGGCCTCGTCAGTGCAGCATGCACTCGGGGTGCAATGCCCGGTGTTGGGTGCCGATACCATTGTTGTGGTTGACGGCGATGTGCTAGGTAAGCCGACAGACAGTGATCAGGCATACCATATGTTGGCTCGTTTATCGAATAACTGGCATGAAGTGTTGACGGCGGTTGCGGTGGCCGGTGAAGTTGTCGATACTGGAAAGATTACTGTAGAACTGCTTTGTAATGTGACGCGGGTTCACATGCGCCCGTTGACACGCGCCGAGATTGAATATTATGGGAATTGTGAAACGGTTCTGGATAAGGCTGGCGGCTATGCGGTACAAGGGATTGCCGCCAGTTTTATTGATCGTATTGAAGGGAGCTATTCCGCAGTAATGGGATTGCCACTATATGAAACGAGTGAGTTATTAAGGCGATTTGGTATTAATGTGCTGGTTCGTGATTAGACACACTGTTAAGAAGATGAATAATGAATAATGAATTATTAATCAATGTGACGCCTCGAGAGACACGCATTGCCTATGTTGAAAATGGTCTTTTGCAAGATGTTTTTATTGAACGCTCAGGCAAGCAAAGTTTAGTCAGCAATATTTATAAAGGAAAGGTTTGCCGCGTGCTGCCCGGTATGCAGGCCGCCTTTGTTGAGGTTGGGCTTGATCGCACGGCTTTTCTGCACGTGTCGGATGTTGCGGGTTCGCCTGCGCGTACATATTTCAACGGAGACTCTGAAACGGAAGCAGGCAATCGTAACGGGGGCAACGGTAATGGTGTTGCTGAATGCGATATTCGTGAGTTGCTAAAAGAAGGCGACGAAATCTTGGTGCAGGTGACCAAAGATCCCATTGGCACCAAAGGCGCGCGTTTGACCATGCATTTGTCAGTGGCGTCGCGCTTTTTGGTGTATATGGAAAACATGGGATCCATCGGCATATCACAGCGTATCGAAAGTGATGAAGAGCGTGACCGTTTGCGTGAGCTGGTACGTCAAGAGAGTGATGACAGCAGTGGTGGGTATATTGTTCGTACTGCGGCGGAAGGCGCAAGCGCGGAACAGCTGCGTGCCGATATGGGTTTCCTGCAACGTTTATGGCGCTCGGTACAGCGACAAGCGAAAGAGGCAGCGGTTGGGGAAATTGTTCATGAGGATCTGCCTTTGGTTGTACGTACCATTCGTGATATGACCTGGACACAGGTGAACAAGATTCGCATAGACTCGCGCGAGGCCTATAAAACCGCAGGTGAGGTGGCCAGGAAATTCATTCCTGAATTGTTACCACGCATAGAATACTATCCTGGCGAGAGACCAATATTCGACCTTTATTCGGTGGAAGATGAGATTCAGCGCGCGCTGGAACGTAAGGTCCCGCTCAAATCAGGTGGCTATCTGATTATTGAGCAGACCGAGGCCATGATTACCATTGATATCAACACCGGCGCTTATGTTGGCAGCCGTAACCTTGAAGAGACGATATATAAAACCAACCTCGAAGCCGTGCATACCCTTATGCGGCAGCTGCGGTTGCGCAACTTGGGTGGCATCATCATTATCGATTTTATCGATATGGAAGAAGATGAGCATAAACGGCAAGTTTTACGCGCGCTGGAAAAAGCCGTGGCCTTGGATACAGCGAAGAGTGTGATCACTGAGGTATCGCCACTCGGGCTAGTTGAGATGTCACGTAAGCGCACGCGTGAAAGTTTGGGGCAATTATTATGTGAGTCCTGCCCTTCTTGTGATGGTCGCGGTACCGTCAAAACAGCAAAGACAGTGAGCTACGAGATTCTACGCGATATTTTACGTGAGGCGCGTCAATATGACGTGAAAGAGTATTTGGTTTTGGCCTCGCGTGAGGTGGTTGAACTGTTTCAGGACGAGGAGGCGGCCAGCATTGCAGAACTCGAAGAGTTTATTGGTAAACCCATCCGCTTTCAAACTGAGCCCTTGTATTTTCGAGACCAGTTTGACGTGGTGTTAATGTAAGCTTTGTCACACAAGTGAATGTTAACCGGCTTATTTTGTCTTAGGTTTTTTGCAGTGTGACAAACCCTCTTTGATAGTAACGATGTGAGCGTATTCAGAACCCCTTCCTCGGTATTACTGTATTCGCTGGCAGCGATTGTGATTATTGCTGCAATGGCGTTGAGCTTGATGCGTCTGGTTGTTCCTTATGCCGATGATTTCCGGCAGCAAATCCAATCAGCCATTAGCGATGTGGCTGGCCGTGATGTCATCATTGGTGACATCGACGCATCATGGCGGCATTTCAAACCACAAATTGAATTGCAAAATGTCAGTATCGCGCTTGGCGATGAGCAAGCGCTTGAATTCGGGCGCGTCTCTCTCGGGGTTGACCTTATTAGTTCGGTATTGCAAAGGCGTCTCATATCCAATGAGATTCGTTTGGCCGGTTTTGAATTGTATGTGGTTGAGAGTGCTGAGGGTCGTTTTTCTCTGGCAGGCTTGCCGGCATCTGAAAAGCGCGTGGATATGGCGTTGTACCGCAACTTGGCGCAGTGGCTTGCGCGTCAGCAGCAGGTGGTTGTTGAGAATGGCACACTGTACCTCACTAGTGAAAAGCGACCTGAACTGCTTCAGATTTTTTCCAAGTTTGGTGTTTATGTGGTCAATGCTGACGAGCATCACCAGCTTGCGGCACAAATTGATATGCCTGCGTCTCTTGGTGGAAAAGTAGAGTTAGTGGCAAACCTTAATGGTATTCCTTTGTTGCAGGATGACTGGTCGGTTGATAGTTATATCAAGCTGGAGAGCATTTCTGTTCCAGGTTTTGCCGAGGAATTTATCAAGGCTGCTGCGAATGGCCGTGCCCGTGATAATGCCAATAAAGTGAAAGGAGGTGTGCTCGATCTTGAGATGTGGGCGACGGTCGCCTCGGACCAGACCTTTGTTGCGCAGGGTCGCTTAGCTGCAGCGAAACTTCGGCTAAGCGACGAATCCTCGAAAAAGCTCGGCAGCGAACTGATGATTAGTGAGCTAAGTGCTGATTTTGCCGTGCGCAAGCAACAGCAGGAGTGGGCAATGGCTGTTGCGCCGCTGCGCATTGCCCGTGTTGGTGCGTCAGAGCAGAGCCTCGATTTGCAATTGCGCTACCGCGACGACACCAAGGCGCGCGCACTGATTTTGCAAACCGGTAGTTATCGCGTGGACGATATGCTGGGTCTGGTGCGTGCGACTCCCTGGCTTTCCGGTGAGCAATTATCCGCTCTCAGCCGGATGAATGTGAGTGGGGATGTCAGTAAAACCATATTGCAATGGCGACAAGGCGAGGATGCAGTGTTGTCAGCCTATGCCGAATTCGACAATTTCATTGTGGCGCCTTCCGAGCAATTGCCCGGTATTGGCGGTTTGAGTGGTTTTGTTCATTACCGGGGTGATCATGGTCAGCTTGTTATTGCGACACCTGATTCAAGGTTTACCGCCTCGCGGTGGTTTCGTAGCCCTTTGCAGTTCGATAGCTTGGCACTTGACTTGGCATGGTCGAAATATGATTCTGGACTTTTGGTTGAAGTCAGCGACATTACATTGAACAATGCAGATATCGCATTGGCCGGTAATGTGGCTATGCGCATTCCAGTAGATCAAAAAGCATCTCCCTATATTGATCTTGAACTGGCATTGGAGCGAGCGGATATCGCCAAGCGTTCCCTTTATCTGCCCGCTAAAATTATGCCTGCTAAAACTGTACAGTGGTTTGACCGCGCGCTAAAGCAGGGGCGGTTGTCAGCAGGTACAGTGAGATTGGAAGGCTTGTTGGCAAAATTTCCGTTTAAAGATGGTGGTGGTGCGTTCTCGGTGGATGCGCGGATTGATCAGGCGCAGCTTGAATATAGCCGCGGCTGGCCAGCGATTCAAAATATCGGTGCCAATCTACGTGTTCGCAATGCGGGCATAGAGCTGATTGCAGACCGGGGTTCAGCCTTTGATACCAAGATCAAGCAAGCACGCATGAGCGTGACTGATTTTACCGTCAAGCCGGTGGCGATGAAGGTTATCGGTACGACGCAAGGCCCGAGTGCGGACGCCTTGCGGTTTGTAGCGCAAAGCCCTCTCAAAAAGCGATTTAAAGACGCATTGCAGGTCTTGTCGGTAGATGGTGAAAGCGAACTTTCATTGAGACTGGATATCCCTATTCCGGGTAAAGTGAGCGTCTTTGGTAAGCTTGCTATGGTTGATAATCACCTGAGCGTGGCCAATGACCAGTTTATTGCGAAAAATATCGATGGCACTCTTCACTTCGATAACAAAGGCTTGCGCGGCGATGCAATTGGCGCGGACATTTTTGGCATGCGTACGCTGGTTGATTTTGAGCCAGTGGTCGATGGCGATAAACATGGGATCAAATTTACCGGGCGAGGCCAGGGCGACGTGGCAAGCTATGCGCGCCTCAGTGGTTTGCCTTGGTTAACGAAGCGTGCTGCCGGCAAGTCGCAATGGAAAGCGCAGTTGGTGGTATTGGGAGGCAAGCTCGATTTGTCTGTGGAGTCCGATCTGGTGGGGATTGTCAGTCAATTTCCTCAGCCATTGGCCAAGAGTGCGGATGAAGACAAATTGTTTTCGTTAAGTACTGCCTTGCCTATTGGTAGTAAGCCCATTGTCTTGTCATATGGGGCGGATATTCAGGCCGATGTTGAAATCGAATCAGGGCCAAATGCTACTGTCAGGCTGGCGTTACTAAATGTCGGCCTAGGCAAACCCCCGGTGAAGCGTGTGGCGGGATCCAAAGGGATTTTTATCGATGGTGTGCTGGACAAACTTGTATTAGATGAATGGATTAGCGCATCGACATTGTGGGTTGACGGCAGTCAATCCAGCGCTGACTTACCTGTCGAGGTGAAGCTGGTTGCGGATAGGCTGGACGTGTTCGATTATCTTTGGCAGCGTGTAAGCGTAGATGCAAAGCAGACTAATGGCCGGTGGCATGCCGCCTTAAGTGGTGAGGGTATACGCGGGATCGTGGAGACCGAGGGTGCCGCAGCAGATGCACATATTACGCTGACCATGGATGAGTTAGTGTTGAGCCCTGTCGAGTTAAAACAGGTCGGCCAGGCGGACAGTTATGATCCGCGCGATTTGCCAACGGTTAATCTGACGGTAAAGCAGTTTAACTACAATGATTTTGACCTAGGTAAGGTCGCATTTAAAACCAACAAGATCAAACAGGGGCAGCATATTGACGCTATTGTCATCGATGCGCCGACGTTTTCATTGGCGGGTGCCGGCAATTGGATACAGATAGCGAATACTCAGCGTTCCTCATTTAATGTTGTTATTGAAACCGATGATCTGGGGGAAATGCTGAACCACTTTGGTTATGCTGCAGATAATGTGAGCGGGGGTAAAAGTGCCGTTAATGCTAATGTGTTTTGGCAAGGAATGCCGTCGGATTACACACATGATAAGTTAAATGGGCAACTTGCGTTATCGGTTAAGGACATCAGTTTTAGTGATATTGATCCCGGTGCGGGAAGAGTTTTTGGCTTGTTGAGTATACAAGCCTTACCGCAGCGCTTAAGTCTGGATTTTTCTGATTTGTTTAAGAAAGGCTTGCAGATCAATACGATTGAAGGTAGTTTTTCGGTAAAGAATGGAGATGCCACGACCGATGATCTGTTTATGCAGGGGCCGGCCGTACGAATTGATATTGCGGGAAGAATCGGTCTGGCTAAACAAGATTACGATCAAGTCATGGCGGTAACGCCTGAGGTGAGTTCGAGTTTGCCTTTGGTGGGGGCGGCTGTCGCTGGCCCGGCTGGCGCGGGGATTGGGACGGCAATTTTGTTTTTACATAAATTATTTAATCCGAAAATACTGCACTACAAATATCAGGTTAGTGGGCCCTGGTCCAACCCCCAGGTTGTTTTATTGAAAAGTGCGAATACGCAGAGTGAAGAACGACAGGATTAGAATAAAGATAACCAGTATGGCTAAAAAAATACACACAAAGTTTAATGTGGCTGCGATTCAGATGGCATCTGGGCCTAGTGTTAGTGCCAATTTAATGGAAGCCGAAAGGCTGATTAATATTGCAGTTGAGCGCGATGCCAAGCTGGTTGTTTTGCCGGAAAACTTTTCATTTATGGGTATCGCCGAAGAGGACAGGCTGCGGGTGGCGGAAGTTGACGGTGCCGGAGCAGTGCAGGATTTTCTGGCAAATCAAGCCAATAAACACGGTATCTGGTTGGTCGGTGGCACTATTCCCTTGACGGCGGCCGCTGGACATGTTCGTGCGGCTTGCCTGATGTTTGATAGTAGTGGTCAGCGTGTTGCACGTTATGACAAAATTCATTTGTTTGACGTGACGCTTGAAGAGAGTAATGAGCAGTATGCGGAATCGAAAACTATAGAGCCGGGTAATGAGGTCTGCTGCATCGACACCGTATTTGGCCGCATTGGTCTGGCTGTGTGCTATGACCTGCGATTCCCCGAGCAGTTCAGGCAGATGGCCGAGGCAGGGGTTGATATGATCCTGGTTCCTTCTGCTTTTACCGCCGTGACGGGTAAAGCGCATTGGCTGCATCTGGTTTGTGCGCGCGCCATTGAAAACTTGTGTTACCTGGTGGCACCAAACCAGGGTGGTTACCATATCAATGGTCGTGAAAGTTATGGTCACTCTATGGTTGTTGACCCGTGGGGTATGGTTAACGATTGCCTTGAGAATGGTTCGGGAGTGGTGGTAGCGGAAATTGACCATGCTGTGATCAATCGAGTTAGAAAAACTTTTCCTGCACTTGAGCATCGCCGCTTGGGATGTTGTTCACCATTTTAATTTTTTATTGCTTGGCGGATTAAGCTCATGTCATCAAACGTACTTTTAACTATCAAGGGTCTCCATTTTAGTTATGGAAGGCGAGCCATTGCTGATGGGATCGATATCGAGGTTGAGCGCGGTAAGATTACAACGATCATGGGGCCGAGCGGTACCGGAAAAACCACCTTGTTGCGTATGATTGGCGGTCAAGTAGCGCCGCATAGAGGGGATATTGTTTTTGATGGGGAAAGTATTCCAGCGCTGGGTAAGGCGCAATTACTGGAGACGCGTAAAAGCATGGGGCTGTTGTTTCAGGCCAGCGCGTTATTTACCGGGCTTAGTGTTTATGACAACGTCGCGTTTCCTATACGAGAACATACCAAGTTGTCGGAGCGGATGGTGCGGCATCTGGTGTTATCAAAGTTAGAGGCGGTAGGTTTGCGCGGCGCGGCTGAGCTGATGCCGGCGGAATTATCAGGCGGGATGGCGCGGCGTGTGGCGCTTGCCAGGGCCGTCGCGCTGGATCCGCGCCTGATGATGTATGATGAGCCCTTTGTCGGCCAGGATCCGATTACCATGGGCGTAATAACGCGCCTGATAAAATTACTTAACGATAGTTTGGGTCTGACCAGCATTATCGTCTCACACGATGTGCATGAAGTGATGGCGATTTCCGACTATGTCTATTTGATCTCGGCTGGCAAAGTGATTGCGAGCGGAACACCACAGCAGTTGCAGCAATCCGACTCACCGTGGGCGCAACAGTTTTTGCGGGCGGAGCCTGATGGCCCGGTATCGTTTCAGTACCCTGCGCTGGACTATAAGAAAGATTTGTTTGGCTTGGCGAAGTCATAATGTGGTGTTGATGGTGATTAACGAGAATACAGCTAATGTTTGAGCCAATACGACTCATCGGTGAGGCAGCGTTACGCGCGTTGGCGCGCCTTGGTCAGGCCACCTTGTTTATTGTCCAGGTGATTGCAGGTATACCACCGTTGCTGCGCCGTTTTTCCTTGGTAATCACTCAACTTTATGAAGTGGGTGTATTGTCGATAGCAATTATTGCGGTTTCTGCCTTGGCCGTTGGGATGGTGCTTGGCCTGCAAATGTTTTACACCCTGCGCGATTTTGGTTCTGAGCAAATACTTGGGCAAGTAGTTGCTTTGTCGTTGGTGCGCGAACTGGGTCCGGTGTTGACAGGGTTGTTGTTTGCTGGTCGCGCTGGTTCGGCGTTAACCGCAGAAATCGGCTTGATGAAAGCAACCGAGCAGTTGTCAAGCATGGAGATGATGGCCGTGGACCCGATAAAGCGCGTGGTTGCCCCGCGTTTTCTGGCCGGTATTCTGTCTATGCCCCTATTGGCGGCGATGTTTAGTGCCGTTGGTATCATCGGTGGTTACCTGGTGGGCGTTGGTATGCTGGGTGTCGATAGCGGCGCCTTTTGGTCATTAATGCAGGCCAATGTTGATTTTTATGATGATATTCTTAACGGCATGATCAAGAGTCTGGTTTTCGGCATCATTATTACCTGGATTGCGGTATTTGAGGGTTACGATGCCAAGCCTACGGCTGAAGGAGTCAGTCGTGCGACCATGCGCACGGTGGTGCATAGTGCTTTTGCAGTGCTGGCTTTTGATTTTATATTAACTGCGCTGATGTTTGGAGGTAGCTAATCCATGTATACCAGAATGACCGAAATTGCTGTGGGGTGTTTCGTCGCTGTCGGCTTGGCCGCCTTGGTGATGTTGGCGATGAAGGTCAGCAACCTCGGTGCCTTTTCCGATACTGATGGCTATACTGTCAGTGCGCGATTCGAAAATATTGGCGGGCTTAAAGTGCGTTCGCCGGTACGCCTGGGTGGTGTGAGAATCGGCCGCGTTAACGCCATTAGCTATGATCAGGACAGATATGAGGCGGTGATTGAGATGACTATTGGCAACAGTTATGATCGCTTGCCTGTTGATACCGCCGCGAATATTTTTACCTCAGGCTTGCTGGGTGAGCAGTATATTGGTTTAGAGCCCGGTGCTGAAGAAGACTATCTTGCTTCTGGTGATGTGATTGAGCTGACTCAGTCAGCTATCATAATAGAGCAGCTTATCGGCCATTTTTTATTGAACGAGTCCCAGGCGGAGTAGTTGGATTAAGCGGCCGTTCGGTTTGTCTGTGAGAATATAATGTGCACAGGGTTTAAGGAGATCGCAATGCTGATAAAGCGGAGTCTATTTCAAGTCTTTATTATCACATGCTTGTTTACTGGTAGCGCAGTGGCGCAAAGCCACCCCGCTCAGCAACTGGTCGAGACCACAACGACAGAGTTGCTGTCTGCTTTTCGCTCAGAAAAAGAAGCCATTGAGGCGGACAATGCGGTATTGCGCCAAATCGTTAGCGAAAAAATACTTCCTCACTTTGACTTCGTCCGCATGTCCAAGCTTGCCTTGGGAAAGTATTGGCGTCGTGCCACAGTGTCACAGCGCAAGGCCTTTGCGGTGCAGTTTCGTGAGCTTTTGGTAAATACTTATGCCAAAGCCTTATATGATTTTGCTGACGCCAAGGTGAGTTAC
The DNA here is from genome assembly GCA_015492075.1 of Gammaproteobacteria bacterium. Lineage (GTDB taxonomy): Bacteria > Pseudomonadota > Gammaproteobacteria. Next base: position 27,127 of record WGFU01000031.1, read on the forward strand.
AAGCAGGTGCGGGCGGAGGAAGGGGATAAGCATGTCAGCGTGATCAGCGAGGTGGATGATGGTGGCGAGCCGGTACATGTCACCTATCGTTTGTATGAAAAGGGCGGTGCCTGGAAGGTGTTTAATATCACCATTGAAGGCGTGAGCCTGATTACCAATTATCGCAGCACGTTTTCCAGTTTTATCGGAAAAAAAGGTATTGATGCGCTGGTGGCAGACCTTGAACGTCGTAACCGGCTTGCAACGGCTGGCTAATGCCAATGGGTCTGCTTGACTACCGGCTGGATCAGGGGCGCTGCGATCTCAGTGGCGAACTGAGTTTTGACAGCGTTGCGCAATCCTCAGCGCTTATCGAGATGCTGGCATCACAGCCTGGACCCGTTACGATCAGTCTGGCCGGAATAAAGCGTGCTGATAGTGCCGCAACGGCGTTTATGGTTGAACTCTATCGTCAAGCCAGTGCAGCGGGCAGTGAATTGCATTTTGTTGAGATCCCTGCTGGCATTCTGTCTGTGTTGGAAATGACCGGGCTTGATAAGATTTTGCCCATCGCTGCGTAGTGTGTATGGCCTCGTTACTGATGTTTGACATCCGCCTTATGCTAGAATGCCCCCCTTATTTTGTGGACCTAATACCATGCAAGCTTCCGAAATCGCACAAATGATCCAAGCTGGGTTGCCTGGCGCCGACGTTAAAGTCAAGGGTGACGATGGTGTTCATTTTGAGGCGGTAGTCGTGGCCGAGGCCTTTCGTGGTAAATCCATGCTTGAGCAGCATCGCATGGTTTACGCCACTTTGGGTGGCAACGTTGAGAATGCAGCGATTCATGCGCTTGCTCTGAAGACGCGGGTGCCGCAAACTGCTTAGATGTTGCCAGCTTGCACCTTCGCAAATTATACGCGAAATCACTTTATCCTAATAACAACATACACAATCGTTTAGCATGGACAAACTCATCATTTCCGGAGGTCGTCGTCTCAATGGCGATATTCGTATCTCCGGCGCAAAAAATGCGGCGTTGCCGATTATCATCGCCTGCTTGCTGACACGTGAGTCCGTTGCAATTTCCAACGTCCCACATCTGCGCGATGTCACCACGACCATGGAGCTGTTGGGTCGCATGGGTGTTACCTTGGTGATCGATGAGCGAATGGGGGTCGAGGTCGATGCCTCAACGATTGAGAATTTCGATGCGCCTTACGAGTTGGTTAAAACCATGCGCGCATCGATTTTGGCGCTGGGTCCTTTATTGGCGCGCTATGGTGAGGCACATGTGTCATTGCCTGGCGGCTGCGCAATTGGTTCGCGGCCCGTCAATCTCCATATTAAAGGCCTTGAGGCGATGGGGGCGACCTTTAGCATGGATAAGGGCTATATCAATGCTAAAGCTGGCCGCCTTAAAGGCGCTAATATTTTTCTTGATGTGGTGTCGGTCACGGGCACTGAAAATCTGATGATGGCTGCCACTTTGGCTGAAGGTGAGACCGTGCTCGAGAATGCAGCGCGTGAGCCTGAAGTTGTCGATCTAGCCAATTTTCTGATCAGTATGGGCGCCAAGATCGAAGGTGCCGGTAGCGACCGTATTGTCATTACCGGTATAGAAGAGCTGCATGGTACGGCGTATCATATTTTACCTGATCGCATTGAAACGGGAACCTATCTCGTGGCGGGCGCGATCACGGGTGGCCGAGTCAAGGTGAAAGACACCAACCCTGCTTTGCTTGATTCAGTGTTAACCAAGTTGCGTGATGCCGGTGCCAAGATAGAGGTGGGTGATGACTGGATCGAGCTGGATATGGAGGGTCGTCGCCCGCGAGCGGTTGATGTTTATACCGCACCTTACCCGGCATTCCCGACTGATATGCAAGCACAATTTGCTGCGCTCAATGCAGTGGCTGAAGGCAATGGCGCCATTACCGAAAACGTATTTGAAAATCGTTTCATGCATGTGCAAGAGTTGCAACGCATGGGTGCGGATATCCGGCTTGAGGGCAATACTGCGTTTTGCAGCGGTGTCGACAAGATTACCGCAGCGCCAGTGATGGCAACCGATTTGCGTGCGTCTGCCAGTTTGGTGCTGGCCGGGTTGGTGGCCGAAGGTGATACGGTTGTAGATCGTATCTACCATGTCGATCGTGGTTATGAATGCATCGAAGAAAAATTACAACAGCTTGGTGCCAGTATTCGCCGTGTACCGTATTAATGCTTGGGAAAAGAATTGAACGAGAATCTTACTATTGCCGTTTCTAAAGGGCGCATCTACAAAGAAGCATTGCCGTTGTTGGCTGCTGCTGGCATCGTGCCAACAGAAGATCCCGACATCAGTCGCAAGTTGATCATCGATACCAATCAAGCTGGTGTTAAATTAGTGATTATTCGTGCTGCGGATGTGCCGACTTTTGTTGAGTATGGTGCTGCTGACGTGGGGATCGCGGGTAAAGATGTTTTAGTGGAATATAATGGCAGTGGTTTATATGAGCCATTAGATCTAAAGATCGCCCGCTGCTCCCTCATGCTCGCGGGTGTGCCAGACTCCAATCAACGGCAGGCGCGTATGCGCATCGCGACCAAATATGTGCGTACTACGCAAGATTATTATGCCAGGCAAGGTATGCAGGTTGAAATCATCAAGCTTTATGGTTCGATGGAGCTTGCGCCTATAGTTGGCTTATCTGATTTGATTGTTGACCTGGTCGATACCGGTAACACGCTGCGTGCCAATGGTCTTGTCGCAATGGAACACATTATGGATGTCAGTTCACGTTTGGTAGTGAATAAGGGTTCGATGAAAATGAAGCAGTCTCGTATTAAGAAGCTGATTGAGCAAATCGCTGCTGCGGTAGAGGCGAGTTGACTGAGTTTGCAATGATCATCATCTGGATAGAGCGATAGTTGAAGATGGTAGCCATACGACGATTAAAGACCGCGTCCGCTGATTTTTGGCAGCAGCTGGAAGCGGTGCATGCCTTTGATGATGGTGATGACTTGACTATCAATAATGTCGTGCGCGAAATCCTGCACGATGTGCGTAAACGTGGCGATGCGGCGCTACTGGATTACACAGAACGTTTTGATCATTTAACGGTAGCAAACGCAGCTGAATTTGAGCTGCCCGCTTCGCGTTTGCAGCAGGCCCTGGAGACGATTCCGGCAGCGGAGAAAACCGCCTTGGAGCAGGCAGCGCAGCGCTTGCGTGATTATCACCTCAAGCAAAAAAGTGAGTCCTGGCACTATACTGAGGACGACGGGACCTTGCTCGGGCAAAAGGTGACCGCGCTGGATCGCGTTGGCCTTTATGTGCCGGGAGGTAAAGCCGCTTATCCTTCCTCGGTATTGATGAATGCCATTCCGGCCAAGGTCGCGGGTGTTGATGAATTGATTATGGTGGTGCCGACACCGGACGGCGTGATCAACGAGTTGGTGCTGGCAGCAGCAGTTATTGGCGGCGTGAATCGTGTCTTCACGATAGGTGGCGCGCAAGCGATTGCGGCGCTGGCTTACGGCACCGACGCTGTGCCGGCAGTCGATAAAATTGTTGGCCCCGGGAATATCTATGTGGCGACAGCCAAGCGTATGGTGTTTGGTACGGTCGGTATCGATATGATTGCAGGCCCGTCAGAAATTTTGGTGCTGGCCGACAACAGCATGCCGGCTGATTGGATGGCCATGGACTTGTTCTCGCAGTCAGAGCATGATGAGGATGCGCAGGCAATATTGATCAGTACGGATGCCGCGTATCTTGAACAAGTTGAGGAAAGTATTAACCGGCTACTGCCCGGGATGGAGCGCGCTGCAATTATCGAAGCGTCATTGACGCGCCGCGCCGCCATGATTGAGGCCGCTAGCATGGATGACGTCATGGCAGTCATTAATTATATTGCGCCGGAGCATTTGCAGTTGTCGGTAGCCGACCCGCAATCATTATTGCCAGGAGTGCGCCATGCCGGCGCGATCTTTATGGGGCAATCAACAGCAGAAGTGTTGGGTGATTACTGCGCCGGCCCTAATCACGTACTGCCGACTGCCAGAACTGCACGTTTTTCGTCGCCGCTCGGTGTGTACGATTTTCAGAAACGCTCAAGTCTGATTATGTGTTCGCCTGAGGGTGCCTCTGAACTGGGCAAGATTGCTTCCACGCTGGCACGTGGAGAAGGGCTGACGGCGCATGCGCGCTCGGCGGAATATCGCATAAAGGCTTAGTTACTTTGCTATAGTATCGAGTGGTTGGAGAAAGTCATGACAGATCGTAAAGCGTCAGTAAAACGCGATACGCTAGAAACTCAGATTGAGGTCAGCATTAATCTAGATGGCAGCGGTCAGGCCAAGTTGGATAGTGGTATTCCGTTTCTTGACCATATGCTGGATCAGATCGCACGTCATGGCCTGGTTGATCTTGAAGTCAGCGCCAAGGGCGATCTCGAGATCGATGATCATCATACTGTCGAAGATATTGGTATTACCTTAGGCCAGGCGTTGTCTGAAGCAATTGGTGACAAATGCGGTATTCGTCGTTACGGCCATGCCTATGTGCCACTCGATGAAGCCTTGTCTCGCGTCGTCATCGATTTTTCCGGCCGTCCCGGGCTTGAATACAGCGTCGATTTTCCACGCGCCAGCGTTGGTGGTTTCGACGTCGATCTGTTTCGCGAGTTTTTCAGTGGTCTGGTCAATCATTCCTGGATCACGCTGCATATTGATAATCTGTGTGGTGACAATGCCCATCACATTATTGAAACCGTGTTTAAAGCCTTTGGCCGAGCCTTGCGCATGGCAGTTGAATTTGACGAACGCAGTGTTGGCATCATTCCTTCTACCAAGGGCAAACTCTGACGGAAACACGGAGAAATGAGTCTTTTAGCTCTGGCACAGTGCTACCTTGATGCGCTTATTCCCCCTGCATCTGTATACACAGTGATGCGACGTAGTTGGCGCGCCTTGCTCTAAACTCCAGCGCTTCATTTTCCAAAGCTGTCTTGTAAACTAATGACGACATAAAATAATATGAATTCAGTTGCAGTCATCGATTATGGCATGGGTAATCTACGTTCAGTGTCTAAGGCGCTTGAGCATGTGTGCCCCGAAGCATCGATTCATGTGACCAATGATCCTACGGTGATTACTGAGGCTGACCGTGTCGTCTTCCCAGGTGTGGGCGCGCTGCGTGAAGCTATGGCCGAATTAAAGCGCCTATCGCTGGATGATTTGATCAAGCAGCAGATCAAGCAAAAACCGTTTCTTGGCATCTGTCTTGGTATGCAAGCTTTGTTCGATTCGAGCGAAGAAAATGGTGGTTGCGAGGGTCTGGGCATATTACCGGGTCGGGCACGTTATTTTGGCCAAAACCGTGTCGATAAGACGGGTCACAGGCTCAAAGTGCCACATATGGGTTGGAGCATGTTATCCCTTACCCGAGATCATCCTATGTGGCATGGTATCGCGCCTGGCAGCCGCTTTTATTTTGTCCATAGTTATTATGTGGAACCTGAGCAGGATGATCACATTGCAGCGGTATGCGATTATGGTGGCGCGTTTTGTGCGGCAGTGAGTGCGACGAATGTTTTTGCGGTGCAGTTTCACCCCGAAAAAAGTCAGGCTATGGGTCTGCGGCTGCTTGATAATTTTATGCAATGGAATGGACAATAAGGCGATGGCTTTGCTTTATGGCGAAACAGAAATGAGGAAAATATTATGCTGCTAATACCAGCGATTGATCTTAAGGATGGCAGGTGCGTGCGCTTGCGCCAAGGTAAAATGGACGACGAAACGATCTTTTCCGATGACCCGGTAGCGATGGCGCAACGCTGGGTTGAGGCCGGTGCCCGCCGTCTGCACCTGGTAGACCTTGATGGTGCCATACACGGCCGGCCCGTGAATGCCGAGATCATCCACCGTATTGTTGACGCCGTGCCTGACATTCCGATTCAGGTCGGTGGCGGTATCCGCGATGACGATACTATCCAGGCATACTTGGACAGCGGTGTAAGTTACGTCATTATTGGTACTACTGCGGTTACCGAGCCACACTTTGTTTCTGATGTTTGCGCAGAGTTTCCCGGTCATATCATTGTCGGTCTTGATGCCAAAGACGGCAAGGTTGCGATAAATGGCTGGTCAAAATTGTCGCATCACGACGTCATTGATATGGCGCAGCATTTTGAGCGTGATGGTGTTGAGGCCATTATTTATACTGATATCAGCCGTGACGGCATGATGGGTGGTGTTAACATTGAAGCGACAGTGAAGCTTGCCCAGTCCATTGCCATTCCGGTTATCGCATCCGGCGGGATTACTAATATGGATGATGTGCGTAAGCTGTGTGCGGTCGAAGAAGAAGGCATCGTTGGCGCGATCAGTGGTCGTGCACTCTATGAAGGCACACTGGATTTGGCAGCAGCCCAAAAAGTAGCTGACGCGTTTTCAGCCAATTAATTCTAAGCTCAGGCATGGCTCTCGCGAAACGTATTATTCCTTGTCTTGATGTTGATAACGGTCGCGTTGTTAAAGGCGTGCAGTTTGTCGATATTTGTGACGCCGGCGACCCCGTTGAGGTGGCGCGTCGCTATGATACACAGGGCGCCGACGAATTGGTTTTTCTTGATATCAGCGCCAGTCATGAGGGCCGCGATACTATTGTCCACGTTGTTGAGCAAGTGGCCGGTGAGATTTTTATACCACTCACCGTAGGTGGCGGTATTCGCACAGTCGAAGATGTTGGTCGCATGCTCAAGGCCGGCGCCGATAAGGTCGGGATAAACACCGCAGCCGTTGCCGACCCCGATTTGGTGCGTCGCGCCGCAGACAAATACGGTGCGCAATGTATTGTCGTGGCCGCTGATGCACGCTGTGTGAGCCAGCCCCTCAAGAGTACTTCCTCAGGAATGCTATCGCATTCCCTCAGGGCGCAAGGTGAGCCGCCACGTTGGCAGATTTATACCCACGGCGGGCGTCGCGAAACCGGAATCGACGTCATTGAGTGGGTGCAGCGCATGGAACAATATGGCGCCGGTGAAATCCTGCTGACCAGTATGGACAGGGACGGTACCAAAGACGGTTTTGACCTGGAACTGACGTGTGCAGTGAGTGATTCTGTCGGGATTCCCGTTATCGCTTCAGGTGGTGTTGGCTCGCTGCCACATTTGGTGGACGGTGTTAAGCTGGGCCATGCTGATGCCGTGCTAGCGGCCAGCATTTTCCATTATGGTGAGTTCAGCGTGGGCGAGGCCAAGCAATTTATGGCGGCCGCAGGCATTGAAGTTCGTCTCTAAGGCCCCATCATGCTAGCAAGCGGCGACGAATAAAGTGGTTTTTGGCGCAAACTTCGGTTGAAAAGCACAATAAAAGCGATTAACGTGGCCGGCTACGATGAGTGATGTTCTGACAAAGTTAGAGGAAGTGTTGGTAAGCCGCAAAACGGCTGACCCCGATACATCTTACGTTGCCAGTTTGTACCAGGCAGGCGATACTAAGATCCTCAAAAAACTGGGCGAAGAGGCCATTGAGGTCATTATCGCCGGTCAGAGCGAAACGCGTGAACAAGTGGTCTACGAGATGGCTGATTTATGGTTTCACGCGCTGGTTTTACTGGTACATAGAGGGATACCGGTGTCGGAAGTGACCGACGAGTTGACGCGGCGTTTTGGCGTTTCTGGTATTGAAGAGAAGGCATCGCGCGCAACAAATGGCTAGCGGTGACTGAATAAAACAGGTCGTTGGAGAGAAATCATGGGTGGTATCGGTGTTTGGCAGTTGTTGATTATTCTAGTGATTGTGCTGCTTTTGTTTGGCGCAAAACGCTTGCGCAATGTCGGTGGCGATTTGGGTAGCGCGGTTAAGGGCTTTAAAAGCGCTATGAAAGATGGTGAAGCTGGCGATGATGACGGTGCCAAGCTGGAAAAGACCGATGCCAGTGATGTTATTGAAGGTGAAGTGTCTCAGCGAGAAGTTTCCGGGGACAAGGAGAAGGTCTAAGGGTTAGTACCATGTTTGATATCAGCTCTTGGGAAATCCTGGTTGTCGCGGCCATTGCACTAATCGTTGTCGGCCCGGACAAATTTGCTGGACTGATCCGTAATGTGGGTCAATGGGTGGGCAAGGCACGCAAGATTGCCGCCAGCGTTAAGGAAGAAATCAAAAACGAGGTCGATAAGGCCGAAGAGTTGAAAAAGTTGGCACAAGATCAAAAAGAATTGGCCGAACTGCATGAGACGGTTAACCAGGTCAAAGAATCGATCCCGATTGATGCCGATACACCACGTGGTTCACTTCCGACTGATAATAAGACGTCAACAAGCTAGCTACCCGCTGCGCTTTTACTAAGCAGACCCCCTAACTAAAGCCCTATGGCCACAGAGAACTTCCCTCCCGAACAAGAGTCGCCCTTTTTGGAGCACTTGAAAGAAGTGCGCGATCGTCTGGTCAGAGCAGTGATTTCGATTTTGGTGATTTTCGTTGCTTTGTTGCCTTTTGCCAACAAGCTGTACGGTATACTTTCCAAGCCATTGATCGATGCCATGCCGGAAGGCGCCAACATGATTTCATGGGGGGTGATTGATCCCTTTTTAACCCCACTGAAAATGACCTTGGTGCTGGCGATATTTATCGGTATTCCGATCTTGCTTTATCATGCCTGGGCCTTTATTTCGCCTGGCCTGTACAAACATGAAAAGCGACTGGCTTTTCCTCTTGTATTATCAAGCACCCTACTATTTTATCTCGGTATGGCGTTTGCCTACTTTGTTGTGTTCCCGATAATTTTCGGTTTTTTGCAAAACACAGCACCGGAAGGTGTTGCTGTGATGCCGGATATTAATTCCTATCTGAATTTTGTTATCAAGATTTTCTTCGCTTTCGGGATTGCTTTTGAGGTGCCGATTGCGACCATATTGGTGATAAAAACGGGTATGACTACGGCAGACAGCTTGCGCGAAAAGCGTCCTTATGTCTTCGTGGGTGCCTTTGTTATCGGTATGTTGCTGACACCGCCGGACATTCTTTCCCAAACCTTACTGGCCATTCCTATGTGGTTGTTGTTTGAGGCGGGCCTGCTTTTCTCCAAGTATTTCTCTGCGCAGAAGCCTGAAGAAGAGTTGTCCGAAGAAGAAACCGCCAAGCATGGTGGTGGTGACACCCAATAAGACGGGTTTTTAGCTGCGCTGAGGGCGCTGACCAATAACTGCCTCGAGCTGTATGGCCTGGCGATTGCGGATCAACTCGATTGTCAGCGTCTCGCCCGGTGGTGTCTTAGCGATTTGGTTCATCATTTCGCGGCTATTGGCGAAGTTTAAACCGTCGATACCAACGATAATATCGCCGGCATGAATCCCGGCCAGGTGGGCCGGGCTGTTTTTCAAGACACCGGCAACGAGTACGCCGTTGGGTCTGCCAAGCCGAAATGATTCAGCCAAGCGCGGCGTAATATCCTGTACTTCTATACCCAGCCAACCACGTATGGCATGGCCTTTGGCAATCAAGTCTTCCAATATTTCTGTTGCGACACTGGTCGGAATGGCGAAACCGATTCCTTGCGAGCCGCCACTTCTGGAAAATATTGCTGTATTGACACCAACAAGCTGACCAAAGGCGTTAATCAGCGCACCCCCGGAGTTGCCCGGGTTGATGGCTGCGTCAGTCTGGATAAAATTCTCAAAAGTAGTGATATTGAGGCCACTGCGCCCTGTGGCGCTGACAATGCCCATGGTGACGGTTTGGCCAACGCCAAACGGGTTACCAATAGCCAGGACGACATCACCCACTGCCAGCGTATCTGATTGACCGACAGTGATAACCGGCAGATCGTCGATATGGATCTTGAGCGCGGCAAGATCGGTGTCGGGATCAGCACCGACTACCGTGGCCTTGGAGATACGGCCGTCAGCCAGTGCGACAACGATTTCGTCAGCACCTTCTATGACATGGTTATTGGTCAGTACATAGCCTTCAGCACTGACGATGACACCTGAACCCAGACTGTTTTCCGCGCGTTGGCGTGGTGGAGTACTAAAGCCTCCGCCGAAGAAGCGGCGGAAGAAGGGATCATCCAACATCGGATTGCGGCGTTCACGTATGATCTTGGTGGTGTGGATGTTGACCACGGCTGGTGCCGCCATACTGACTGCTTTGGCATAGGATACCGGGCCGCCGATAGGGCCATTGCGTTGTTCAAACTCAGCAATAGTCGGCCTAGTTTCTTGTGTTAGCGTAATGGTTTTATGCTCGAACACCTGGGGCTGAAACAGCAACAAATAGACAAACGCGATGATCAGGCCGACAAACGTGCCTTGGACGAGATAGAGTAAAAATTTACGCATGGGTCCACTCGGTTCGATAACAGTGAGAGAATGTGCAGATGGTATAACAAGTAAGGGATGGGTGCATGGTAGAACGAGATCAATTGGCGAGATATTGTGCTGAATTATTGAGTATTTCAGCGCAACGCGATTATTGCCCTAATGGCTTGCAAGTAGCGGGCAAGCAAGTAATAACAAAAATTGTCACCGGTGTTACGGCATGCCAGGACTTGATTGATGCTGCAATGGCGGCCGGTGCCGACGCCTTGCTCGTTCATCATGGCTATTTCTGGAAAGGAGAAGATCCTTGTATTGTCGGCCAAAAGTACCGGCGTATTGCTGCCTTGATGAAGGCGGGAATTGGTCTCTACGCCTATCACCTGCCATTGGATGTACACCCAGAACTGGGTAATAACGCCCAACTCGCACAGCGACTGGGCCTCGATTATGGCGTCGCGATTGGGCCAGCCGACAATCTGGAGCTTGTTCGCCAGACACAATTGCCTGATACGGTCAGCATCGGCGACCTTGCGCGCCAGGTTGGCGACACATTGCGCCGCCAACCCTTGCTGATTGAGGGCCATGATAGGCCCGTGGCAAGCGTAGCCTGGTGTAGCGGTGGCGCCCAAGACTATATTGAACTGGCCGCAGCTGCGGGTGCCGACGTGTATATCAGCGGTGAGGTGTCAGAACGTACTTTTCATGCCGCCAAAGAGTTGGGGATTCACTATCTGGCGGCTGGCCATCATGCCACTGAGCGCTATGGCATTCAAGCTTTGGGGCGGCATCTGGCGAAGCAGTTTGGTCTCGATCACGAATTTATTGAGATCGAAAACCCTGTGTGACAGAGCGACCTTTTTTGGTGCGTGCTTTCCGCAATCGGGTGATTTTGTTTGTGAAACAATACCTTCCGGAGCCCCGTAAAAATTCCCCTGATATTTTTAAGGAATTTACTTGGTGCAGGACGACAAAAACAAGCCTTATTCATGCAGAGTTAAGATTGACAGCCGCCGCCGAACTAGTCTAGGATGCCGCCCTCTAATCACCGCTGCGAAGGCGACGTGCCCTTGGGGTGCAACGTGGCCTAGCTTCGGAATTCAGTGAAAGCGCATACCGGAAGATACCGGTGCGGGGGCAAGCTTTATTTGGTTTAAGCTAAAAGTGTTGTTACCAAAGTAACGATCGCTGTGAGTGGTTGGCTCAATGAACAGCGGCACTAGGTAATATTATTTTTCGGGTGATTTACTACTCGGCATGGCTTTGTTTTCTTCCTCGTTAGTCTGCATTTTCTGAATCTATTGAGATGATACTCGCATCACCTGCGTGAGAATTTGAGGTAACGTTATGACGTATGGTTTGATTCCTGAGAAGGCGTCACAGTGCAATAGCAATAATGTGTCGCGTTTCGGCATGGTGTTCAGTCTGTTGCTGCTGTTTTTTGCTGGCAGTGCTTATGCGCAAGTGCCGAATGCTGTAGCGCCTAAGGGCGACCATGACGGTAAGCACGTCGAGCAACCTATCGAGTTCCCCCATGATATTCATGCGCGGGACAACAAAATTAACTGCATGTACTGCCATACCTATGCCCGTCGCGGCAATGTTGCCGGTATACCGCCAACCAGTAAGTGCATGGGTTGTCACGCTGTTATTGCAACCGAGAAGCCCCGCATCAAGCAGCTGACAGAATACTGGCAAAAAGGTGAATCTCCGAAGTGGAAGAAAGTACATGACTTGCCAGACTTTGTGCACTTCAATCATGAAAAACATTTGAACCGCTTTATCTTCAATAATGAGGGTATGGAGGTTGAGCGTGCTGACGAAGTGTGCGCATTTTGTCACGGTGAGATCAAAGAGATGACCGTTGCACGTAAGGTGAAGCCATTAAATATGGGCTTTTGTCGCCAGTGTCATGAAGACAACAACGGCCCGTCCGATTGTTGGAAGTGTCATAAATAAGCGCGGCGTCTGACGCAAGTGTAGAGGACGATTTCCAAATGAGCACATATAAAGTCAAACGTAGAGACTTTTTGAAGATTACCGGGTTAAGCGGTGCCTCAGCTGCACTGGCTGCCTGTGATATGCCTACTACCATTACACTGGAGGAGGGCGAGGAAGACGTTGTTTCCTACTTGATGCCGGAAGAGTACGTTATTCCGGGTATCGGTGTCTGGTACGCTTCGACCTGCCGCCAGTGCGATGCCGCCTGCGGTATTATCGGCCGCGTTCGTGAAGGCCGTGTACTGAAGCTGGAAGGCAATCCGCAATCGCCGATTAATCAGGGTGCACTGTGCCAAATCGGCCAGGCTGCGCTGCAAGTGCATTACAATCCGGACCGCCTCAAACAACCTAAAATTCGCCAGGGCGGCAGGCTCATTGACGCCAGTTGGGACGAAGCCTTTGACGTACTTAAGTCGCATATTGGTCCGGATTCGGGGATTGATGGTTCGCGCATCGCCTGGCTGAGCGGAACCGTCAGTGGTCATCAGCGCGTCTTAATGGATGCAGTGTCCGAAGCGCTTGGCGGTGCCGGCCATTATGCCCATGAAATTCTTAATGATACTGTTGTTGATAAGGTCAATGCCGAAGTTTACGGTAGCACTAATATCCAGTACAAGATTGCCGAGGCGCAGGTGGTGCTTTCTATTGGTGCAGACTTCTTAAGTACATGGGGCTCACCGGTTCATAATTCCGTGCAATACGGCAAGTTCCGCGACGCACCACGTGGTGTGTTGATTCAAGCCGAGCCCAGAATGACAGTAACCGGTGGCAGTGCTGATTTGTGGCTGCCGGTACGTCCAGGTGCGGAAGGGGCATTGGCGATGACGATTGCCGCCGAATTGGTGGCAAGCCATGGTGCCGATGCCAAGACACTGCCGCAGGCGGTTGCCGATCAGCTTGGTCAATATGATTTGGCCAGCGCAGAAGAACAAACGGGTGTGGCGGCAGACTTGATTGAAAAGGCGGCAGATTTTCTTGCCACACGTGGTCCAAGTTTGGTCATTGCCGGTGGCACTGCCGCTGCCCATGAACATGGTTATGAAGCGGTTACCGCTGCGGCGATGTTGAATGTGTTGCTGGGCAATGTTGGCAAGACAATCATACCGGTGGCTGATTTCCCCTATTCAGCTTTGGCACCGAAAAAAGGTGATACGGCGCAATTGGCCGCTTTCGCGAAAAAAGCGCGTGCGGGGGATATTAGCGTTGCTCTGATTACCGGTACCAATCCTGTTTATACCGCACCCGAACAGCTGGATATGGTAGGCGCGCTTAATGCTGTCAAAGTCAAGATCGCTTTTGCAGAATTTATTGATGAAACAAGCGCGATGGCCGATGTTATTTTGCCTTTATGCTCCGATTTGGAGTCATGGGGAACCCATGTTGCCAGCTATCAGACAACTGATGCGATCATCAGTTTGCAACAGCCATTGATGGAGCCACTGTATGCGCAGACACGCAGTTTGGGCGATGTGTTGCTGGCGATTATGAAACTGCACAACGCCGAGCAATATGGCCCATTCGCCGATTACTACGGTTATCTGCGTAATGTCATTGCCGCCGTGCCTGCTGTGGCTAAAGAAGGGCTTGGCGATGAAGCGTATTGGCAGGCTGGCTTGCAAAAAGGCATGTTAACAGTGGCGGCGTCGGCGATAGTCTCAGCTCCGCTTGTCGAAGCGGCTGATGATGCGGCTGGCAATGAAGAAGCAAAAGAGATGGTTGATAATGTCGCGTCAGAAGATAGCTTCACTTTTGCTTTGCCCGTGTACGAGAAAGATAAAGATTTCCCACTGCGCCTGGTTCCATCAGCCAGCAGTCGTCTTGGCGACGGCCGCTTTGCTAATCTGCCCTGGTTGCAGGAAGCTCCCGATGCGATTACCAAGATCGTATGGAACTCTTGGGTCGAAATGCACCCGGCGACTGCGCTGCATTATGGTATCAAGCAGGGAGACATTGTGCGTGTAAGTGGCGAAGATGGCAGCGTTGAGGCGCAGGTCTATCTGCACAAAGGGATTAATAAGGATGCCATCGCTGTGCCCATGGGGCAGGGGCACACTGAGTATGGTCGCTATGCTAGCGGGCGTGGTGTGAATCCGCTAAAAATGGTTGCAGTAGAGACTGATAGTCATAGCGGTGAAATAGCCTTGTGTGCGACTCGTGTTACGGTTGAAAACACGGGACGTAATGAAGAACTGGTCAAAATGGGTGGCAGCGAATCCCAGGTTGGCCGCAAATTGGTCGGCACGATTACTGCCGATCAGTTACGGCGCGTATAAAAGGGGTTTCTACTTATGTCGTTAGAAAATATCCTGAAGGATTGGTCAAAATATCGGCGCGGACACGAAGAGGGTGGCCATCACGATTATGAGCATATGTGGGGTATGGCCATTGATCTTGATAAGTGTACCGGTTGCAATGCTTGTTCCGTTGCTTGTTATGCTGAAAACAATCTCGCTGTTGTTGGCGAAGAGAAATTCTCAAAAGGGCAGGCTATGCACTGGTTGCGTATCGAACGCTACTGGGATGAGCCTGACTTGGGCGAGAATCGTGTTAATGAATATCAGATACACGGCGCCAGCTTTTTGCCGATGAATTGTCAGCAGTGTAATGCTGCGACTTGTGAGCCAGTGTGCCCTGTAGCGGCAACCTATCACACGCCTGATGGTTTGAATGCCCAAGTTTACAACCGTTGTATTGGTTCGCGTTATTGTTCAAATAACTGTCCCTACCGTTTGCGTTATTTCAACTTCTTCTCTTACTACGAAGATTCATGGCCAGAGCCACTGCAGATGCAGCTTAACCCCGATATCTCAGTGCGTGATAAGGGTGTGATGGAAAAATGTACATTCTGTGTGCAGCGTATTCGTAAGGCCAAGGACGATGCGGCACGCGAGCAACGTGATGTGTTAGACGGTGATATTAAAACCGCATGCCAGCAAAGTTGTGCTACACAGGCAATCGTCTTTGGTGATTTGTTGGATGAGGACAGCGTAGTTTCAAAAGTCTGGAAAAAACACGAAGTTGCACTAGGTAAAGCGAGCCAAAATAAGGCTAACCCCGACAAGCGTGGTTATCGCGTCTTAGAAGGGCTAAATACCGACCCATGCATCATGTTCTTAGAGCGTGTTCGTGAAGTGTAACGGGGCTGGTATTTAAAACCGGGTAATAGAGCAACTCAAGATTAGCGAGTAACCGAATGCAAACGAAAGATATCAACGAAAATCTACCGTGGGCCCAAATCAATAAGGACGTGATGCGGAGCATGATGAATCCGCGCATGGCTTACTGGGTTGCGATTATCGTCTGTATTGCCATGATCTCTTGTGCGGTAGCTGCAGAAATTTATCAATACAATGTCGGTATGGGGACAGCTAACCTCAATTGGCCGCATATGTGGGATCTGTACATTGCCACCTTCATTTTCTGGATTGGCATGAGTCACTCCGGAACCTTGCTGTCGGCGATTTTGCATATTATTCATGCGGATTGGCGCAAACCGATTTACCGCTTCGCTGAGGCCATGACCACCTTTTCTTTGATGACAGCTGGCTTGTTCCCGGTTATTCACTTAGGTCGCATGTGGAATATGTACTGGGTATTACCTTACTACAGCGACCGTGGTATCTGGCCTAACTTTCGCTCTCCCTTGGTGTGGGACGCGTTTGCCATCACGACGTATTTGACCTCTTCTGCCTTATTCCTGTTTATCGGGATGATCCCTGACCTGGCGGTTTGTCGTGACAACACCACTGGCTGGCGTCGCAAGTTGTATACCATACTGTCATTAGGCTGGCGTGGTGATGACCGCCAGTGGCGTAACTTCCGCCGCACCTATTTGTTGATGGCGTGTTTCTTGATTCCACTCGCGGTGTCAGTGCATTCTATTGTGTCCTCTGACTTTGCGGTGTCGATCATGCCTGGCTGGCACGTCACCACCTTTCCTCCCTACTTTGTAGCAGGTGCTTTGTATTCAGGTTGTGCGGCGATTATCACCTTGTTTATTTGTCTGCGTTATTTCTTCCGTTTGGAAGACTATATGACTATTCCGATTCTGGTTAAGACGGCCAAGCTGACCTTTGCTATCGCCATGGTGTGGACTTACTTGAACCTGATCGAATTTGCTTCTATCTGGTACGGTCATAACGCAGTCGATAAAGAACTTCTTATTGCCAAGTTTACCGGGCCTTATTCGCCTTATTTCTGGCTGATGTTGTTCATTGGTTCTGTGGTGCCGTTCACGCTTGCGTTTGAAAAGTTGCGCACGCATTTGCCAACCATGTTAGTGGTTTCTCTTGTGCTTAACCTTGGTATGTGGTTGGAGCGCTGGATGATTGTTACCCCTACATTGTCTCTGGGTTACCATCCCTTTGCCTTTGATGTTATGTGGCCGAGCATGGTTCAGTGGGCCATTGTCTTTGGTAGTTTTGGCTGGTTTGGCTTGCTGTTTCTGATTTTCGTCAAAGTGTTTCCTTGTGTCTCAATGTACGAGGTTAAGGAAATGTGTTATCACCGTAAGCGTGCAACCTTGGGTATTGGCCATGGTGAACATGCGGGTGGTGGAGCAGCTGGCGCAGTGCCGGCGTCCAAGTCTGATTTAGAAAGGAGCTGAGCATGAGTAAGCGACGTGTACTTGGCCTATTTGATGGTTTCGATGCTGCCTTTGCAGCCATCAACGACATCAAGGCGGGCAATGTGTCGGGTGTTGCGTTGGACGATGTCGAGGTGTTGTCGCCGATAGAGCATCCAGACATCGACGAGGTGTTGGAGCATCGTAAATCGCATGTGCCTAAATTCACCTTATTGGGCGCTTTGTTCGGGATGACGTTCGGCTTCTTGTTCTTGGCCTCAGCGCAGGCAAACTTTTTGGTGCAGCCGCAAGGTGGTAAGCCTGTGATCCCGCTGCCTTCCAATATCGTTTTGACTTATGAGATGCTTATTTTGTTTGGTGTGATTTTTACGCTTATCGCATTTCTGACAACGGCACGCCTGCTGCGTAAACGTAACCCACTTTACAGTGAGCGGATTACAATCGACCAGGTTGGTGTTGAAATAACGCTTGATGAGTCAAACTTGGCAGGATTGAAAGAGAATTTCGCCAAGCATGGTGTACTTGAAGTGCGTGAGGGGACCTTGTAAATGAAGCGTTTAGCGATATTGCTGTTGCTGACTGCGCCGATGGTGGTTTTCGCCTGGCCGTGGTCACAAGACATGATGAATCAGCCTAGTATCAAGCCGCAGGAAGGAACACAGACTCCGTTTCCCAAGCGTTCGGTGCCTTATTCAATTCCTTATGGCGGTGAATTGACACAGGTTGCCAATCGTGAAGAAGCTAAAGAACTGGAGAATCCGATCCCCGTTAACGATAAGTCCCTGAAAAAGGGTAAGCAGCTATTTAAAATTTACTGTGGTGCTTGTCATGGCTTGTTGGGCAAGGCTGATAAATCTTCGCCCATTGCGGAAAAGATTGGCGCGATACCGCTGATCGGAGATTATGTGCAAAAGGACCTGACGGAAGGTTGGATCTGGGGCACGATCACCTATGGTAGCTATGTAATGCCTGCTTACGGTGACCCAACAGGCAACGCCGACGGCAAGGGTTCCAACGATCTTTCTGTTGACGAGCGCTGGCATGTAGTGAATTATCTTCGTAACCAGTTAGTTGCCGACGCCAATGGCGGTGCGGCAGTCACAGCAACTGCGCAGGCATCGACTGATGCTGCTTCAGCAGTCAATTAATGAGTTAGGTGATCTGATGGAAAACTTTGGTAGCTGGTCAGTCTTAACAACAAATTTCCTGATCATTTTGTATTTGTCGCTGGGTGGTGTCACGCTTTCCGCGATATTGCATCTATGTAACGGCAAGTGGCGTTTTGAAGTGCGCGATATTGCATGCTCAATGGCCGTACTATTCCCATTTGCGTTTATCTTGATGCTTATTTTGCTGTTTAATGGCGACAACACATTTCATTGGTTGGCGGCTGCGCATGACGGCGATGCACATTTGCCAGGATGGCATGATTACACCTTTTTGGTGACGCGTCAGGTGATTGGTTTCTTTATTATTTTCGGTTTGTATCGTTTGTTTATTCGCTATCAGAAATTGAGCGAAGTTGACAAGTCATATAAAGCGCAGCGTCGCTTTCGGAATGTTGCGTTGTTGATCCCGTTTGCCTACGTTACCTACGGTTCCATGATTGCCTGGGATTACGAGATGACGATGTTGCCGAATTGGCATAGCGCGAGTTACGCGTTTTACCACTTCCAGAGCAATTTCCATTTTTACCTGGCATCTTTTACGATCTTATTATACGTATTAGCGCGTAGTGGTCGTTTGAACACGCCATTAAATGAGCCTAAAATCTTTAATTTTATGGCACAGTTTCTGTTAGGTATGACCATTCTGTATACCTATTTGTATTTTACCCAATACTTGATCATGTGGTATGGTCGCTTGCCAGCAGAAATTGGGCGTTATAATAATATGATGTTGTATGATTACGCAGGCATTTGGTGGACATTCCTGGTACTGAAATTTGTTATCCCATTCTGTACCTTTGCTATCACGGCTAATCGTCATAATCCACACGTGATCGTATTGGTGGCATGTTCAATCTTCGTTGGCACATGGATTGAGCGTTATACCTGGATTTCAGGTTCGCTTACGGGTGAATATCACATTCCTATGACTGGCTTGTTCGATATTCTTGTCACCGCAGTAATCGCGATAATAGCCATACTTGCGATACGATGGTCGCTAACGCGCAACGGGTTGCTTAGACCGTCCTGATCTTATTCAATAAGATGCAAGACAAAAGAGCGCCCCTTAGCAGTAAGGGGCGCTCTATTTATTTCTGGGCCAGGAAACTGCGAGACCTAAGCGGATATGATGGGTTACATTTTGGTTCTTAGGTTTAGAGCGAATGGCTAAGTGGTCGTAGTTTGGCTAGTATTCTTTTAACTTAACGATGGTAAACATTATGCAAGACGCAAAAATTGCCCCTTCAATTCTTTCAGCTGATTTTGCCCGGCTTGGTGAGGAAGTTGATCAGGTGCTGGCGGCCGGTGCGGATATTGTTCATTTTGATGTCATGGACAATCATTATGTACCCAATCTGACCATAGGCCCTTTGGTATGTGATGCCTTGCGCAAGCATGGCGTCACAGCTGAAATTGATGTGCATCTGATGGTCAAGCCGGTTGATCGTATTATTGGTGATTTCGCCGATGCCGGCGCTAGCTATATCACCTTCCATCCGGAAGCCAGCGAGCATATTGATCGCTCCTTACAGCTGGTACGTGATCGCGGTTGTAAATCTGGTCTAGTGTTTAATCCGGCGACTCCATTGCACTATCTCACCCATGTTATGGATAAAATCGATATGATTTTGTTGATGTCGGTTAACCCGGGTTTTGGTGGTCAATCGTTTATACCGTCTACGTTGGATAAGCTACGAGAAGCGCGCAAGCTGATTGATGATAGCGGCTATGATATCCGCCTTGAGATCGACGGTGGCGTGAAGGTGGATAATATTCATGATATAGCTGCGGCGGGTGCAGATACCTTTGTTGCTGGCTCCGCTATTTTTGGTGCTGATGATTACCAAACAGTGATCGAAAAAATGCGAGCGGAAATCGCGCGTGCGCGCGGTTGAAAGCAAACCAGAATAAGTGATGTTTGAAAACTTGCCTAAGGCAGTATTGATCGATGTCGACGGTACTATGGTCGACAGCGTGCCAGATCTTGCTTATTGCGTAGATGAAATGATGAAGGCGTTAGGTTTGCCCGTGCACGGCGAAGCCAAGGTTCGTCATTGGGTTGGTAACGGCGTCGAGCGTCTCGTCCGTCGTGCGTTAGTCGGGCAGTTGGACGGAGAGCCGGATGATGCGCTTTTCGCACGGGCCTATCCTATATATCTCGAGCTTTATGCGGCCAATACCTGCCAACGCAGCAGCTTGTATCCGGGTGTAAGAGCAGGTATCGATTATCTTAAAAGCGTTGGTGTCCGCATTGGTTGCGTTACCAATAAAGTAGAACAATTTACGATACCCTTACTCAAGACTTTAGGCATTTACGATGACTTTGAAATCGTGATTAGCGGCGACAGCTTGCCGAGGAAAAAGCCTGACCCCATGCCTTTGCTGCACGGTGCCGATTTTTTCTCGGTGCCTGCGGTTGAGGTGATGATGATTGGTGATTCCATTAGTGATGTTAAGGCTGCGCGCGCTGCGGGTTTCAAGATCGTTTGTATGAGCTACGGCTATAATCACGGCGCCGATATCAGAGAGTCGCAGCCTGACGCGGTGATAGACAGCATGATTGAGTTGAGCCGCTTGTTTCCCGCAAGGGCCTAGCAATAAAGGGCCTTGGTGATGCATCACGAACAATTCAAGCAGCTGGTGAGCCAAGGTTATAACCGTATTCCGGTTATGCGAGAGGTGCGTGTTGATCTTGACACGCCGCTCAGTGTTTATCTTAAGTTGGCAGACCAGCCGTTTTCCTATTTGTTTGAATCGATGCAGGGCGGCGAAAAATGGGGTCGCTATTCAATTATCGGCCTGCCGTGCCGCAGTCACATTCGTGTCGATGATCATGATATTCAGCACATTGAGGAAGGCCGCGTCATCGAACACGCGACCGTTGCCGACCCTCTGGCGTGGTTGCAGTCTTTCCAGGCCCGATACCGCGTTCCTGACTTGCCTTATTTGCCGCGTTTTAACGGCGGCCTGGTGGGCTTTTTTGGCTATGATACGGTTCGTTATATCGAACCAAGACTGGCGGAAAATGAGAACCCCGACACGTTGTCGTCACCGGATATTCTGCTGATGGTTTCCGACGAGGTGGTTGTATTTGATAACCTCGCCGGCAAGGCCTACATGGTGGTATATATCGATATAGATCGTGATGATGGCTGGGCTTACGCACAATGGCGTTTGGACGATCTGTGTGAGCGCTTGCATCAGCCATTGACGTATAAGCCGAGCGAGGCCAGTGACAGGCAAGCGAGCGAAGAGGACTTTGTCTCTGGTTTTAGTCAGCAAGGCTTCGAGTCGGCGGTTGAAAAAGCCAAACAATATATTGTTGATGGCGATATTATGCAGGTTGTGCTGTCGCAGAGGCTGTCGATTGATTTCGATATTGAGCCTATTCAGTTATATCGTGCCCTGCGTAGTCTTAATCCGTCGCCCTATATGTATTATTTGGATATGGATGATTTTCATATTGTTGGTTCGTCGCCGGAAATTCTGACTCGTTACCAAAATGGTGATGTCACAGTGCGTCCGATAGCAGGTACGCGGCGCCGTGGCCATACTGCGGTGGAAGACCAGCATTTAGAAGAGGAACTGTTGGCCGACCCGAAAGAGCGCGCTGAACATTTGATGTTGATTGATCTCGGCCGTAATGATGTGGGTCGCGTAGCCGTGACTGGTAGTGTTGAGTTGACTGAGAATATGTTGATTGAGCGCTATTCGCACGTTATGCATATCGTGTCTAATGTGGTGGGGGAATTAAGGCCCGGACTCAACGCCTATGATGTATTGCGAGCAACATTCCCGGCCGGCACTGTTAGTGGCGCGCCCAAGGTGCGAGCGATGGAGATCATTGATGAGCTGGAGCCGGTGAAGCGGGGCATCTATGCGGGCGCCGTAGGTTATATTGGCTGGAACGGTAATATGGATACCGCCATTGCCATACGCACCGCCGTAATCAAAGATAAAATACTCTACATACAAGCTGGTGCCGGCATTGTAGCCGACAGTATTCCTGGTCGCGAGTGGCAGGAAACCATGAATAAAGGGCGTGCTATTTTTCGCGCGGTTGCCCTCGCCAAGGCAGGTCTCAATCGTAGTGAAGTGTCTGGCGAAGACGAGTAATTTATAGCGTACCAAGGTTAGAATCATGCTGCTAATGATCGATAATTACGATTCCTTTACCTATAACCTGGTGCAATACCTGGGTGAGCTGGGTGAGGATGTCCACGTTCATCGCAATGACGCGGTTAATGTTGACGCGCTTAAGGCCATGGAGCCCGACCGTATAGTAGTTTCTCCGGGACCGTGTACACCCAATGAAGCGGGTGTTTCCTTGGCAGCGATAGAATGCTTCGCTGGCAAAGTGCCTATATTGGGTGTCTGTTTGGGTCATCAAAGTATAGGGCAGGCCTACGGCGCCAGGATTGTTCACGCCAAGAAAATTATGCATGGCAAAATCTCGATGATTCATCATAATAGTCAGGGCGTGTTCGCCGGTTTGCCGAGTCCGTTTGAAGCGACGCGTTACCATTCGTTGGTGATCGCGGCGGACAGCTTGCCTGATTGTCTCGAAGTAACGGCGTGGACCGAGAACGAAAACGGCGAGCTGGATGAAATCATGGGAGTTCGCCATAAGACTGACAGAGTCGAAGGTGTGCAATTTCACCCCGAGTCGATATTGAGTCAGCATGGCCATGATTTGTTGCGCAATTTCATCGCTCTTTCTTAAGCATAATAAAACCACTTACTAATAGAGCAAGCTATGAATATTCAAACTGCAATTCGGCGAGTAACCGAGCATAAAGATTTATCCGTTGATGCGATGATTTCGGTTATGCGCGGTATTATGCGTGGCGAGGCAACACCTGCTCAGGTCGGAGGTTTTCTGGTCGGTTTACGCATGAAAGGCGAAACCGTCGATGAAATCACCGCAGCTGCCAGTGTTATGCGAGAGTTGGCCACCAAAATCGATATTGATAAACCCTATGTGGTAGATACCTGTGGCACCGGTGGTGATGGTGCCAGTACGTTTAATATCTCAACCGCCGTTGCATTTGTGGTTGCTGCAGCAGGCGCGTGCGTGGCCAAACACGGCAATCGTTCCGTTTCCAGCTCAAGTGGCAGCGCAGATTTGCTTGAAGCGGCAGGGGTAAATTTAGCCTTAACGCCGGAGCAGGTTAAAACCTGTATCGATGAAGTCGGTGTTGGTTTTCTTTTTGCGCCGATGTATCACAGTGCCATGAAGCATGCTATTGGCCCGCGCAAGGAAATGGCGGTGCGCACCATCTTTAATTTGCTGGGGCCACTAACCAATCCCGCATCGGCACCCAATCAAGTGTTAGGCGTGTTTAGTAAAGACTGGTTAGAGCCGTTAGCGCAAGTGTTAAAAAATCTTGGCAGCCAACATGTCATGGTGGTTAACGCCGAGGATGGTCTCGATGAGATCAGCATTGGCGCTCCAACCAATGTCTGCGAATTGCGTGATGGTAATATCAGCAGTTATCAAATCAGACCTGAACAGTTTGGCATGAGCCCTATGGATATTGCCAGTTTGGCGGTAGATAATGCCGAGCAGAGTTTATCGACAATCAATGCGGTGTTTGATAATACTGCCGGACCAGCCTTGGATATTGTTTTGCTCAACGCTGGCGCGGCGATTTATGTTGCAGGTCTTAGCGAGGACTTGCAAGGCGGCATAGAGAAAGCCCGTGTTTGCATCGCGGACGGTAGCGCCAGAGCCAAGCTGGCTGAGTTAATAGCGGTGAGTCATGCGGCAGGGAAAAAAGATGGCGACGAGTAATGTAAAGCTCCCTGATATCCTGACGCGTATTCTTGAGCGTAAGGTCGAGGAAATCGCAGCTCGCTGCGAGCAATGTTCGCTTGCCAGGCTGGCCTCACAAATCGAGCATCTTGCGCCAACGCGAGGTTTTTATGAATCCATACGTTCACGGGTTGCGGCAGGCGAAGCAGCGGTCATTGCCGAAATCAAGAAGGCCTCGCCAAGCAAAGGGATATTACGCGAAAATTTTGATCCTGTTGCTATTGCCAAAAGTTATGAACGCAATGGCGCGGCCTGTTTATCGGTGCTGACGGACGCCGATTTTTTTCAGGGTTCGCTGGATGATTTGTCAGCGGTACGCAAGGCATGTGGCCTGCCCTTGTTGCGCAAGGATTTTGTGATTGACCCTTATCAGGTCTACGAAGCGCGAGTTGCCGGTGCTGATGCAATATTATTAATTGTGGCTGCGCTCGGTGATCCGTTGATGCATGAGCTGGCATCAACGGCGAGTAATTTGGGCTTGGATGTCCTGGTAGAGGTGCATGATGCTGAAGAACTGGATAGAGCATTAAGGCTGGATACGCCCTTGATCGGCATTAATAACCGGAATTTGCGTAGCTTTGAGACAAGTTTGGAGACTACGCTTGATTTGCTTGAAAAAATTCCTGCGGATCGTATAGTCATTACGGAGAGTGGTATTCGCAGTGCGGCCGATGTTAAGCGCATGCGTGATAGCTATGTTCATGCGTTCTTGGTCGGTGAAGCATTCATGCGGGCCGAGGACCCTGGGCAACAATTAGAGGCTTTGTTTCAGCCTGGCCGCTGACAACGCTAGCGTGTACCAAAGACCACCATGGTTTTGCCGCGCGCGGTAATCAAGCCTTGGGCTTCCATACTTTTTAGTACGCGTCCGACCATTTCACGTGAACAGCCGACAATACGCCCCAATTCTTGTCGCGTGATTTTGATTTGCATGCCATCAGGGTGGGTCATAGCGTCAGGTTGTTTAGTCAGTTCAAGTAAGGCGCCAGCAACACGGCCGGCAACATCCATAAAGGCAAGACGACCGACATTGTTACTCGTGCGGCGTAGACGAACGGCCATTTGTGATGCCAGGAGAAATAAAATTTCAGGATCATCTTTAGCCAAGCGGCGAAATTTTTCGTAACTGATTTCAGCGATTTCACAAGTGCCGCGGGCGCGGATCCAGGCGCTGCGTTTGGCGTCATCATCAAATAATCCCATCTCACCAAAGAAGTCGCCGGCATTAAGGTAAGCGAGTACAATTTCGCGGCCGTCATCGTCTTCAATCAGTACGGTAACGGATGCTTTGACGATATAATAGAGCACATCAGGTTTGTCACCTGCATGAATGATGATGTTTTTATTGCTGTAGTGCCGACGGTGGCAGTGACTGAGAAAGCGATCAATCGTCGGATTGGTGACTTGTTGTTGGACGAGTTGCCCCATTTTTGGCTTACTCCAGCGTAGCTTTGGTTTCGTGCTTCATCATTGAAAGTTGTCATCACTGTATCGGCGCAAATAGCAGCCGCTTTATTTTTAATGATTGTGGAGATAAAAGCATGAATTGCCGCATAAAATGGGTTGAAAATGCGATGTTTATCGGCGAATCCGGCAGCGGTCATGCCTTGGTGATCGATGGTCCAACCGACGGTGGTGGCCGTAATCTTGGTATGAGGCCCATGGAGCTGCTGCTCATGGGCATGGGTGGCTGTAGCGCCTATGACGTGGTGCATATTTTAAAGAAATCACGTCAGCCAGTGCTTGACTGTGTGGCTGAGCTGCACGCTGAACGGGCAGATGGGGTGCCTAAGGTATTTACCAAGATCCATGTTCATTTCATTGTGACCGGGAGTGGCCTTAGCGAGCCATCGGTCAAGCGCGCGATCGCGTTGTCGGCCGATAAATATTGCTCAGCGTCGATCATGTTGGCGCAGGTGGCTGAAGTCAGTCACGATTACGAGATTATTGAAGTTGCTGCGTCATAGTAGCGAATATTAAAAGTATACAGAGGAGAGAATAATGGAACGCCCTGAGTCTAGCGGTCGGCTGCATCATGTCGCCTTGTCAGTCATGAATATGGAGAAGTGTGAGCGCTTCTATGTCGATATTTTGGGTATGAAAGTTGAGTGGCGTCCTGATGATGACAATGTTTATCTGACATCAGGCCACGATAGTTTGGCTTTGCATCGCTCACGGCGCGAGCCGAATCCGAGCCGTATCCAAAAATTAGATCACATTGGTTTTGTTGTTGACTCAGCTGAGTTGGTTAAGGAATGGTTCGAGTATTTAGTGAAGAACGACGTGCCTATTGTTGCGCGGCCAAAGGAGCATCGTGATGGCGCATACAGCTGTTATTGTCTGGATCCTGATTCAAACAAGGTGCAAATTATCTATCATCCGCCGTTGGCGCAAAATCAAGCTGAAGTTGGCGAGTAGATAGTACGTGACAAGTAGCGATTAATCTCTTATAAAGAGCGGCCTTTTTATTTGTCGTTGGTTTCGGAGGACACAATCAGTGGGCAAAATTCAGCTCCACGGGTTTAACAACCTGACTAAATGCCTCAGTCTTAACATCTACGATGTTTGCTATGCGACGACGCGGGAGCAGCGTTCCGAATATATACGCTATATTGATGAGGAATATCGCGCTGAGCGCTTGACTGCTATTCTTACCGAAGTGACGCATATGATTGGGGCGACAATATTGAATATCGCCTATCAGGATTATGAACCTCAGGGTGCCAGTGCAACGGTTTTAATTGCAGAAGATGAGGTTTTGCCGGCCATTCAGTCCGACCTGATTGTTGGTCATCTTGATAAAAGCCACATTACCATTCATACCTATCCTGAGACGCATCCGCAGCACGATGTCAGCACGTTTCGGGTTGATATCGAGGTTTCTACCTGTGGCTATGTGTCACCGTTGAAGGCGCTGGATTATTTGGTGCAGAGTTTTGAATCGGATATTGTGATTCTGGATTATCGCATTCGTGGCTTCACCCGCGATGTCGATGGTAACAAGCACTATAACGACAGCCCCCTTAACTCCATACTCGATTATATGGCGCCGGAACTGGCCGAGCAATACGACAAAATAGATATGAATATCTATGAAGAAAAGATTTTTCACACGAAAATGATGATCAAAGAACTGGAGCTTGACGGCTATTTATTTGGCATAGTGGAAGATGATTTGCCGCTTTTGCAAAAAGAAGAGATACGTCAGCAACTGCGCTCTGAGATGCGCGAAATTTTCTATGGCAAGAATCTGTCTGATCCGCAGTTGCGGCTGGCACGGAATAACTAGATATAGCGTGCGCTGACAGTCATCAGTTTGGCCGAAAGGCGCATTAACTTTTTGACCGGTGTAGGCAGGTCGGCAGCGCCTGCTGCATGGGCAGCGGCGGCATGCTCACCTTCATCCTGTTTCATTTGCAGTAAAATGGCGCGGCTTTTCCGGTCTTGCGCCGGCAGCTCATCAAGATGTCCTTGCAAGTGTTGCATGACCTGTTGTTCGGTTTCTTCGACAAAGCCATAGCTCCAGCGGTCACCCGTTTGGCCGGCGACGGCGCCAATGATGATCGAGCCGATATGCCAAAGTGGATTTAGGTGACTGGTGCGGCTGTCAAGTTCGTGCAGACGCTGTTGGCACCAGTTCAGATGATCGCCCTCTTCGGCAGCGGCAGTACGCATTTGTTGTCGGGTAGCGCTAGTCTTGGCGCTTAGTGATTGGCCAAGATACAGGCCTTGCGCGGCGACCTCGCCAGCATGATTGACTCGCATTAAGGCGGCCGATAATTTTTTTTCGGCGTCACTCAGCGGATCTTCACTGATGTCAGCAGCAGGGTTGGGACGCTGCGTGGTGGGCGCAGTCTTGACACAAAGGCCCAATAAACTATCGATTTCGCAAAGAAAGCGATCTAGGCGTGAATAATGGCGTTGAGAGGGCATGGGTTATTGACCGTCCGGGCTGTTTGTAGAGTATACTTGCTAGCTTATTTTCGGGCTAGGCACATTTATATTTAAAGAGTCATCATGTATGAGTTTTTACAAATACCATGTCTTTTTTTGCACCAATCAGCGTGATGATGGCAGTGCCTGCTGCCAGCAGCATAATGCCCACGAGGCACGTGACTACGCCAAAAAACGCATAAAAGAGCTGGGTTTGTCAGGGCATGGTGAAGTGAGAATCAACAAGGCAGGCTGCCTTGATCGCTGCGATCTTGGCCCGGTTTTAGTGGTTTATCCCGATGAGACCTGGTATACCTTCGTTGATAATGAAGATATTGATGAGATTATCAATGAACATTTACTCAATGGCCGCATTGTGCCGCGTTTGCAGATCTAGCCGTAGTACGGAGTTCTTCTTGTAATCGTTCTGTATCTGCGCTACCATTTGCCACCTTTTTTGAAGTACCCCCGGATAACAGTTAATGAAAACGTTTAGTGCAAAGCCAGAGACCGTAACGCGTGATTGGTTCGTCGTCGATGCTAATGGCAAGACTTTAGGTCGTATGGCGACCGAGATTGCTCGCCGTCTGCGTGGCAAGCATAAGGCCGAATTTACCCCCCATGTTGACACCGGCGACTATATTGTTGTGGTCAATGCTGAGAAAGTAACCGTGACGGGTGATAAGGCTAAGAATAAGCTTTACCATCACCATACCGGTTATATTGGTAATCTCAAGACCATTAACTTTTCCGATCTACAGGAAAAAGCGCCAGAGCAGATTATCATCAAGGCGGTTAAAGGTATGTTGCCGCGTAACCCCCTGGGTCGTGCCATGCTGAAAAAGCTCAAGGTCTATGCTGGTCCGCAGCATCAGCATAGCGCACAGCAACCATTACCCCTCGAAATTTAAGCAGAGAACCTGAACATGGCAGAACAAACCCAGTTTTATACCGGACGCCGCAAGACTTCAAGTGCGCGTGTATCGATCAAGCCTGGCAAGGGTGAGATTACTGTTAACAAACGTCCCTTAGACCTCTATTTTGGTCGTCAGACGGCGCGTATGATCGTGCGTCAGCCACTGGAAACCGTTAATGTTGCCGATAGCATCGATGTCAATGTCAGTGTTAAAGGTGGTGGTGGTAGCGGTCAGGCCGGTGCCATTCGTCATGGTATCGCACGTGCGTTGGCTGAATACGATGAAACCTTTCATTCCCCGCTGCGTAAAGCGGGCTTTATTACCCGTGATGCCCGTGCGGTAGAACGTAAGAAAGTCGGTTTACGCAAGGCGCGGAAGAAACCACAGTTCTCAAAACGTTAATTCATTTAGTAGTATCAGTGAATTATCCGAAGGGCACTCCTGTTACATAGGGGGTGCCTTTTCGCATATTGGGGGATCGTCTAGTGGTAGGACTGCGGACTCTGACTCCGCCAACCTAGGTTCGAATCCTAGTCCCCCAGCCAAATACAAACGGATCCCTAGGAATCCGTTTTTCATACCAGGGACTAGGATTCGAACCTAGCATCAGATAGGGGTTCGACTGGCTCAGCGAAGCAGAGTCAGAACAACCGTAGGTCGGCCCATAGGGCGCGTAGCGTAATCCTAGTCCCCATTTTTTGCCTAAGAAAGCCGCGCTTATTTTGTTGCGGCCTTTTCTAAGACCGCTTGCAGCGATGCCATCAGATCCATCGGCAAGGGAAAGACGATGGTCGAACTCTTCTCGCCGGCGATATCAATAAGCGTTTGCAAATAGCGCAGTTGCAGCGCCTGTGGTTGCTGGGCCAAAACTTGCGCAGCTTCGAGCAGCTTGCTGGATGCTTGTAGCTCACCTTCCGCGTGAATGACTTTTGCTCGACGCTCGCGCTCTGCTTCGGCCTGTTTGGCGATCGCCCGGATCATGCTTTCATCAATATCTACATGTTTGATTTCCACATTGCTGACCTTGATGCCCCAGGCATCGGTTTGCGCATCAAGTATTGTCTGTATATCTGCGTTCAGTTGTTCGCGGCTGGCCAGCATCTCGTCCAGTTCATGCTGGCCGAGGACGGAACGCAATGTCGTTTGTGCCAGTTGGCTGGTAGCGACATCAAAGTTCTCTACCTGGATAATGGCCTTTTCCGGATCAATAACACGAAAATAGAGGACGGCATTGACCTTAACCGATACATTGTCGCGTGAAATCACGTCCTGACTGGGGACATCCATGACGATTGTGCGCAGGTCGACGCGAACCATTTTCTGAATCCCCGGGATAATAATAATCAAGCCGGGACCTTTCACCTTCCAGAAGCGACCGAGCAGGAAAACCACGCCACGCTCATATTCACGTAATACTCGAAAGGTATAGAAGAGCAGCGCGATAAAGGCGGCTATAACCACATAGACAGTAGAAAACGTAATCATGTTATTTCTCCTTGCTTGATTCTGTGCACGGTTCGACAACCAGCTGTAGCCCCTCGATCGCGATGACCCGAACCCGTTGGCCACGCCGCATAGGGGATTGGCTGCGTGCCTGCCATGATTCGCTATGGATACGCACGCGCCCGTTCGTTTCAAAATCGTCAATCACCTCGCCTATGCTGCCGATCATTTCCTCCATGCCGCTGACCACAGGCCGTTGTCGTGCTTTGATAGCCATTCCTAGCACGAACATGAAGAGACCGGCGCTGAGTAGCGCGAAGAAGCCGATCAAGGGAATGGAGATACCATAGCCCGGAATGTCCGTGTCCAGCAACATAATTGAGCCAATAACAAAGGCGATTACACCGCCGATACCGAGTGCACCAAAGCTGGGGACAAACACCTCCGCGGCCATAAAGGCGATACCTAACAGCATTAATGCCAGGCCAGCATAATTGATAGGAAGAACCTGGAACGCGAACAAGGCCAATAGCAGACTGATCGCGCCGGCCACCCCCGGCAGCACCATGCCTGGATTAGCGAACTCGTAGATCAGCCCATAAATCCCGATCAACATGAGTATGTAGGCGACGTTAGGGTCGGTAATAATACTGAGCAAACGTGAACGCCAGTCGGGTTCCATAAGGTGTATGGTAAGCCCGGTGGTGGCTAGAACCTTTTTCTGGCCAAGGACATTGACGCTGCGGCCGTCGATTTTTTGTAATAGTTGTGCCAGATCAGAGGCGATTAGGTCAATCACATTGTTGTCCAGTGCCGCTTGCGCTGACAGGCTGGCCGCTTCACGCACTGCCTTTTCTGCCCAGTCGGCATTGCGACCACGTAATGTCGCCAATCCCCGAATGTAGGCGACCGCATCATTAATGATTTTCTTGCCCATGGCATCTGTAGGGGCTGCTTTTTGCGCTTCTTGGTTTTCCTTTTCCCTGTCCTTGGCTGGACGATCGCTGCCGGGAAAGCCACCGATTTGGACGGGGGTGGCGGCGCCGACATTGGTGGCGGGAGCCATGGCTGCGATATGGCTTGCCAGCAGGATGTAGGCGCCGGCGCTGGCTGCGCGAGCGCCGCTGGGCGCGACGAAGCTTATGATGGGAACAGGTGAGGCAATAATGTCCTGAATGATGTCGCGCATGGCGCTATCCAAACCGCCGGGAGTGTCGATGCGGATGATCACCGCATGAGCGTTTTGTTCTTGCGCCTTGGCGAGGCTGCGGTGGATGTAGTCGCTGGTAGCCGGGCCGATGGCGCCGTCGATTTCCAGCAATACAATGCCGCTCTCATTATTGTTACCCGCTGTCAGCAGCAAAGGGCAAATAAGCAAAGCAGCATAGAAGGCAATGCGGAAATAGTGCATATCAGAGGCCTTGGTGATTAATCGGCCGTCGTGAACTCATCGTTTTTCCGAACCATTTTCTCCCTCCATTAATTTAGGGACGCACTCATATTCTAGACTAATTCAAATCGCTTGCTATTAGTAGTTCAATTGTCTTGTCTGCCGGGCGGGCAGAGGAGGTTTCAGCGCACTGAAGTCTTCAGTTTAGGCCGGCCCTGGTCAAGGGGGCTTATATGTTCAAGTGCCTGTGCAGCAACCTACCTGGCTCATTGGGTAATGCCGCCGCTGGTGTTGCTACTCAGCATGATTGCGCTGCGCCTTTCATTCCATCATCAGGTATAATTCGCTCCCTTTTCCTTACCGGTGACACAATATGTTGCAAGTCAGCGGCCTGTTCTGCGAACGGGGCGACCGACAATTACTGAATGGTTTGGGCTTTACGCTTGAGCCAGGTAAGTTGCTGCACGTGCGTGGCGCTAACGGGGCCGGTAAGACCAGCTTATTGCGTATTGTCGCTGGCCTGCTGTTGCCGACGGCGGGTGAGGTGTGTTGGCGGGGTAAACCGGTCAAACAGCAGCGAGAAGAGTACCATGGCGAGTTGCTCTATCTCGGCCATCTTGATGGTGTTAAAGGCGATCTTTCCAGTATTGAAAATCTGCGCATCGATAATGAGTTGCTGGGGGCCAATGCCGACGAAGCGACTCTGGTCGCCGCGTTAGAGAAAATCGGGTTGCGTGGCTTTGAAGATATCTTTGCCAAGCAATTGTCGCAGGGTCAGCATCGGCGAGTTGGCTTAT
Source organism: Gammaproteobacteria bacterium (assembly GCA_015492075.1). Lineage (GTDB taxonomy): Bacteria > Pseudomonadota > Gammaproteobacteria. The sequence goes on from WGFU01000031.1 coordinate 59,460, forward strand.
GCCGTTTGTTGATGAGTCAGGCCAAGTTATGGGTGCTTGATGAGCCGTTTAATGCGCTTGATGTTAAAGCGGTTAAACTGCTCGCCAGCTTGATTGAAGCGCATCTTGAGCGCGGTGGGATGACCCTGTTGACCACACATCAGGATGTGCCCTTGTCAGGCGCGCGCGTTAGCGAAATTACCCTGGGCCAGACCGGGCGGCGATGACAGTGATCTTTCGTACCATTCTTGTTCGCGAGTTGACGCTAGGCTTGCGCCGCAAAGCCGATATGCTGATGACGCTGTTTTTCTGCGTGATAGTTGCCAGCATGTTTCCGCTGGCGGTGGGGCCGGAGACCGAGTTGTTGCGAACAATGGGGCCGGGCATTATCTGGGTGGCGGCATTGCTGGCTTCTTTATTGTCGCTGGAGCGCTTGTTTGGCGGTGATTACGCCGATGGTACGCTTGAGCAGATGGTCATATCCAGCCATCCGTTAGCCATGATTGTGTTTGCCAAAGTGGTGGCGCATTGGTTGCTTGCAGGTTTACCCCTGGTATTGATCTCGCCTCTGTTGGCTTTACAATATGGCCTCGATGGCGACGAGGGCCTTATTCTGGTGGCGACTTTGTTGATCGGGACACCTATTTTGAGCCTTCTTGGCGCTGTGGGGGCTGCGCTAACTTTGGGCCTACGCGGTGGCGGTGTCTTGATTTCTTTATTGGTGTTGCCGCTTTTTGTGCCGGTATTGATCTTTGGCTCTGCGGCTGTCGATGATGCCGCTGCGGGTTTGTCTATTGAAGGACATTTCTCATTATTAGGGGCAATGTTGATAGCCGCATTGATTTTAACGCCTTGGGCCATAGCATCGGCCCTACGAATTTCGATAGAATAACAGGTCCTATCATGAATATTAATTGGTTTAAATATGCATCACCCGCCAGCTTTTATCCGCTGGCCGGCAAGATGATCCCTTGGTTTGCCATTCCCGCCGGGATATTAGCCTTCATTGGCCTGGTGATGGGCTTGTTTGTTTTGCCCCCTGATTTCAAGCAGGGTGAATCTTATCGCATTATTTTTATCCATGTGCCGGCGGCGTGGATGTCAATGGTGATTTATCTGGCCATGGCGTTTTGGGCGATAGTCGGCATGGTGTGGAACTCACGTTTGTCGGCGATGATGGCCATAGCGCTGGCGCCGACCGGAGCCATGTTTTGTTTCCTGGCACTATGGACCGGCGCCTTATGGGGTAAACCCACTTGGGGGACCTACTGGGTGTGGGATGCGCGTTTGACCACACAGTTAATCTTGCTGTTTATGTACCTGGGTTATATGGCATTGCATGCTGCCATAGAAGACCCGCGCCGTGCCGCGCGTGCCAGCGGTTTGCTGGCGATTGTAGGTGCTTTCAATGTGCCCATTATTTATTTTTCGGTACAGTGGTGGAACACCCTGCATCAGGGCGCATCGATCACACCGAATAAGTCTGAAATGGCGGCATCCATGGCATCGGTGATGTTGATTATGGCGGTGGCGGCATGGTTATATGCCATCGCAGTCGCGCTGAAACGGGTGCGTTGTGAGATTCTCGATCGAGAACGCCATGCTTCATGGGTGGCTGAGCTGGTGACAAAAACAGGGCAGGTTCATGGCTGAATGGTTTGATATGGGCAAGCATACTTGGTTTGTTTGGGGTTCCTACGGGGTGTTTGCCTTCTTTATTGTTGCAGAATTGCTCTTGCTTGAGAGACGGCGTCGAACCATTTTGCAACGTTTGAGTCGTACTAGTCGGATGAATTCTGGAGTCAATGATGAAACCTAGACAGCAGCGCATGGCGATTATTTTTGGTGGTATCGTCGGGCTTGGCTTGGTCGTCGCCTTGGTGCTGAATGCATTTTCAGGCAATATGGTGTTTTTCTTCAACCCGTCGCAGATCGCTGCCAATGAGGCGCCAAGCGGCAAGGCATTTCGGCTGGGTGGCTTGGTTGAAGAAGGCAGCATGCGCCGCGAAGATGATGGCCTGACGGTCCATTTTTACGTGACCGATAATGCTGAACGTGTTCCTGTTACTTACACTGGAATCTTGCCGGATTTGTTCACTGAAGGACAAGGAGTGGTTGCACAGGGCAAGCTTGACGAGAACGGTCACTTTTACGCCAGTGAAGTGCTGGCCAAGCATGACGAAACCTATATGCCGCCAGAGGTTGCCGAGGCATTGGAGATGGCGAAGGGTGCGCGGCCAGTAGCAAGCAGCCTGGCTCAATAACGACCGCCAACGATTTAGCGTCGCTTGGCGAATAACAAGAATACTTTTTAAGGAATTATCATGGCAGCAAGTTTATTTCCGGAAATAGGCCATTACGCATTAATTCTGGCGCTTGGCATCGCGGCTATTCAGAGCTATTTCTCGCTGGTGGGTGCGCATCAAGGCAAGGCTGGCTGGGTAGCGATGGCACGCCCTGCCGCGCGTGCGCAGTTTGGTTTGATTTTTGTGGCTTATCTTTGCTTGACCTTTGGCTTTGTTGGGGATGACTTTTCTGTTCGCTATGTGGCCGAGCATTCAAATTCGTTGATGCCGGTTGCCTATAAGATCGCCGCTGTCTGGGGTGGCCATGAGGGCTCGTTGTTATTATGGGTGCTCATGCTTGCTGGCTGGACGCTGGCGGTATCTATCTGGAGCCGTCAATTGCCCGATGATATGGTGGCGCGGGTCTTGGGCGTGCTGGGTCTTGTTTCGGTCGGCTTCCTGTTATTTATTCTGTTCACTTCAAACCCGTTTGAGCGTTTGTTCCCGGCAGCGCTTGAGGGTCGTGACCTAAACCCCTTATTGCAAGACCCTGGTTTGGTCATTCACCCGCCCATGCTGTACATGGGTTACGTCGGGTTTTCGGTTGCCTTTGCCTTTGCCGTGGCGGCGCTGATCAGTGGCCGGCTTGATGCCACTTGGGCTCGTTGGTCGCGCCCCTGGACGACCATAGCATGGTCATTTTTAACCATCGGCATTGCGTTAGGAAGTTGGTGGGCCTATTACGAGTTGGGCTGGGGTGGTTGGTGGTTCTGGGATCCAGTCGAAAATGCCTCATTCATGCCCTGGCTTGTGGGGACGGCCTTGATCCATTCGCTGGCCGTGACGGAAAAGCGTGGCGGTTTCAAAAGCTGGACGGTATTGTTAGCGATCTTTGCCTTCTCACTTAGCCTGTTGGGGACATTTTTGGTTCGCTCCGGTGTGCTGGTCTCGGTGCATGCCTTTGCCACTGACCCGGAGCGTGGTATTTTTATTATCGGTTTCCTGGTAGCCGTTGTCGGTTCTTCTCTGCTGCTTTATGCCTGGCGCGCAGGTTCAGTTGGCATCGGTGGCAAGTTCAGCGCGGTATCGCGTGAATCGGGCTTGTTGGCCAACAACATCCTAATGGTTGTTGCCGCCGCCGCCATTTTGTTGGGCACCTTGTACCCGCTATTGGTTGACTCCTTGGGTTTGGGCAAGATCTCGGTCGGGCCTCCGTATTTCAATGCGGTGTTTATTCCGCTGATGGCAGCTGCGGTGGTCATAATGGGGCTTGGTCCGCTGGTGCGCTGGAAAAAAGACTCGGTGGTTGAATTGGCTAAGCGGGTCAGAGTTGCCGCGCTTGTTAGCTTTATTGTGGCCATGTTCTTACCGTTTACGCTGGATGGCTTTTCAATGGGCGCCAGCTTTGGTTTGTTGTTGGCGTTCTGGATTTTTACGACAGCGGCCTACAGTATTGCCACACGCCTGGCGCGTCGCTCCTTTGAGGGCTCTGTTATCAAGCGCATTACCAGCTTAGGCCGTTCCTATTGGGGTCAGCAAATCGCTCATATCGGCGTCGGCGTCTTCATCGTTGGTGTCACTATGGTGACCCATTACAATGTTGAGCGTGATGTGCGCATGGATATTGGCGATACCGTTGAAGCGCGAGGTTATACTTTTCGTTTTGACGGGGTAGTCGACGCGCAAGGCCCTAACTATGTTGCTAAACGCGGTGTGATTCAGATCCTGGATGACGCGGGTAAGCCGGTGCGGGAACTTAATCCGGAAAAACGGGTGTATACCGTGCAGACCATGCCCATGACCGAGGCAGCCATCCACACTAATCTGTTCCGTGATCTTTATGTGTCACTGGGCGAACCAGTGAGTGGCGGTGCCTGGAGCGTGCGGGTCTATTACAAACCTTTTGTGATCTGGATATGGGGTGGCGCAGCTTTTATGGCATTGGGTGGCTTTTTTGCTGTCAGTGATCGCCGTTACCGTATTCGCGTTAAAAAGGAGGCCGCTCAAAAGGGCAAGGACTCTGTTGCCGGCGCTCAAGCTATAACCGGTGGCGCGATGTCGTTCGAGGCCAATAAACAGTGAAAGTAAAACATTTATTGCCACTGGGAATTTTTATCGTCCTGGTGGTGTTTTTAGCGATAGGACTGACCCTCGACCCGCGCAAGTTGCCGTCAACCCTCATCGATAAGCCTGCCCCTGACTTTACCCTAACGCAGTTGATGGATGAGAATAAAACGATCTCTCCTGGCGATCTCAGGGGTAAGGTATATCTACTGAATGTGTGGGCATCATGGTGTGTTGCCTGTCGTCAGGAACATCCCTTGCTGATGGAATTATCCAAAAGCGGCGTGATTCCCATTTATGGTTTGAATCTGAAAGATGTGCCTCAAGATGGCGATCCCCTTGATCAGCCAAAGCGTTATAACGCCAAGCGTTTTCTCTCTACGCTCGGTAACCCCTATATCATCAGCGCTTATGATGAAGATGGTCGGGTTTCGATTGATTACGGCGTTTATGGCGCGCCGGAAACTTTTTTGATCGATAAAAACGGCATTATTCGACACAAGCATATTGGCCCGTTGACGGGCGAGGCCTTGATCAACGAAATATTACCGCTGGCTAAAAAACTGGAAGGCTGATGCGTTTACTCATTTTATTATTATCTGTTTGGTTTGTTTCTGTCAGTGTCTATGCTGGCGAGGCGCAGCCGATGGCGGAAAACCCTGTTATCGAGGCGAGGATGCTTGCCTTATCAAAAGAATTGCGCTGCGTAGTCTGTCAGAATGAATCTTTAGCGGCATCACAAGCGGCTTTGGCCCAGGATTTGCGCCAGGAGATACGTGACATGATGCTGGATGGGATGAGTGATACTCAAATTGTCGACTTTTTTGTTGAACGTTATGGCGATTTTGTTTTATACAATCCGCCATTAAAACCACTGAACTATGTACTGTGGTTTGGCCCTGCAATTTTATTAATTCTGGGATTTATAGCCGTCTTTTTTTCTGTCCGTAAGCGCCGTCTTGCTGATGACGCTAAGTTGTCTACGGAAGATCATCGTCGCGCTCAGGAATTACTTGGTGAGGGAGAGCGCAAGCAATGATCGTCTTTGGAATCGCCATTGCGGTATTAACTGTCGTGGCGTTATTGGTTTTATTGCCACCCTTGTTGCGTGTTCGTGACAATGAGGATGTGTCGAGACAGGGTCTTAATGTCACGGTTTATCGTGATCAGCTAAAAGAACTCGATGCGGACTTGGCTAATGGGCTGATTAATCAGGCCGAATATGAACAGGCGAAACAGGAGACTGAGGCGAGCCTGCTGCAAGATGTATCAGCACCCGACACCAGCGCGCGCAATATGGCGAGCAGTTCGACTGCTGCCATTATTGTCGCATTGGCGCTGCCGTTGTTTGCCGGGTTTCTTTATTTTCAGTTAGGGAAACCGCAATCGCTTAATGTAGGTGAGGAAATTTCAGCAACGAGCCTGCAATTCCAAACCCCTGGGCAATTGCAAGAAATTGTTCAAGACTTGCAGCGTGCATTGAAGAGCGCTCCCGATGATGGTGAGACATGGACAGTATTAGGCCGCGCCCATTTAATGCTGGGTGAATTTGAACAAGCGGTGCAGGCTTTTAAACAGGCGGAGCAATACACGACGCCGGATGCACAGTTCTATGCGGATCTGAGCGATGCGACGGCCATGGCCAACAACGGTAATATGCAGGGTGAACCGGTAAGCCTGTTGCGTAAAGCTATCGAACTGGACCCGAATAATGAAAAAGCCTTGTGGTTATTCGGTACTGCTGCTTTTGAGGCGGGTGATCTGGAAGCGGCGCTGGTGCCGTGGCGGCGTTTGCATAATTTAATGCCGGCGGGTTCTGAGTCAGCCAACACGATGGCTGACAACATCAAACAGGTTGAGACGATGCTGGCTAATGTCAACAACACCCGCTTATCACCTAATCAGGGCCGTATTGACGGCACGATTACACTGGCCGATGAGTTCAAGGAACAGGTCAGCCCGGATACAGTCGTGTTTATCTTTGCCTTGGCAGCTGAAGGGCCGCAAGTGCCTCTCGCTGCAATGCGGGTGACCGTAGCCGAATTGCCGCTGAGCTTTAGTCTCGATGACTCGATGGCCATGATACCCGCAATGCGTTTATCAACGGCCAGCGATGTCGTGTTGACTGCGCGCGTATCAAAGTCGGGAGATGCCATTGCTGCCAGCGGTGATCTGCAAGGTCGTCTCGAAGCGGTCAAGGTAGGGAGCGTTGATAACCAATTGGTTATTGATAGCGTTATCCCCTAAGGTATAGCAAACGGAAACTATGAGTGTTTTACTTTGGCAGGAGTAAAACACAGTAATAGGGCGAGATGAAGCTAAACCAAGCAGGTTTTCTGTTGGTCGGTGTGGTTTGTATCGCGATAGCGGTATATTTTTTATTCGGCCTTGGTTTTCTTGACGATCTGGCTTCCTCATCTAAAATGGACACGCCCGCGATAAGCTCTTTTCGCGTCGGTGAGCACAATGTTCGCGCCTTGTTGGTCGATGGTGATGACGTTTGGGTCGGTACTTCGGGCGGGCTGGTTCGTTTCCAGCCTAAGACGGGCGAGCATAAAATCTACGACAATTCTGTCGAGGGCATTTTGTCTAATGCCATTTTTCATATTTACCGCCATAAGAATATGCTTTTGATTGGCACCTATGGTGGCGGCCTGTCCGTATTTGACCTTGCGACCGAGCAATGGCGTAACATCAATATTCCCCAAGGTTTGGCCGACCAGTTTGTCTACGATATTATTTCAGCTGAAAATGGTGACTTGTGGATCGCGACGTGGTCGGGAGCCAATCGTGTGCGCCAGGGCGAGCTATTCAATGAATCAGCATGGGATCTGTTTACCGTCGAAAACACTGGCGGCGGTTTACCGAACCCATGGGTCTATGCCATAGAACAGGACCGGCATGGCAATCTATGGTTTGCTACCGAAGGCGGGTTAGCACGCTTTGACGGTCGGCAGTGGCAAAACTGGACTCACAAAGATGGCTTAGGGGCAGCTATTGAGCAGCTTGAATCTGCGTTTGACGAAGACAGTATTGATCCAGCGGTAACTTCCGATCACCACACAGAACAAAAACGTGAGCAAGGCTTGCAAGATGTTAGCGTTGCCTATAACCCTAATTATATTGTTGCCTTGACGGTGGATAGCGCTGGTGTGGTTTGGGCTGGAACATGGGGCGCTGGCTTGGCCCGCTATGATGGCAAGCAATGGCGCACTTACACAACGGATAATGGCTTGCCATCAAACCATGTCTTTTCTTTGTATATTGATGATCGGCAGCAATTGTGGGTCGGTACTTCAAAAGGCCTGGCGCGCGCGGAAAGTGGCAGGGACAGCTTTAGCGCAATCAAGCATGAGTTGGCGGCGACAAGTATCTTTGCCATAGCCAATGACCTTGCCAAGGGTCTATGGATTGGCGGTTACGGTGGGGTCAGTCATGTCACTGTCATGGAGTAAATGGGCGAAGCAATTTATTGCAGCGATTTGTTTGCTCATAGGAGGCTGGGCTGGGGTGTTGGCAGCAGAGGATGTCGGTGCTGCTGTCTACAGAAAATATTGTGCGCCTTGCCATGGCGAAAACGGCGATGCCAATACTTCAGCCAGCCGCGCGCTGAACCCTATGCCGCGCGATTTTACCCGTGCCGATTTTGAAAACAGTCTGACGCCTGAACGAATCATCGATGCTGTGCGTAATGGCCGCCCCGGTACGGCCATGGTCGGTTGGCAAAAAAGGTTGAGCGATAAGCAGATCGAAGCGGTGTCCGTTTACGTGCGCCAGCGCTTTGCCCAGCCTTTACAGTCCAAGCAGTGCGCTATCTGTCACAGTGACAATGACCGCATAGAGCGGGGCAAAGAAATCTACCAAACACGTTGTTATTTTTGTCACGGTTATGACGGTCGGGCCAGGACCCAAGCCGCGCAATATTTATCGCCGCCACCAAAAAACTTACATAGGGCGCCGCGGTCATCGTTGGCGTTGAAGCAGGTGATCGCCGAAGGTCGTAAAGGCACAGCAATGATGGCGTTTGCCAAGGTGTTGTCAGAGATAGAGATTGATGCGGTAGTTTCCTATATCACCACCACTTTCTTGCTGTCAGCACAGATATCGACTAGCGCACGTTATCACAGTAGCGAGAACGGTTGGCTCGATGGTTTGCATCCGCTTCATGACCGACCTGTTGGGGCCTTGTCTGCCGGATACCTGATCAAGTACGGCTGTGTATCCTGTCACCAAACAGAAAATTCCGTTAAAACACTGGTTTGGCATAGCCAGAGCGATCAGTAGTTGTGCCGGACTCGCCTTGAGCCTCTATAATAGGAGCACTAAAGCTGTTTTAAAGTGAATAGATAATGTCTGAGACAATCAAGGTCGGAGTGGTCGGTGCCACAGGTTACACCGGTGTAGAGCTACTGCGTTTGTTAGCTGCACACCCTGGGGTTGAAATCATATTGCTTACCTCGCGCAGTGAAGCAGGACGCCCGGTTGCCGATCTTTTTCCCAATCTGCGCGGTCATATAGATCTTCGTTTCGTTGCACCGGACCTGGATGACTTGACGGAATGTGACTTGGTGTTTTTTGCAACGCCCAATGGTGTCGCCATGACCATGGTGCCAGAACTCTTGGATGCGGGTGTTAAGGTGATCGATCTTGCCGCAGATTTTCGTTTGCAAGATGCGGATGAATGGCAGCACTGGTACAAGATGGAGCATGTCTGTCCTGATTTGCTCGATGAGGCCGTTTACGGTCTGCCCGAGATGAATCGTGAGCAGATTACCGAAGCACGCTTGATCGCAAACCCCGGCTGCTATCCGACAGCAGTGCAGCTCGGTTTTTTACCGCTGATAGAGCAAGGCCTGGTTGATGCAGAACATTTGATTGCTGACACCAAATCGGGGGTGAGTGGTGCCGGCCGCAAGGCGGCACTGTCAGTTTTGCTGGCCGAGGCCAGCGAAAGCATGAAGGCCTATAACGTCGACGGCCATCGACACTTACCAGAAATTACTCAAGGCCTTGGTACGGTTAGCGATAGCCCGGTAGCCTTGACCTTTGTCCCGCATTTAACGCCGATGATTCGGGGTATTCATGCTACCTTATATGCTGACTTGGCCGTTGACGATGTCGATTTGCAAGAGCTCTATGAGGAATTTTATATTGACGAGCCCTTTGTCGACGTGTTGCCGCCGGGCATCAGCGCTGAAACGCGCTCGGTGCGGGGCTCAAATCACTGTCGGCTCTCAGTGTATCGTCCCCAGGGCGGGGATGTGGTGGTCATTACATCAGTGATTGATAATTTGGTTAAAGGTGCCGCTGGTCAGGCCGTTCAGAATATGAACATCATGTTTGATTTTAGCGAAAGCTGTGGTCTTGAAGGCATTGCTATGATTCCTTAGTGTCCTGGATAGCCGTAATACTTGCGGGGCGGCAATACTTGACTGTTTTGGTCGGGAATTGTATTCTGAATAATTGATGAAAAGAGGACCATTTCATGGAAGCAGTTGAAACTACCCAAGAAGCACCCCAAGGGCGCGGGGCACCGCTGGTTTTTACCGACAGCGCTGCAGCCAAGGTCAAACAGCTGATTGCAGAAGAGGGCAATGATGCCTTAAAGCTGCGGGTTTTTATCAGTGGCGGCGGTTGTTCCGGCTTTCAGTACGGTTTTACCTTTGATGAAACCATGAATGAGGGCGACACTGAAGTAGAGAATATCGGTGTCAGCTTGTTAATCGACCCTATGAGTATGCAATATCTCGTTGGCGCTGAAATCGATTATAAGACGGGTATTGAAGGCGAGCATTTTATTATCCGTAATCCTAATGCCACCACTACCTGTGGTTGTGGCTCATCTTTTTCAGTTTAGCCACTTTAGTTTCCAAGCTCCTGGTTTACTTCTTCTTTACAGTATGCGAAGCGGGCGTAACGGCTTGTGTAAAAGGCCCGCATGAGGCCAATGTCTGCTTGCGCTGAAACTCCCGATGCGAATCATAGTACTGCGCTCAACCTTTAATTTCGAACTGTGGCGTTGATTTATTGTTCAGAGCTGACCCAGGGCGGGACGAACAAGTCTGCCTAATACCACTTCTTTAGTTGCACCCGTGACACTGGGCAGATTACCACTGAGTTTGTTGAGTTGACGATGTGCCAACCAAGCGAAAGCGATGGCTTCGACGTAATCTGGATCGATACCAAACTGGGAGCTGCTTTCGATGGTGAGACTGGGCAAGTGTTGTTGCAGCTGGCGTACTAGCGTCACATTGTGTGTGCCACCGCCACATAGGATAAGACGAGAGTCGTCGCTGGCGTAGCGTTTTATATCATTACTGAGTGATACAACAGTGAGCTCGCATAGCGTAGCTTGTATATCTGCCGGCCCTGGCTTGCTAAATGGCTTAAGCATGGTCGCTAGCCAATGTGAATTAAAGTGTTCACGCCCTGTGCTCTTGGGTGGTGGCCGCTGAAAATAAGGGTCGGCCAACATGGTCGATAACACATCCTGATCCACGCTTCCACTTGCCGCCCACCTGCCACTTTTATCATAGCGCTTGCCTAAGTGCACGTTGATCCAATAGTCCATGAGTGCATTCGCCGGGCCGGTATCAAAACCAATGACATTGGCATCTTTGTCTTGTGCTAGAACGCTGATATTGGCAATACCGCCAAGGTTGGCGACTACGCGGTTTTCTTCTTCACTGCGAAAAATATCATTATGAAAAGCGGGGGCCAGAGGAGCGCCTTGGCCACCGACAGCCATGTCGGCACTACGGAAGTCACTGACGACAGCAATGCCTGTCAGGTTAGCGAGATGTTGTGCATTGCCGATCTGCAGGCTAAACGGTGGCCTGGCATCGGGCGCATGGTTGATAGTCTGGCCATGGCTGCCGATAGCGATAATGTTTTCGGGGCTGAGTGTGCTGCCTGCAAGCAGGCTATGTACTACCTTTGCATAGTCTTCAGCCAGTTGATGATCAAGCTGCGCGGCTTCATCCGCGGTGGCAAGGTTTTGCGAGCAGGCGTCGAGAATGGCGCTTCTTAGCGAGGGGCTAAACTCTACCGACTGAGTAGCCAGGCAACGTATCTTGTTATGATTAATACTGATTAAGGCCGCATCGATTCCATCGACGCTGGTGCCTGACATTAAACCAATAAAATATGAATCAGCCATGGGCAAAGTATGCCGCATTGACGAGAGCGCTATGCGGGGTTGCTTGGGCGCTAATTGTTGACGCTGGCAACAGCGGTTTCGCTAAGGCTATCTAGCTTTGCTATAGCGCTTTGCGTCTTAGACTTAAAGTCTGCCAGGTAGGCTTGCTTGAGTGGCTCAGCACTAGGTAATTTGACTGTCAAGGGATTACGGTGGACGCCATCAACACGGAATTCGTAATGCAGATGAGGACCAGTCGCTAAACCTGTTTTACCAACATAGCCGATGACGTCACCTTGCTTCACGCTACGACCTGAGGTAACACCTTTCTTAAAGTTAGATAAATGGGCATACAGCGTGGTGTATTTATTGCCGTGTTGCAGGATTATCGCTTTACCATAACCGCCTTTTCTGCCACGAAAAATGACCTTGCCATCAGCGGTGGCACGAATAGCAGTACCCGTCGGCGCGGCATAGTCGACGCCTTTGTGCGCGCGGATACGGTTTAACACCGGGTGTTTGCGTTTGAGGTTAAATTTGGAGCTGACACGAGCAAATTCGATTGGAGTGCGCAAAAAGGTTGAGCGTAGCGAACGACCTTCCGGTGTGTAATAGGCGGTCCGGTTCTCACTGTCAGTATAGCGGAAGGCACGATGAATTTTGCCTTGGTTAATAAATTCGGCGGCGATGATATTGCCATCTCGAATTTTCTCGCCGTCACGAAAGATTTCTTCGTAGAGTACGGTAAAGCGGTCACCCGCGCGGATGTCGAGCACGAAATCGATATCCCAGCCAAAAATGCTGGCCAGTTCCATGGTGAGGTTGGTGGACAAGCCGGCTCTCTTTGCCGCAAGAAATAGCGAAGATTGGATGACCCCTGTACTGGATTTTATGCGACGCTCTAAATCATGGTAGATAATGAGTGCATCAAACTCGCCGAGCTGCTTGCGCACATCAAGTGTGCGCTCATGGTCGAGTTCATATTTTAGCTGTTTTAACTCACCGTTTTTTCCGATGCTAACGTTTAAGACATCGCCAGGGTGTAGGCGTGTCAGTGGCGCTGTTTCTTCACCGACGGAGACAAGGTCGTAGACTTGGCGTGGACTAACCCCCATACGGTCAAGAATTAATGCCAGGCTGTCACCGTTTTTGACTTTGACAGACTTCAGGTCGGGATCTTCAAGCGCAGCTGGCTCGATCAACGCGCTGATATGGTCGTCGACGGTTTCTTCTTCGTCATGGGCAAGGTCAGCTATGTTAGCCGCTTCGGTCTCGGCGATTATCATGCTAGGGTTAATGCTGGCAACCAGCAGAGGTGCATCTTCCACCAGTGTATCAGTAGTCATATCGACATTTGCTGCAGTGACAAGCGGGCTGCTTTCAACAGGTTCATCGAGCTCGACGATGTTAGTATTGGTCCCATCGAACTCGTTATCGACAAGAGGGCTTTGTGGTGATTTGGTGTTTTGTGGCGTAGACAGTGTCAGTGACACTTGCTGAGTATGGGCACTTTGGCCAGGGATATCGATTGCGGAGGTGACGTTTCTGTTAACGTCGCTGCGGCTCACCGCTTCATTGGGCGACAAGATCATCGCCAAGCCGAGGGTCAATACGCCGACCGAAAACAATAACCAGTGAGGAAGATGTTTTAGCATGTCAGAGTTATCGGCAGCAACGCCAACCCATTTATAGTTTGTTTTATTTGCGGAAATTGTTCTGTCCCCCAACAGTAAGCGTCTCGCGTGCGTTAAAATAGCCTTATGCCTTTAAGGCGTCAATGCTATTTAAGAATATTTTCGGTATTTTGATGTAAATAAAGTGTGATTAAATGCACATTTTGAGCTATAGGCCCAAGAGATCAGACGCAAACCCTTCCCCTTATTTTTTATATAGTTGGTATCCATACATGTCGTTGAATAAAGCATTGCAGTTGATCGAGCGCGGAGTTTCGGAAATATTGGTGCTCGATGAGCTGATTGAAAAGCTCAAACTCGGTAGGCCTTTGCGTATTAAGGCGGGTTTTGATCCGACTGCACCGGACTTGCATCTCGGCCATACTGTGTTATTGCAAAAACTGCGACATTTCCAGGATCTGGGCCATGAGGTGATATTCCTGATTGGTGATTTTACCGGAATGATTGGTGACCCTACTGGTAAAAGCGTCATGCGCAAACCCCTGACGCGCGAGCAAGTGGCTGCAAATGCCAAGACTTACACCGAGCAAGTGTTTAAAGTGTTGGATCGCGAAAAAACGCGGGTACGTTTCAATTCAGAGTGGATGGACAAGAAAAGCGCGGCCGACATGATTATGCTGGCATCACGGCAAACGGTTGCCCGTATGCTCGAGCGCGACGATTTCAGCAAGCGCTACCAGAGTGGCCAGGCCATTGCGATTCACGAGTTTATGTATCCCTTGGTGCAAGGGCAGGATTCCGTTGAGCTTAAAGCCGATGTTGAGCTTGGCGGTACCGATCAAAAATTCAATCTGTTGATCGGCCGCGAGTTGCAAAAACAGGCGGGTCAATCACAGCAGGTGGTGATTACCATGCCCTTGCTTGTCGGTTTGGACGGTGTGCAAAAGATGTCCAAGTCATTAGGTAATCATATTGGCATTAATGAGCCGCCGAATGAGATGTTTGGCAAACTCATGTCGGTGTCGGACGAATTGATGTGGGATTATTTTGATCTATTGTCAGATTTGCCGGCTGCAGACGTTGCCGAACTGAAGTGCCGTGCTGAGGCGGGAGAAGAAAATCCGCGCAATATAAAGGTGAAGCTGGCACAGGAACTGGTGGCGCGTTTCCATGATCAGGCGGCGGCGGCATCGGCCTTGGCCGATTTTGAAACACGCTTTAAGCAAGGCGCTATACCGGACGATATCCCCGAATTGGTCTTGTCGAGCAATCAAGCCATGCCGATAGCGGCCCTATTAAAAGCGGCGGGGTTGACGGCGAGCACCTCGGAGGCGATGCGCATGATTAAGCAGAACGCCGTGAAAATCGACGGTGAGCGCGTCCAAGACCTCAAGCATGAAGTGGCCCTGGATAGCGATCACGTCTATCAAGTCGGCAAACGTAAATTTGCCAAGGTCAGCTTAAAGCGATCGGCCTAGTCGGTCTCGCCATCAGTGGTACAGTAGCTGCTGATACCCTGTCGCCAACATATCCGAATTTAACCAATAGCCAGGTCAAGCGTAGCCCCAACCTAAGTGATGCGTCGTTCAATGGCAAGAGCGAATAGAGCCGGTGCGGTACCAGCCATAGGGTTTTTGTCTGCCGCTGTTGTAAAGTGGAAGCAAACGCAGGACATGATCAATACTTTATAATAAGCCAAAATAGAACTAATAAATTAGGCGCAAATGTTTGCATTTGGCGTTGATGAAACCGGCATATCTCTTTGTGGTGCAAGCGCATTGCGCTCATTATACCTTGCCGTGAAAAAGCAGGCCCGCCACAACGGCCTTATTGGTTGATTGAGAGCACCCCTAGATGCTGAATAATTTTGGACTAAGGCAGCGCGAGTTATTGACATTGCTGATGGAGCAGCGTCATGGCCTGACCGTTGACGAGCTGGTGAAGCGGCTGGATGTGACGCGTACTGCGGTTAACCAGCATTTGCAGGCATTGGAGCCGCGTGGCTATGTGGCCAAAGGTGAGCTGGTCAAGACCAAAGGGCGCCCAGGGTATCGCTATATATTGACGCCACAAGGTATTGACCTGTTTCCAAAACAATATGCTTGGTTTGCCGGATTACTGTTAGGCTTGTTAAAAAACCAAGTGGGGGCAGAGGCTATGCGTGAGACCTTGGCTGGTTTGGGCATACAAGTCGCCAAAGGGCTGATGACAGAGATGAGTGGAGGCGGGTTCAATGCCCGTCTTGAAGGCGTAGTTGCAGTGATGCAGCAGCTGGGTTATACCGCCAGTGTTGAATCGTCAGAAGAAGGCGAAGGAGTGATTCGAGCGCATAATTGCGTCTATCATGATTTGGCGCAAGAGCACAATGAAGTATGCCAGTTTGATATTGCCTTGCTGTCGAATTTGCTTGGTGCAGAAGTAGAGCAACAATCATGTATGGCGCATGGCGATGATTGTTGCCGCTTTTGTGCAAAAAAACAAATAACCTAATAGCCAGCTGGCGTTGATTTTTATGAAAATCAGTCACTTATCGTTGATTTCCACCTATTTTCAAAAAACCTGAAAAATAGAGTTGACCCTTCTTCGAAAGTGCGTATAATTCGCTCCTCTTCTGGCCGACAAGCAGCAGCAACGGACGCCAGGTTCTTTAAAAATTCTAGATCAAGCAATACGTGTGGGTGCTTGTGCTGGTAAGTTTTGCAGTCGCAAAAATACTGGTGACAAGTGACCTACGAAATTCTTTAATTTCGATAGGCTCATCTTTTCATCATAAAGATTTGTTGCCATAAGCAACTAGTACTTTAAACTGAAGAGTTTGATCCTGGCTCAGATTGAACGCTGGCGGTATGCTTAACACATGCAAGTCGAACGGTAACGATGGAAGCTTGCTTCCAGGCGACGAGTGGCGGACGGGTGAGTAATGAATAGGAATCTGCCTAGTAGTGGGGGACAACCTGGTGAAAACCAGGCTAATACCGCATACGCCCTACGGGGGAAAGGCTTCGGCCGCTATTGGATGAGCCCATGTCCGATTAGTTTGTTGGTGGGGTAACGGCCTACCAAG
>WGFU01000032.1 GCA_015492075.1 Gammaproteobacteria bacterium
AATCCAACCCGATAAACAGGCGTTTCTGCTACTATATTGCGCTGCAACATTTGCATAAGCGCCCGTAGCTCAGCTGGATAGAGTGTCGGCCTCCGAAGCCGAAGGTCACAGGTTCGACTCCTGTCGGGCGCACCATACAAAAGCCCACCGCTAGGTGGGCTTTTGTATGGTGGGGGTTGGTTTATGGAAGAGAACCTTGGTTCGACCATATCGTCGTAGACGATATGAAACGTCGGAGCTGGCGACGACGGCCCAACCCAATAAATCATTCAGTGGGTGGCCGTAGGCCATTCTCCTGTTGGGCGCGCCATTCATTAATAGGCCTGCGATAAGATAAGAATTTCAAAAATTGCTTAATGAAGGGATTTACTGGTGTGAGAACCATGACAGAGTTAAGGGTGTTTTATGTTTTTAATGCAACAGGGAAACTCTGAGATTCCACCGAACTGGGACAGGAAGAGATTTTCCCGTTTTCAGTTACAGCACCCGCAATCATTTCCCGTTCATCAATTAACAGACAGCGATAATGCCCCGATTGGCTGGTTGCTGGGCTATCCAATTGATACGACAAAAAAAGAAATCATTGCCGATACCTATTGTTTGTCAGTGAATAATAGTTCTTCTCGACAAGAGATCGAAAAAGCGCTTTATCAATTAGGAGGAAGATTCATAGCACTGTTTAGTGCATATGGCTCGGATAGCGTTTATTTGGATGCCGCCGGATCGCTCAGTTTAGTTTACGATAGTGACGCCAAACTGATGGCGGCAACGCCTCATGTCTTAAAAAAATATAGCAACAATAATTATCAGTGTATGGAAACGCCTCAGGCAGATTGGTACCCTGCCGGCTTAACGCCTTATCATGGCATTAAACGCCTGTTACCCAACCACTACCTGGACTTGTCTACATGGAAACCAGTACGGCATTGGCCAAACCAGCCTTTTTCGGCAACCGTGCTGGCAGAAAAAGCCGTGGCCAATATTATTGCCAGCGCTCAACGAATCCTGGCATCAGTGGCCAAGCCATATTCCTTGACCCTGTCTTTACCGCTGGTCAGGATTCCAGTACTTTACTGGCGTTGGCGCGGCCATTGGCAGATAAGGCCTCATTCTTTACCTTTGCCGGCCCGGCTATGAGTGCAGACAAGCAAATGGCGCGAGTGCTGGCAAAAAAATTCAATCTATCGCATGCGTTTTATAATATTCAAACCAGCTCGGAACACGACTTGAAGTCGAGGCATGACATGACGGGCGCTTGCGTTGGCGGGGACATAGCCAGAATTTACACAACACTAAAGAAGATGCGGGCTGACAGTGCTTTATTACCCGGTATGTGCGGTGAAGTCGCCAGAGCATATTATTGGCGAGATGAAGAAAAGTCACCCAGCGTCGAAGTGCTTTTAAAACGTGCTGGCTTGCCGCTAACGAAAGTTTGTAGGCAGGCTATGCAAGATTGGCTCGACGGGCTTGCCGACTAGCCGACCAAGGATATATTAGATCTGTTTTATATAGAACAACGCCTGGGTTGTTGGGCAGGTCCGCAACAATATGGCACAGACACATTTTGCTCAGCACAATTATTTGTACTCGGGCATGAAAATATGCTGGCGCTTGATCATTCTTACAGATGTAAGCAGATGCTGGCGGTAGATGTTTGCCAAAAATTGTGGCCAGAGTTGCTGCATTATCCTTTTAACAGCCATATTGGCATGCAAAAATTCTTGGCTAAGCTGGCGGGTCGAATGAAGCGTATGATTGCTAGGCTAGCCTAAATATCAGTTAAACTTTTAGTAGGACTGCTTTTGATGAGCATTGTGTGTGAGAGGATTGCTAAAACTGGCTGTTATGGTAACCCATGTCTTAAAATACAAACTATCGCGTCCTGGGCATGATGATCGGGTGCGTACGTTGCCAGTGCTGGACAGCCACATTAGTTATTAAAAAGAGCCCTTGAACCTAACCTTGATTGTGACCAGAGTTCTTGTTATTGCCGGCCCGGTAAGTCGTTAATTTGCCGGAGCTTGGTGGCTTAATAAAAAAGGCAGGTCAATATTGACCGCAATAGGCAGGTGATCTGAGGCACTTTCTGGCAGCACGCTCATTTTCTTTACCTTAAGTGATGGCGACAACAATATGTGATCGATGTTGCGCATGGGTTTCCAGCTTGGGAAAGTATCATGACGCTTTTCGGGCATCATCAAACCGGATTTTTCGACGAAGCGACGGATTTCGTAGCTTTGTCCGGTACAGTTAAAATCACCCATCATGACAACGTGTGGCTCGTTTTCGATGATCTCCGCGAGGAAGCCAAGCTGCTGCATACGGGCATGGCGGCTGAGTGCTAAATGTAGCACGACGACCATCA
Organism: Gammaproteobacteria bacterium; assembly: GCA_015492075.1. Taxonomy (GTDB): domain Bacteria; phylum Pseudomonadota; class Gammaproteobacteria. The sequence goes on from WGFU01000032.1 coordinate 2,366, forward strand.
CATATTCTTCTTCGCTGCCATAGCGCGCGACCATGGCGCCACGCCCAGGAATACGCCCTGGCAGCTTATGTTCGCGTACGTCGAGTGGCTCAAGGCGACTGAGCATGCCGTTACTATGGTGTGCGAATTTGCCGATCTGGCGGTTGCTTTGATGCCACCAATAAGGGAAGTCGGCCTGTTTGGCGATGTATTCGGTTTGGTTGGTATGTGCGCTGCGTATACTACCGGCATCGGCCTCTTGCAGGGCGACAATGTCATAGGACTTAATCGTTTCAGCGATGAGGTCTAGATTATTAAAGCTGTCCGGGTGTGGCAGGACATGGCGCCAACTTCTCGTTAGGTAATGGCGAAAACGACTCGAACCGGTGGCGACTTGAATGTTGTAACTCAGCAGGTTTAATTCGCGTAGCGCGGTCGGTTCTTCATTTGCAGCGGCCATGGTTGCTAGGTTGGACATACTAGCGCCCCTAGTTTCGCGGTCAATTTCATGTTTTCGCGGTAATCGACCGGGCAATCGATAATAGAGACGGTGTCGTCGACCAGTGCGGCCTCGATCGTTGGCAACAAGTCATCGGCCTTGTTGATGCGGTAGCCTTTAGCACCAAAGGATTCGGCATATTTGACGAAATCCGGATTGTTGAAGTGTACATTGGAGGTACGGCCAAACTGGTTTTTTTGCTTCCACTCAATAAGGCCATAGCTGCCATCACTCCAGATCAATATGACGATGGCAATATTGAGACGCATGGCGGTCTCGATTTCTTGCGAGTTCATCATAAAGCCAGCATCACCGGTGACGGCGACGACACGTTTTTCAGGGCAGGCCAGCTTGGCGGCAATGGCGCCGGGTACAGCGATACCCATGCTGGCAAAGCCATTCGAAATAATACAGGTATTGGGGTGCTCGCAACGAAACATGCGCGCCATCCACATTTTATGAGCGCCGACGTCGCAGATGACGATATCATCAAGGCCCATGCCAGTGCGCAAATCCCAGATAATTTTTTGTGGTTTGATTGGAAAGCCATCGTCTTTGCTGTACTCATTCATTTCTGTGACGAGCGTGCGGCGTAGATGGCCGAACTCATGACCGTTATGAGGTTCGGTTATGTCGGCAATGCGATCGAGGCTCAGTTTAATGTCGCCGTTGACACCAACGTCAACAATATAATGGGCATCGACTTCTGTGGGCGACATATCGATATGGACGATTTTCCGATCCTTGGTCGGATGCCATAAATGAGGGTGATATTCGACCAGGTCGTAACCTACACAAATAATCACATCGGCCTGGTCAAACCCGAGATTAAGATAGTCATAGGTTTGCAAGCCAGCAGTGCCCAATGCCATAGGGTGCTTAAAGGGGATGACACCTTTGGCCATAAAGGTATTGGCAACGGGGATACGCAGTTTGTCGGAGAAGTTCGCCAGTTGCTCCCAGGCGCGTTCTCTGACCACCCCATTGCCCGCGAGAATAATGGGGTGTTTGGCCTCGGAGATGGTGCGGGCAGCCACGGTGATGCGTTCTTGCGAAGGCTCGGGTGCGCTCGGTTGCTGCACCGTAAGCGGCACATCCTCAATTGGCATGGCTGCCAGGTTTTCCGGGAATTCGATAAAGCAGGCACCGGGTTTCTCAGTCTGAGCGAGCTTAAATGCCTTGCGTATTACCTCGCTGATGACGTTGGGGGTCAAAATGCGCACAGAATATTTGGTCACCGGTTTGAAAACGGCTTGCAGATCTAGCACCTGGTGCGATTCTTTGTGCAGACGGTTGGTGCCGGCCTGCCCGGCAATGGCGACGACAGGTGAATGATCCATATTAGCGTCGGCGACGCCAGTGATGAGATTGGTCGCGCCGGGGCCAAGCGTAGACAAACAAACACCGGCACGGCCGGTCAAGCGCCCATACACATCGGCCATGAAAGCGGCGCCCTGTTCATGCCGTACCGTGATGAACCGGATTGATGAGTCCAGTAAGGCGTCCATCAAGTCGAGATTTTCTTCGCCCGGAATGCCGAAGATATACTCAACGCCTTCATTTTCCAGGCAATGAACAAATAATTCAACGGTCTTCATTGCCGCTCCCTTTTGTCTCGCAACTGATATTTCTGCACGCTGGCGCTCTAGCGCTTGTTTTCGTTTTCGGCCTTGGTGACAAGAAAATCGACAATATTAATGAGTTCTTCGTAGCTGCCCTGCGCCTGTCGTGGTCCAGTGTAATAGTGATTATCTATGATGACGGCAGGCGTGCCGCTAACTTGATAGCGCCGGGTCAGCTCCTCGGCCTGCTTGACCTTGCCGCTCACTGAAAATGAGTAAAAGGCTTTGCGAAAGGTTTTATTATCGACGCCATGTTCTTCGAAAAATGCCATTAAAGCCTCATCGTTGTTGAGCGAGCGGCGGTGCTTATGAATAGCTTCAAACAAGGGATCATGAATGTCTTCAAGTACGCCTAGGGCTTGTGCAGTGTAGTAAGCACGAGTATGAATGGCCCAGCTTTTGTTGAGCACAGCAGGCAGGCGGATATAGCGGATGTTATCAGCATTGTGCTCAAGCCAGCGCTTCATGTAGGGCTGGAAGCGGTAGCAATGGGGGCAGCCGTACCAAAATACTTCAAGTACCTCGACTTTATCAGAATCGCTCAACTTTGCTTGCTGCGGCGTAATAATCGTATAGGCTTTGCCCGCTTCGTATCCGGCATCGGCGGCGACGCTGATGTTGGCAGCAAAGAGTAGGCCGCAAAGAAAAAAAGACCCTTGTAGTAACTTCATGTTGGTTCGTCCTGTATATCTAGTTTCAGGTTAAGAGGTTTAGCCTTGTAAGGCAATGGATGTAATATGCCGTAATCCCTCAAAAGCGCCAAATAAAACGCTTAATCCCCTCTATGACCATGTTGTGTCATTAGCGTTCTTATCAATGTAGGCGACAGTGCGCGCGGATTCTCATAGAATAGCGGGCTGTGACTACGAATAACTCATTATACCGGCGTGCGCAATTTGTGCTGGGCGCGGCGGGCAAGGCGCAATTCCCCGACGATGTCGGTGCTGAAGCCGCTTTTGTTGGCCGCTCCAATGCGGGTAAATCAAGTGCGCTCAACACCATTGCTGACCAGCGTAGTCTAGCCCGGGTCAGCAAAGCGCCTGGCCGCACGCAACAAATCAATTTTTTTGATGTTGATGCCACGCGCCGCTTGGTAGATTTGCCCGGTTATGGTTATGCCAAGGCAGCAGCATCTGTGCGCAAGCAATGGGATAAGTTGATGTCGGATTATTTCCAGACGCGTCAATCGCTAAAAGGCGTGGTGTTGATTTCTGACATTCGGCGCCCGTTGGGTGAGGGCGACCGGCACATGCTGATCTATTGTTTGTCGATGAATTTACCCGTGCATATTCTATTGTCCAAAGCAGATAAACTGAGCCGTGGCGCGGCGACGGCTGCTTGTTTGAAGGCACAGCAACACATGAAAGTCCTGGCCAGCGAAAAGGCATTGCCGCTGGAGTTGGTCAGTATTCAGCTGTTTTCCTCGCTCAAGAAAACGGGTCTGTCAGAGGCCATTGCACAGCTTGATCGCTGGTTGCTGAATGAGTCCACATGATAAGCAAAAAAAACCCCGGTTAATCTAAGGGAGGAGAAAACCGGGGTAATAATCCCAGCTGGGGATGCCGGGATATCTTGTTCCACTATCTGGGAGGATCAGTGGCTAATGTTACAAATAATGAGATTAGCCATTAATAGAAAAGTTCCCTTTCAATTTACAACGGCTTCCTTGGCCGCTTTGGTTTAGTGCGCCTCGTCCCAGTTTACACCAACACCGATGCTTACTTCCAGTGGCACACTTAAGTCCGCCGCGTGAACCATGCAGGTTTGAATGTTTTGCTTGGCGGCATCGAGCTGGCATTTTGCCACCTCAAATACGAGTTCGTCATGGACCTGCATAATCATACGTACCGCAGGAGCGTCCTGACTAATCCAGTGATCGACCTTGATCATGGCGCGTTTAATAATATCCGCCGCACTGCCTTGCATAGGAGCGTTAATGGCGGCACGCTCGGCATATTGGCGCCGTTGCGCGTTAGATGATTTAATATCGGCAAGATAGAGGCGGCGACCAAATAGCGTTTCAACGTAGCCTTGTGCATGCGCTAGCTTGCGCGTTTCATCCATAAATTCTTTCGCTTTGGGATAACGCTGGAAGTAGAGATTGATATATTCCTGCGCCTCGTTGCGGCCGATACCGAGTTGTTGTCCCAGGCCAAAGGCGGACATGCCGTAAATCAAGCCAAAGTTAATGGCCTTGGCGCGCCGCCGCTGTTCATTATCAACACTATCAACAGTTACACCAAAAATTTCCGCTGCTGTCGCACTGTGGACATCGATGCCTTGTTGAAAGGCCTTGAGTAATCCAGGGTCGCCCGACAGGTGTGCCATGAGGCGCAGTTCAATTTGCGAATAATCGGCGGCGACAATAACAGTGTCGGCGTCCGGTGCGACAAAGGCCTGACGTATACGCCGGCCTTCAGCCGTTCTGATGGGTATATTTTGTAAGTTAGGGGTGCTGGAGGAAAGGCGCCCTGTTGCAGCTACAGCTTGGTGATAAGAGGTGTGGACGCGACCTGTTTGTTCGTTGATCTGCAAGGGTAAACTATCAGTATATGTAGACCGTAGTTTTGCCAAGCCGCGATAACGCAGTATCAGTTTAGGCAAAGGGTAGTCTAAAGCAAGTTCCTGCAATACACTTTCTGCGGTAGAAGGTTGGCCTTTTGGGGTTTTTTTCAAGATAGGCAAGTTCAGTTTGTTAAATAGGATTTCCTGAATTTGCTTGGGTGAATCAAGATTAAAAGGCTGTCCTGCCAGCATCTCTGCTTGCACAATAATTTTTTCGAGCTCCTCTGTGATCTCTTTGCTTTGCTGTCTCAGCATGTCGGCATTAATGCGCACGCCGCGCCGCTCCATGCCTGACAAGATAGGGATAAGTGGCACCTCTATATCGAGCAAGAGCTGGCTCAACCCTTTATGTTGCAGCAACCTGGGCCACAGTGTCTGATGTAGGCGCAGGGTGATATCAGCGTCTTCTGCTGCATAATGCGCCGCGGTTTCAATTGGTATTTTGTCAAAAGTGACTTGCTTGGCGCCCTTGCCGGCGATGTCTTCAAAATGAACGGTTTTAACACCAAGATATTTTAATGCCAGCGAATCCATGTCGTGTCGTGTGCCAGTGCTGTCAAGCACATAAGACTCGAGCATGGTGTCAAATGCAATGCCACGTAAGGTGATGCCGTAATTGCCGAGCACATTCATATCATATTTGATATGTTGTCCTACCTTTAAACAATCGGGATCCTCTAATATAGGCTTGCACAAGGCCAACACCGTGTCGCGGTCGAGTTGCCTGGGCGCATCATCATAACTGTGTGCTAACGGCACATAGACAGCCTCGCCAGGGTCGATGCAAAATGATAAACCAACAATCTCCGCTTTCATGTATTCCAGTGAGGTCGTTTCCAGGTCAAAGGCGAACAGTTCAGAGCGTTCGAGGCGTGCCAGCCAAGACTGCAACTCTTCAATTTCAAATAGTGTGTGGTAGTGCGTATTGATTTTTTCATTAACGCTGTTTTCTTCGCTGGAGGCCGTGTTGCTGGTGTTGTTTGCTTGATCATTTTCTTGTTCGATGATCTCTTTCAGCATGCGCTTGAATTCCATGCGCTGATATATTTCGCGTAAAACAGCCGGGTCAGCTTTGTCGATATTAAGGGTGGTGGGCGTGACATCTAGTTTGACATCGCATTTCAGAGTGACCAGTGCGCGTGATAAGGGCAGTTGGCCGAGATTGGCGCGCAGTTTTTCACCAATTTTTCCTTTAATCGTGTCGGCATTGGCGATGATGGCATCGAGCGAGCCGTATTCGTTGATCCACTTGGCCGCAGTCTTGGGACCAACGCCGGGTATTCCCGGAATATTATCGGAGCTGTCACCGACCAGTGCCAGATAGTCGATAACTTGCGCCGGGGTGACACCGAATTTTTCTTTGACAGCCGGACGGTCCATGATTTTATTAGTCATGGTATTGATCAAGGTGGTGTGTTCGTCGACAAGCTGAGCGAGGTCTTTGTCACCGGTAGAGATAATGGTTTCCATACCCAAGGCGCTGGCTTGCCGTGCCAGCGTGCCAATCACATCGTCCGCCTCGACACCTTCGACGCTAAGCAGAGGCAGGCCCATGGCCTTGACCCAGGCGTGCAAGGGCTCTATTTGGGCGCGCAACTCGTCTGGCATCGGTGGTCGGTGAGCCTTGTACTCGGAATATAGCTCATCGCGAAAGGTCTTGCCTTTGGCATCAAAGATTACCACCATATGCTCAGGTTGGTAGTCTTCAAGCAAACGCTTGATCATATTGATACAGCCGAAGACGGTGCCCGTTGGTTCGCCATGAGAATTGGTTAACGGTGGCAAGGCATGAAAGGCGCGATAGAGATAAGAAGAGCCGTCGACCAATATAAGAGGTTTGTTTTTTGTTTGATTCATTAATTTCTGCTAATTGATAGGAGTAACATGGCGCTATTGTGCGGCGTCACGCAAAAGTCTTCAATTATGAAGGAATATAATGAAGAATATTCGGCATAGTGGCGTGTCACGGCATGTCTTGAGATTTTCTCAGACTATCTTTTGTATTTGAGTGCCACGACATTAAGTCAACATCAGGTATGTGGTGTGTATGATTAATACACTTGTATCAATATATTGAGGTGGTTTGCTGATGGATGACAAGGCCAGGGCGTCTGATTTACGCTTGCAGCCCATTAACGATGCCATGCTGCACCGTGAGAGCTGGAAGATATTTCAAATTATTGCCGAGTTTGTTGAAGGTTTTGAGCGCCTGGTGTTGATTAAGCCCTCGGTGAGCATTTTTGGCTCGGCGCGCACGGCAACGGATCACCCCTATTATGAGTTGGCGGAGAAAATCTCTCGCGGTTTGTCCGACGCCGGTTTTAGCGTGGTCAGCGGCGGTGGCCCAGGTATTATGGAAGCTGCGAACAAGGGCGCCTTTGCTGGTAAATCCCCCAGTATTGGTCTTAATATTCAACTACCACATGAGCAAACGGGTAATCCTTATCAGGATGTCTCGCTTGATTTTCGCCACTTTTTTTCACGTAAGGTGATGTTCGTTAAGTACGCGTCGGCTTATGTGGTGTTGCCCGGTGGTTTTGGTACACTCGACGAGTTGGCTGAGATACTCACCCTGGTGCAGACCGGCAAAACGCGGCGTATACCCATTATATTGGTGCACACACCGTTTTGGGACGGCTTATTGAACTGGTTTAAAGAAACCCTGGTCAGAGAGGGTACGATTAGCGAATCGGACCTCGACTTGATGCAGGTGCTGGATGAGCCAGATGAGGTTGTCGAAGCCATCTTTACTCATTACGAAAACCGTGGCATTGAGCCTTCTGTTGAAGGCCAGCCGACGTTATTGGATTTATAATCATGCATATAAAACTAGCCTGGCCTGCACTCGCGATAGCGTTATTGGCGATGTTGTCGATGATTGTCTTGGCCGATGATGCTGATTTGTCCGAAGCGGAAGTGACGATTGTTCAAGATGACGATGAGCAGCGCGTCGAGGAGTATCGGGTCAACGGCCAGCTCTATCTGGTCAAGGTGATACCGGTAGTGGGGCCGCCGTATTTCCTGCTTGATCAAGATGGTGATGGCCAATTTGATTTGCAGAATAATGATCCTACGATCAATCCACCGACTAGCCAGTGGCGACTGTTTAAGTGGAATTAAGCTAAACTATAACGTTATTGGCTTGGCCTAGATTTTCTCAACTATAAAAGACGAATTATGTCCGTGTTTACCCGCGTCGAGCACGCGCAGCTCGACGCGTTTCTGGCGACCTATGATCAAGGCGAGCTGCTGGAGTTTGCCGGCATCAGCGATGGTATCGTTAATACCAATTATTTTGTCACCACGACGTGCGGTCGCTATGTGTTGACCTTGTTCGAGGAGTTGGGCGTCGATGAGTTGCCTTACTTTGTAGAGCTGATGCGCTTCGCGCATCAGCATGGTGTTCCTTGCGCGTTACCTATTGCCGACCGTGATGGGCGCTACTTGCGCGAGCTGTGTGCTAAACCGGCCTTGCTTGTTGCACGCTTGACGGGCAGCGGTGTTGCGCGGCCAAACCTGGCGCAGTGTCGGGCAATTGGCTCGGCAATCGGCGTTTTGCATCGGGTCGGTGTTGATTTCAGCTATCACCGCGAAACCGAGCATGGCGCGCAATGGCATGCGACCACGGCAAAAAAAGTACTCACCGTCATCAGCAGCGATGACGCCACCTTGTTGTCAGAAGAGATGGCTTTTCAGGCGCGGCAATGTTACGACGATCTGCCGCGAGGCCTGACTCATGGTGATTTGTTTCGTGATAATGCGTTGTTTGATGGCGACACACTCAGTGGTATTATCGATTTTTATTATGCCTGCGACCATATCCTGGTGTATGACCTGGCGGTAGTGGTGAATGATTGGTGTAGCCGCGATGACGGCAGTCTTGATAGCGAGCGCCTGGACGCTTTGCTGGGATCCTATCAAGCGCAACGCCCACTCAACGCGCAAGAGTTACAGCATTGGCCGGCGATGTTGCGTGCCGCGGCATTACGTTATTGGCTGTCTCGGCTTTATGACTTTCATTTTCCAAGACCTGGTGAGATGACCCATGCCAAGGATCCCAATCATTTCCGTCAAATCCTACAACAGCGGATGGTGTTTGCCGCTGCTTAAGGAATAAAGGATGAGTGCCCACGTCTGTTCAGCCTAAGTTGTTGTCTTTTCTGGTAGTTTTTACCTGCCAGATTGTGGATAAGTTTGTGGATAGTTACCGTATTATTACTAGGGTTTTTGGTTCACCTTGTGCGCTATTTCCATAAGCTCGATCAAAAAACTAATTTTTTTGATATTTATCAATGTGTTCCGAGTATTCAGCATGCAAGCCGCGCAGTATCTGCAAGGTGGATCGCTACGCAGGGTTTGATTGATGAGTGTGAATAAAAATGGCTTAACCCTAGCGAAAGCAGGCTCTGAGGCCGTTATATAGACGATATCTGTAGATATAGAGTAGAAAATACTTGAACACTGAAATTTTTGAGGAACATCACACAATTTTTGTTATGGAGTCGTATGATAGAGATAGCATGTCATAACTTGGGGGAGTTAAACGGGCGATGCTCGTCCGTGGCTAAAGAATGAGAGCGCCTGACTTACATAAAGTAGCCCAGCTCATGTCGAGTGAGTCGGCCATGATGCGGGTGGCTGCGCTGGTCAATATTACCCTGATTTTATTCGCTGCTTATGCAGCGGCGCAATTAACCTGGTACTTTGTCCCTGATGCCGAGGCTGCAGTAATGGCGCCACAATCGGGTACTGTAACGCCTGCAGGAGCGCATATAGACCGCCACGGAGTCGATGTCGCTCGTCTGGCATCTTATCACTTATTCGGTAAGATGGATAAACGTCAGCTGGGCAAGCAACAGGTTCCGGTGGTGCGTGCGACACGTTTGCCACTGACCTTGCATGGCGTGGTGGCTTCTGACCGACCTGATACCGCGCGGGCAATTATTGCTGAGCCGAATGCAGGTGAGTTGTCTTACTCCATTGGCGCCATGCTGCCTGGCAATGCCAGGCTGGAAGAAATTCATGCTGACAAGATTATTCTCTCGCGTAATGGCCAGCTTGAAACGCTATTGTTACCGAATGACAATGAAGGCGTTGATTTTAGCGTTGCGTCCATGTCGACCCCGGCTGTTGGTGTGGACACCCTGCCTGATGGCGTCATTGCAACGCCAGATCAGTTTCGCGATGCGTTGCTTGATGCGCCGGAGAGCCTCGCCGGTTTAGTCAACACGGTGCCGCAGACCAACGACCAGGGCCGCTTGATAGGATTTCAACTGCAACCGGGTAAAGACGCAGGTTTTTTACAGCGTTTTGGCTTGCAGCCAGGTGATGTCTTGACCAGCGTCAATGGTATTCAACTAGACAGCCCGGTGCGTGCGCTTGAAGTGATACGTGAACTGGGTGAGGCCGGCCAAGTCAGTATCGAAGTGCTACGTAATGATATACCGCAATCATTGGTATTTTCCTTTGACCAAGGGTGACACTGGCATGATTTTGTGCGTTAATAATCAGTTCCTCCTGGGCAAGCTAAAAGACAAAGGGATATGACGGTTTCGCAGCGAACACAAGGGTCTTTGAGAGGATGTTGCCGCGCAGTAATACTACTGGTTGCGTGCTTGACGGCGTCTCCGTTGTGGGCCGAGCCGGTGACCTTTAATCTCAAAGAAGCCGACATCACCGCAGTTGCCAGCACCGTTGCCGATATCACCGGTAAAAACTTTGTTATTGATCCTCGCGTCAAAGGTAAAGTGACTATTATTTCGTCGCGCCCGATGGAGCGTGACGAAATCTATCAGATCTTTCTGTCCGTCTTGCAGGTACACGGCTTTGCTGCCATCGAGGCAGGCAACGTCATCAAGATTGTGCCTTCGGCCAACGCCAAGCAGATCGCTGTGCCGCTGGCTACCGATAAAACGCCTGGGCGGCTTGATGAGCTGGTGACACGCGTGATTGAACTCAAGAATGTGCCAGCTGCGCAATTAGTGCCGATATTGCGGCCCTTGGTGCCACAGCAAGGCCATTTGGTTGCCTACCCGCCCAGCAATAGCCTGGTGGTTTCAGATCATGCGGCCAACATCGAACGCTTGTACAAAATTATCCGTCGTATCGACCGACCCAGTGTCGACGAGATCGATATTGTCAATTTGCGTAACGCCTCGGCGAGCGAAGTTGTGCGTATTTTGAACTCGCTACAGCAAGGAGGCCAGGGCACTGCCAATCAAGCAGTATTGAGTGCTCAACCGACACTGGTTGCAGATGAGCGTACCAACAGCATCTTGATCAGCGGCGAGCCGACCGCCCGTTTGCGCCTGCTGGCGGTGATTTCGCATCTCGATACGCCGCTGGAAAGTGGTGGTAACACCCACGTTATTTACCTTCATTATGCCGATGCCCTGGCAATGCGTGATGTGCTAACAGGCGTTAGCGAAACCATACGGGAAGAACGGGAAGGCAGCAATGCCGCTGTAGCAGCGCCTTCTTCACCGATTAGTATTCAGGCCGACGAGTCTACCAACGCCTTAGTGATTACAGCGCCGCCAGAACAATTTCTTGCCTTGCAAGATGTGATTCGCAAGCTTGATATTCGCCGAGCACAGGTTCAGGTAGAGGCCGTTATTGCTGAGATATCGGGCCAGACTGCTGCGGCATTGGGTGTGCAATGGCAGTCGACGCAGGACACCTCAAGCAGCGGTGTATTTGGCGGCACCAGCTTTAGCTCGCCGACAGGGCTGGTGCCGTCGATAGGCAGTGTTTCGGCCAATCCCGCACTGGCCAATAGCGGTGGTGGCTTGGCACTGGGCTTCTTCGACGGTACGACTAGCGTGCTTGGCACAGATATTCTGAATTTGGGTGCCCTGGTTAATCTGATCAATAACGATACCACTTCAAATCTGTTGGCAACGCCCAATTTGTTAATGCTGGATAATGAAGAAGCCGAAATTGTTGTCGGCCAGAACGTACCGTTTGTTACCGGGACACAGCAGACGACAGGAGGGTTGTCCAATCCGTTTCAGACCATTCAACGTGAAGATATTGGCCTCATTTTGCGCGTAACACCGCAGATCAATGAAGGCGATTCCGTTAAGCTCGATATCTTTCAAGAGACCTCGAGTATTAGTAACGCCGCCACCTCTGCGTCGGACATTGTTACCAACACGCGCTCGATTCAGACCAGTGTCTTGGTCGAAGACGGCAGCATTGTTGTGCTAGGGGGATTGATCCAGGACAATCTGAATGAATCGGTACAGAAAGTCCCAGGCTTGGGCGATCTTCCAGTTCTTGGCAATTTGTTCCGCTTTCGAGAGACCGTGATTGATAAGACGAATACGATGGTGTTTTTAAGGCCGCTGATCGTACGTAATGACGAGCATGCACGTTATATTGCAGGGGGTAAATACGATTTTATCCGCGGTAAACAGCAAGAGATTCGTGATCGCGGAGTTGCGCTCGTTGATGATGAGCTATCACCTTTGTTACCGGACTTTGAAGGCTATCTTGAATTGCCACCACCGTTTGAGAAGGGCGGTACCGTGACACCTTATAATATTGGCGATCCCGCTGTCGAGATTCCGCCTCCACTAGAGTTTGTTGTCGAACCTAAAGACCTTGTTCTTGATAGTAGCAAAGGGTAATGACGCAATTATTGGTCTCAGAAGAAAACGCTAGCCCGGCCTTAGTTACAGAGCTTCCAAAACAAGGCGCTAAGCAGCTGCCGTTCAGCTATGCTAAGCGCAACGGCGTGCTTGTGCTGGCTTATGACAACGATATTGCACAGGTAAGCTGTAGAGAAGGTGATGTCACACCAATGACGATTGCCGAAGTGCGGCGTTTTGTTGGGCAGGCGATCGCGCTGCAGTTAGTTTCACGCGATGAATTCGATACCTTGCTACGCCAATCTTATGAGCACGGTTCGAGTGAAGCCATGCAAATGATGGGTGATATTGGCCAGGATATTGATCTGTCACGCGTGATGCAAGAGCTGCCTGAGCCGGAAGACTTGCTTGAAAGTGAAGATGATGCGCCGATTATTCGTTTACTGAATGCCATGTTTACCGAGGCGGTCAGAGAGAGTGCTTCAGATATTCATATCGAGCCTTATGAAAATCGCCTGGCCATTCGTTTTCGTATCGATGGTGTGCTACGCGAAGTGTTAGAGCCTGACCGCGCCTTGGCGCCGTTGGTTGTTTCACGTATCAAGGTGTTGGCCAAACTCGATATTGCTGAAAAACGTTTGCCGCAAGACGGCCGTATTTCAATCAAGATTGCCGGCCACCCGGTAGATGTCCGTGTGTCGACCTTGCCGTCAGGGCATGGTGAGCGAGTTGTCCTGCGTTTGCTGGATAAGCAAGGTGGCAAGCTGGACCTGGAACATCTCGGTATGGCACCTGATACCATGACCTTGCTCGATAAAATGGTGCACCGGCCACACGGTATCGTACTGGTTACCGGGCCTACCGGCTCGGGTAAAACCACTACTCTGTATGCGGCCATGACCCGTATTAATGATAAAAGCCGTAACATTATGACAGTGGAGGACCCTATCGAGTATTATCTTGACGGTGTCAGCCAAACCCATGTTAATACCAAGGTGGATATGACCTTTGCCCGAGGTTTGCGCGCGATTCTACGCCAAGACCCCGATGTGGTGATGGTAGGTGAAATTCGCGATGTCGAAACCGCAGAGATAGCGGTGCAAGCGAGCTTGACCGGACATTTGGTCTTGTCGACCTTGCATACCAACAGCGCTGTGGGTGCAATTACTCGCTTGAGAGACATGGGTATAGAACCGTTTTTACTGGCGTCGAGCTTGCTTGGCGTATTGGCGCAACGACTGGTGCGCGTGTTATGCGCTGATTGCAAGCGTCCACGTCCGGCAAGCGCTGCCGATTGCAAACTGATCGGCGTCGACGAACATAAGCCGCCCATTATTTACGATGCGGTGGGTTGCAGCAAGTGTAATTATCTGGGTTATCGCGGTCGTGTGGGTGTCTACGAACTGGTGGAAGTGGATGCCACGATTGCGCGTTTGATACATGACAGCGCTTCGGAACAGGCCATTGAAAAACAGGCGCGTGAATCAACGCCAAGTATTATTGAAGATGGTATCCAACGAGTGCTTAGTGGCGAGACAACGTTGGAAGAGTTGCTTCGTGTGACGCGCGAGGCTTAATGCATCATTGTTATGGGTGCATTTGAATACACAGCTCTTGATGCTGCTGGGCGCAACAAGAAAGGCGTACTGGAGGCGGATACCTCACGTCAGATACGGCAAAAGCTGCGTGACCAGGGTTTAGCGCCGCTCACTGTTGTTGAGATTCAGCAAAAAGAATCGGCTTCGGCCAAGCAGTTTTCATTTTTGCGCCGCGGTATCAGCGTTGCGGATCTGGCGCTGATCACACGCCAGCTCGCGACCCTGGTCAAGGCTGCGTTGCCGATTGAAGAAGCCCTGCGAACCGTCTCGCAGCAAACGAGCAGGCCATATATTGAAAGCATGCTGATGGCGGTGCGGGCGCGGATAAAAGAGGGCCATACTCTGGCCGATGCCTTGGCCGATTTTCCGCATATTTTCCCTGAGCTTTACCGCATGACGGTGGCAGCGGGTGAGCACTCGGGTCATCTCGATGTCGTGCTTGAGCGCTTGGCTGATTATACAGAGACCCGCCAGGCCTTAAGGCAAAAAACCCAGCTAGCCTTGATTTATCCGGTTCTTTTGACAGTGGTTGCTGTGTTAGTGGTGATTGCTTTGCTCACCTTTGTTGTACCGCAAGTGATACAGGTTTTTGACAGTATTGAACAAGAGTTGCCTGTACTCACCCAGATACTGATCGTAGTGAGTGACTTTTTGCGTGATAATGCTTGGTTGTTAATTGGCGCAGTACTTGGTATCTCGGTACTGGTTGCCAGCACGCTAAAACGTCCGGGGCCTAAGCGTGCATTTCATAAGCTTTTACTTAAATTACCGATCATCGGCAATCTTGTGCGTGGCACCAGCACAGCGCGTTTTGCCCGCACATTCAGCATTCTCGCGGCCAGCGGTGTGCCCGCCCTGGAGGCGATGAAAATATCTGCCAAGGTACTAAGCAATATTCCGATGCGAGAAGCGGTAGAGGGCGCCGCCGCGCGCGTACGTGAAGGTGCAGGCATACATAAATCACTCGAGCGAGCCGGTTACTTCCCGCCGATGACGCTACATTTGATTGCCAGCGGTGAAGCCAGTGGCAATCTGGATGCCATGTTGGAGCGCGCATCAACTGCCCAGGAACGAGAAGTTGAAACGATGGTTGCCGCATTTGTTGCCTTGTTTGAACCCTTATTAATCGTAGTGATGGGCGCCGTTGTGTTGGCGATCGTACTGGCAATATTGCTACCCATATTTGATCTTAACCAATTAGTTAAATAGAGATGGAAGGAAATGTTTATGAGGCTTGAAGCGAGAAGCGGCGGACGTTTGCAAAGCGGTTTCACCTTGATCGAAATCATGGTGGTGGTGGTCATTCTTGGTATTCTAGCGGCAGTGGTTGCGCCACGAATATTTGATCGGCCTGATCAAGCCCGTATTGTCAAAGCCAAACAAGACATACGCGTTATAGAGAATGCATTAAACCTGTATCGTCTGGATAATTTTAACTACCCTAAGGGTGATACTGGGCTGCGTGCTTTGGTCGAAAAACCGGCAGATGCACCGAACTGGAAAGAAGGCGGTTATCTTGATCGCTTGCCTAAAGATCCTTGGCAGAACGAATATCAGTATTTAAATCCCGGTGTCCATGGTGCCATCGATATTTTCACTTATGGCCGAGACGGTAGGAGTGGTGGTGAAGATGCCGATGCCGATATTGGCAACTGGGATTTGTAGCGCGTAGCGCTGAAGGGTCAGTATGTCTGCCATGCTGCAACGACAACAAGGGTTTACCTTGTTGGAGCTGATAGTTGTTACCCTAATCATGGGTCTTATAATAGGTGTGGTCAATCTATCTTCAGGTCTTAACCGTCAGCACGATGTGCGAGAAGAAATAGAACGGTTGGCAGCATTGATTGACTTGGCTGCGCAAGAGTCCATATTTAAGTCCGCGCAGATAGCAGTTGAGTTTGAGGAAAACAGCTATCGGTTTTTGACGTTGGTTGAAAACAAGTGGCAGCCTATCGAAGCGGATCGTATTTTGCGTGAACGGCAGCTGCCCGCTGGATTGGAAATAGAATTGTTTGTCGAGGGCGAAAGAAAAGAGGTCTTTCGTATCGAAGCTGAGGGTTCTGATAACGAGAAAGTGCCGCCACGTATTTTTTTACTGTCAAGTGGCGAGCTAACTCCCTTTGAGGCCAGTCTGAAGAGCAGTGATGGCGATACCTTGTACACCCTGATTGGCCACATCAACGGCCAGTTAGAGATAGAAAAGAGCAATGCCAGGCCAGGTTAGTGCATATGTCCGAGTTAAAGATACTTTCACGGTTTTCTCACGAAAAAGGTTTTACCCTTATCGAAGTGATTATTGCCTTGGCTGTTATCGCAATTTCGATGGCTGCAGTGATTAATGGCGTTGGTAAAAATGTTAGTAATGCCAGCTATCTTCGTGAAAAGACATTGGCGCATTGGGTCGCCTTAAACAAGGTTGTGGAAATTCAGTTAAGTGATGTTGCCATTGATGCCAGTGAAAAAAAAGGTGAAACGACTCTGGCCGATCTGCGTTGGCAGTGGCATGTGAAAATCAGCAATACCGACATCGAAGCCATCAAACGCCTAACGATCGAAATTCAGCGCGAAGATGGCAATGAACCCTTGGCAACCGTTATCGCTTACGTTGGGCAGGAGTCATGATTTTACCGCGACGTGCCCCCGTATCGAGCACGGGGCAGGCTCTTGGGGTGCTTGGCCCGGACAAGAATCATGTCAGCGGATTTACTTTACTCGAGCTATTGGTGGCAGTGTCAGTATTTGCCGTTATCGCTGCGCTGGCCAGCGGCGGCTTTAACTCCGTCTTGAACACCTCATCTCACAGTAAAGAACAAATGCGACGACTGGCACAGCTACAAAAGGCGATGACAATCATTGCGCGCGATGTTGAACAAGCGGTGGAACGACCTGTTCGTGATGGTTTTGGGGATCGTTTAGCACCTTTTATTGGTGGGCAGCCGACCAATTTATTGGAGTTTTCACGTACAGGGCGCCACAATCCTGGTCAGGCGACGCGAAGTCATATTCAGCGCATCGGCTACCGCCATGAAGATAATGTACTTTATCGACGAAGCTGGGCAGTGTTAGACCGAGCGCAGGATAGCGAACCGATTGAGTACGAATTGCTTGAAGGCGTTAGTGAGATTGAAATTCGCTACCTCGACAGTAATCACGAGTGGCAAGATCAATGGCCGCCCTTGCAGGTAGATCAAGATAATGCCTTGCCCAAAGGCCTTGAGATAACCCTAGATATCGAAGGTCTGGGCGCTATCCCACGTCTGTTTCGCATAAGAGGCTTTTCATGACAGGCCTGCGTCTGCAAACGGGTGTTGCATTGATTACTGCGCTGATTTTTACCGCGTTAGTGACTACGTTTGCTGTGGCAATTGCATCACAGCAGCAAATCGATATTCGCCGTACGGGCAATATTCTTAGCAGCGATAGAGCTTATCTTCTGGCGCTCGGAATTGAAGACTGGGCACGAGACGTCCTGCAAAAAGATATTATTGAAGCCGACGGTGAACTGATTGACCATCTTGGTGAAGACTGGAATATTGCCTTGCCGCCTATACAGGTTGAAGGTGCTACTGTAACGGGAAGAATTATTGACCTTCAGGGACGGATCAATGTTAACGCCCTGGTGAATAGTAGTGGTGATCGTGTTGTTGTAGAGGTAGACCGGTTTAAGCGCCTATTAGAATTGTTTGAGTTTGACCCAGACATCGTTGATGCGTTGGTAGACTGGATTGACCCCAATTTAGACACATCAGGTTTTGCAGGTGCTGAGGATTCACATTATTTAAGTAAACAACCGGCTTATCGAGTGGCTAATGCACCCATGGTGAGTATCAGCGAGCTGAGATTGGTGGAGGGCTTTAACAATGAGATTTATCGAACCTTAAGACCATTCTTAACGGCATTGCCTGTCGCCGCGCCAACGCCACCACAAGGCAGTCCCCCTGGTCAGCCTGCAAATAATGGCGCAACGCCGATAAATGTTAATACTGCGCCGCTTGAAATTTTGAGAGTACTGCCGCCTCAAACCATGTCAGAATCGGAGGCACAAAGTATTATTGATGCAAGGGAAGAAAGTGATCGGGGTTTTGAAAACGTCGACGCTGATTTTCTCAATAATCCGATAGTGGTGGCTACCAACCTGACTGTGGCGAATTCAGGAGGGCTATCCGTAGCCAGTGAATATTTTCTGATCGAGAGCACGGTTGTGCTGCCCGATGCGCAGATGCAATTGTTTAGTGTGGTGCGACGCGACAACGGTAGTAATGGTAATCTAACAGTGCTTATGCGTGGGCAAGGCAGTTACTAATGGCGACTCTGTTTTTACATCTTAATGCTGAACGCCGTGATGAGGCGGAATGGTTGTCTCTTGATGACGATATTGGCATGGCCACCGTTCGTCATGGACCTTTATCACTAGCTGCAAATGATGCCAAAGGCGCACGCGTTATAGTATTGTTGCCGGGTGTGGACATTACCCTGACAGATGCAGTGGTGCCGACACGCAATAGCCAGCGCATTGCCAAGGTATTACCTTATTTGCTAGAGGAACGACTGGCTAGCGACGTCGAAGACTTGCACTTTGCCTTTAATAAGCCCGCGACGGGCAATAGTGTTAATGTGGCTGTGATTGCGCGCCAAACGCTCGATGACTGGTTGCAGTGTTTGCAAGATGCAGGGATACGCCCACATATCATGGTGCCGGACATCTGTGCGGCGCCCTGCTTAGAAGGCAGCTGGTCGCTGGTCGATGGTGCCGATAGTGTATTGCTGCGCATGGGGCAAAATAATGGGCTTGCCGTAGATCGAGATGTGGCAGTGGAAACCTTGCGCCTAAGTCTCACTCTTATGGCGCAAACGCCACCCGAACACATTGTCTACTATCGCTGTGAGGGTGATGAGGTCGATACGCTCGACTTTGCTGACCTCGCGCCTGAGATTGATGTTGAAGTCCTTGCGGGCAAGCGCCTTAATCTATTGGCAAAACACTACCATCCCGAGACAGCTATCAACCTGCTGCAGGGTGATTATGGTCGGCATGAACAACTTAGCAAGCGTTTTCGCCCCTGGCGAGTAACAGCTGGGATTGCTGCGCTTTGTTTAATTTTATTCGGCGCCTTGAAAGCATTCCACCATATGGATTTAACAAGGCAGAGCGAACAGCTCACTGCTCAAGTTGATGCGGTATATCAACGAATATTCCCGCAAGCGACTGGTGTCGCCAGTAAAGAACGGGTGCAAAGTCTACTCAAGAAGCTGAGTAACACGAAAAGAAGTAGCGATGGTTTTCTGGAGTTATTAGCTAAGGCTGGCGGCGAACTAAAAAATACAACGGCGCTAGAGATAAGTCGTATTAGTTATAATAACGGCGCACTTAATATTGCGTTAACTTTAGATGGCCTGCAAAGCCTAGATGATTTGAAAACACGTTTGACCAAGGGCGGCGGTTTGTCTGTCGAGATTCAGTCAGCAAGTTCGCGCAATAATAAAGTCGAAGCGCGCCTACAAATCACGGGTGAACACTGATGAATCAGTGGTGGGCAGGATTAAGTTCGCGCGAGCAACGCATCATGATTATTGGTGTGATAGCAGCAGGACTGACGCTAGTATATTTACTGGCGGTGGAACCCTTTGTTAAGCACATGCAGGAACTGGATACGTCTATCAGGGAACAAACAGAGTTATTGCAGTGGATGCAACATAGTGAGCAGCAGATCAACACCTTGCGCGCTGATACCGGGTCACCAGGTCGGCGCGTTTCATCAGAAGGTGGTTCTTTATTGGCTTTGGTCGATCAAACCGCAAAGCGTAGTAAACTGGGCAAGGCGATCAAGCGTGTGGAACCAGAAGGAAGCCAGGGTGTTCGGCTCTGGTTGGAACAGGCGTCCTTTGATAGCGTGCTGCTTTGGTTGGAAAAAATCAAACGAGAGTATGGTATCGAAGTAAGTCGAATAAATATTGAGCAGCTCGATAGCCCGGGCTTGGTGAATGCGCGGATTTCTTTAGCTCGGGGCGGGACATGAAGCAGCTAATTAAGCTCAGTATTATCGCCTTGGCTGCCTATGTAGTTTTTTTGTTTGTCACATTCCCAGCACAGCGCGCCTATGACTATTTTGCCGAGCAATTACCACCAACAATAAAAGTCTATGGTATTAAGGGTACAGTATGGTCAGGCAACGTTGAGCTGCTAACCCTTGCGTCACAACACTATCGCAATGCACGCTGGCATTTTCAGCCGCGATCTTTGTTAACGGGTCAGGCATTGTTTCAATTGGATTTTGATAATGGTCAAAGCCAGATTAAGGGTGGCGTGGGGGTCGATATTTCCCGCAACCTAGTGTTGAAAAATCTGGTCTTACAACAAGAACTGATCGATATTCAGGCATTGATGCAGAGTCCGGCGACAGTTGGTGGAAAAATAAGTGGTCGCTTTGAAAGCTTGGTAGCGAGCCGTAACAAGATGAGTAAGGCGAAGGCCAACTTTGTATTACGTGATGTCGCCTTGTTGCTACCCCGACGCACCGAATGGGGCGACTTCAAACTGGTAGTTGATAGTGCTGATGTTAAGACATCGATCAAAATTAATGATCAAGGCGGCCCTTTATTGGTGGAAGGCTCGATCACCATCGATACGGATAACCAATATGATGTTTCCCTTGCTATTGCCGCAGCCAGTGGCGCATCGAATGATTTGATACAGGGTATTGGATTATTTGGCCGACCCGCTAACGACGGCAAAATCCATTTAAAATATAGCGGTAGTTTGACTGAGTTGCTGGGAGACAATAAGGTCAAAGCAACAGCGAACGATAAGCCTGTATAATACATACAGCTTCTAATATTACCATTTCTAATGTCTTCTTCGCCCTCTACAGTCAGACGTTTGTATCTGGGGATTGACCAGTTTAGTGAACTGTGTGGCCGCGCCGTGTCATGGCTGGTGCTGGTGATGACCTTATTGATTGCCTACGATGTCATCATGCGCTATTTTTTTCAGAGTGGATCGGTGGCACTTCAGGAACTCGAATGGCATCTTTTCGCTGTCATCTTTTTGTTTGGTTCTGCCTACACATTAAAACATCAAGATCATGTTTGTGTTGATATCTTGGCGCAACGTAGGTGGATGACAAGAAAAGTTCATGCCTGGATCTATCTACTCTGCACCGTATTTTTCCTATTACCCTTTTGTCTGCTGATTATTTACAGCAGTTGGGATTATGTCGCCAACTCCTACAATATTCTGCCACATGGCGAGCGTTCTCCAGACCCGGGTGGTCTGCCCTATCGTTATTTACTCAAGGCGGCGATACCGACTGCATTTTTTCTTTTACTCATACAGGGTCTTAGTCTGGCTCTACGTAGTTATGCCGTACTGTCAGGGGATGAGTCAGCCTTGCCAGATCCACAACATAGCGAAGGCGTGTAATGGAAATTTGGGCCTTGGTGATGTTCGCCGTTGCCGTGCTGTTGTTTATGCTCGGTTACCCAGTGGCTTTTACCTTGGGGGCGGTATCGATGCTGTTCGGTACGGTTTTCTTGGGGCTGGACTTTTTTAACCTTCTTCCCCTGCGTATCTGGGGCATCATGACTAATTTCACCTTGCTCGCAGTACCCTTGTTTGTATTTATGGGAATACTGCTTGAGAAGAGCGGTATCGCCGAAGAATTATTGGAGACTATGGCCACCTTATTTGGTGGCCTGCGAGGCGGGATGGCGATAGCGATTATTATCGTCGGTACCCTTTTGGCGGCGACAACAGGAGTGGTGGGCGCAACGGTAGTGACCATGACAGTGATTGCCTTGCCAGCGTTAATTAAAAATGGTTATCAGCCCGAACTGGCGAGTGGCACCATTGCCTCAGCTGGGACGCTAGGGCAAATTATTCCACCCAGCATTGTTTTGATATTACTTGGCGACGTCATTGGCGTGCCAGTCGGCCAGTTATTCATGAGTGCTGTGGTGCCGGGTTTGATGCTGGTATTACTGTTTATTCTCTACATTGTTTTTCTCAGTCGTTGGCGACCTGCCGAGTTACCCTGTCGTCCGGCGCAGGGGCAAGATGCGTCCATTTTACGTGCTTTACAGAGCATGTTGCCGCCTTTGTTATTAGTCATTGCCGTTTTAGGGTCGATATTTGTTGGTATTGCAACGCCTACTGAATCAGCTGCCTTGGGCGTCGTAGGCGCATTGGCTTTGGCGCTATTCAATCGTCGGTTAGATATGGATATGATTCGACATGCCTCGCGCCATACTACACGGCTGACTAGCATGGTGTTTATGATCCTTATAGGTGCCAGCGCATTCGGTTTGGTGTTTAGGGGTATGGGTGGTGATTACTTGGTCGAGAATGTGCTGACGCAACTGCCTGGCGGGGCAAATACCTTTATTGCGCTCAGCATGTTAATGATATTTGTTTTGGGCTTTTTTCTCGATTTCCTTGAAATTTGTTTTATCCTGGTGCCAATCCTTGCGCCCATAGCAGAATTATTAGGTATCAATATGCTTTGGTATGGTATTTTGATTGCGATGAATTTGCAGACTTCTTTTCTTACCCCACCCTTTGGTTTTTCGCTGTTCTATTTAAAGGCGGCTGCGACCGTTCCATTACGCATCGCTCAGATTTATCGTGGTGTGATGCCGTTTGTTATTTTGCAGATTATTACGCTGGCTCTATTGTTTATTTTCCCCGATTTGGTCTTGTGGTTACCTGAGTTAATGGATCGCGTGCAGGCACCTTGAAAGATGAAAAAACTGATGACGGCAACAGATCGGATCGAGCTTGGGTTTTTTAAGGGTGTGCTTGAAGCGGAAGGCATAGCCTGTATGATCAAAAACGAATTACTCGGTGGCGCATTGGGGGAATTGCCAGTGAACGAAACCTGGCCTGAGGTCTGGGTCGCTGACCAAGATTTGGAACGTGCTCAGCAGCATTTGAAAGCTATGCAGCCAAGCAAGGAAGCAAAGCCATGGTGTTGTCATCGCTGTAATGAATTAATTGATGCCGAGTTTGCGCTCTGCTGGCGTTGTGCCGGTAGCCCCGAATCTGCTTAGACAGCGAGTTGATAGGCCATGACTCTGAGGCCTTCATCATGATCCATCAAGGTTTGTAATGCGGCGGTCAGTTGGTATTCAGTGATATCCAAATAACTCAGCACCGTCGTTGGCAACTCCGTCGTTTCCGCGTCACCCATATCGTGACGCTTTAACATGCGATCCGCTAGTAATACCATGCCTGAATATACCGAATGGGGGCCCTGATAATCTTCATTGTGGTGCTGTTCGATAGCAACGATCACTTCTTCCGGTATGCGCCAGGTTTTCATCAGCCAGGAACCGATATCACCATGATGCGCACCCAGGGTGCTTAGCTCAACTTCCTGGATAGGCGTATCCGGATTTTGTGCCATCATTTTACCTAAGATCAAGTATTCATCTTTGAATAAGTGCCCCAGCAGGAGGTGCCCGAAATTATGCAGCAAGCCAGCCAGATAAGCCAACCCGGAGGGGGGGCGAATTACTGCGGGTAGGATATTGCTGATGGCCTGACATAAGGCGGCGCTGTAAACTGCATGGCGCCAAAACCCATCAACAGTCGTTGCGCCACCTTTAGGCAGGCGAAACGGTCTGGCGGTGGCGATACCTAAAGCCAGACTCATGACCATGTCGTAACCGAGGACGCGTGTAATGGCAGTGTTAACTGAATCGACTTTGCCGCGATAACCAAAAAAAGGTGACGAAGCATAGCGCATGACTTGTGCTGCTAAACTGGGGTCAAGCTCGACTGCATCGGATAGCTCTTTTATGGCTGGCGTTGGCTTGGCTCGTAACTGGAAAATTTTCTGTGCCATGGCGGGCATGGCGGGAAGTTTTTTGGTGTGATCGATTTTGGCTTTGAGATCGAGCAGAGGCGAATTCGGATCCGGTGGGTTGAGCAAACGCTCTTCAATAAATGGCGCCACATCGGGTTCCACTGATAGGCGCTTGGCAAACTCATACTTGCGAAACAGTAGGCGAAAGCCTTTTTTGTCGATTTGAATAAGATGGCGGCGATCACCGGCAAGCATATAGCATTGGTCGAGTATGGCAAGCTGCGTTTCGAGGATACAGCGGATACCGTAAGCGGCACCCAGTGGTGGCAAAAAGCGCGGCACACAATCAGTGCAGAGCTGGCTGATTGATTGGTCGTCCAGGTATTTGAATGGGCGGCGCAGCAACTGCTGAACGCCGCGCAAATTCAATTCACGATCAGCTGGAATGACAATCATGAGCTGGCCACTGCTGTCGCCGACGATACAAGTTTGCAATACTTGGCCAGGCGGGATCCCGGCACGAGCGGCAGCGTCAGCGACATTGGTAAAAGGTGTGACCTCCAATACGCGATAAGGCACCTTTTGATCGTCGAGGTGGCGAATGACGGTGTTGGCAACAGGCATGAACTGATAATGCTCCGAAAAAATCGACTAATATTGAATTTATCGACATTTTGCCGCGTTAGATGAATGTGTCAGCGCAAACTGAGAATTGGATCACAAGCATGGTTGTCATGAGCTCGAGACAAAAAAAGGGTTCCGGTTTAAACCGGAACCCTTTGTAAAGCTGACTAAAATCGGCAGATCTTAATTTACAGTGATTTTCTCGTCGCCGACGACAAAGGCATTTTTGCCGATTTCACGACGTTTGATGTCGGTGTTGCGGGTGATGATCTTCGACAGTGTCGTTTTGCGAATCATCTTCCGATACTTTTTGTTTTCAGGACCCTTGAACTGGTTTCTCCAGTAAAAACGGTCACCATCGCGCAAGGCTTCAAATTGCAGTTTGAACAAGGCCTGTTGGGTTTCGCCTACCAGGGCACCTGGAACGATGTCTTCAGACAGCATGCCGGTGAAGGCATCGACATTATTGATGTTGCCGCGGCCATAGGTGTTTCTTAGGGCCTTCCTGATACGCCTGTCAGAAGTCATATTCTTATAGTTCCGGTACCGTTTCAGCCCCAAAGCTTCACGTATATCGTTAAGTGTACCCAAACCATGATCACGACCACGTTGAATGTTCAGAGTTGCCAAGTCCATACCGGCTTCAAGATTACCGAAGAGCATGTTGCGGACATCGTCAATGATGAAAGGATCAACGTTCTGGCTGACCTGGTTGGCGAGGCCTCGCAAGATAGGATCGATGCCGCCCTGTTGGGTAATGGTAGCGATGTTAAAAAATCCAGCAAACAGGTTTAAATGGCCTTCTGCAATTTCGTTACCGTCTTTGTCAATACGCAGGATCTGCGGGCTCAACATGGTATGACCGACGCGAAAAGCCGCATGTGAGAACTCATTGAGAATGCTGGCATCGATGGCAGGATTGTAGCCTCGGTACTGACTAAGAGTGCCTTTACCGATTAATAATGGCAGAAACTCTTTATAAACAATACGCTGCGTCATACCGCTGACCAAGGCACGTGCCTTTTGATAAATATCCTCATCGCTCCAGTTTGGATTCTCGGTGGCGAGGATTTCAGCCAAGCGGTTATGTTCACGCACAAACAAGGTGTGAATAGAGGCAAGAGCGGGCTGTTCATTGGCGCGGATGTCGCCAGCTAAAAACAGCTCGGTAGGTTCTATTGTCGAGTTGGCATTGGGCAGACTGTTTTCATTGAAAGGAAGCAGGTTGCCAGCGCTGGTTTTTAATTTTCCGCTGCCGTCGAGTGTGCGTAAGGCGGCTGCCCGGTCTTCATCAGAGCCATAAACAAAGGAAGCGTCAATCCAACCAGTGATTTCATTTTCCTGCTGGCGCGGATTGTCAGTGCCGGTACCAGTTGAACTGTCAAACAAGGCGCGCTGTAAAGGTAATACTGTACCGTCGGCAAAGAAGGAGTCTCCAGCTGGGACGACAATGTTTTCAGCCGCATTGGAAGCGATACCCTCGGTAAGACCGATATCGTGATCCAGTAACTGGGCAAATTGCCAAATCAAGTCGCTGGCATTGCCAACACTGGGCAAACGCCTATCACCCTGTGCATGAATGTTTTCGCTAATGGTGCGCGGATTTGGACGACCACTAGGCAGTGCAGAGACGCCATCATCATACGTGACTTCAGTAATACGGCGTAGTTTGGCAAACGAGGCGTTCATACCAGGGTTGGCCAGGTTATTACCGGAACCGTCGTATGAGCGGTACTCAGCATCAACATCATAATGATGTGAGTAGTGGTCTGCATTGAGATCAGTATTGACCCCACGAATGGAGCCAGTGCCCGCCGGAATAGGAGTCACTCCGGCATCCGCCGCATGGGCAACACCGATGGGAGCAGCCAGTACGAGGGCAAGCTGTGTAGCGATAATCGATTTGCGTAGCATAGTCGTTTCCTTCCATTGTTGATGTATCTACATGTGATACAAAAAATATATTTCTGTTATAAATTAACTGCGCCCAAGCGAAGCCTTGATGCTGACTTCTATCAAGGCATGAGCGATGTGAAGAGCCGCTCAGTGTCCACGTAAGTTGCAAGCGATATTTTTGTCACGTGAATAGTTCATCACGAGTTTTATACTTTTGTTATAAATGGCCGTTGGATGATAGCGGCCTCATATTTTCAAACTGTGATATAAGTCACATTTTTAGTAAGATCCAGCCAGCCACCGTCATAAATATCCAACTATTAAAGCGAGATACAAAAAAATGAACCCCATTTTTTTGTGCCCAAAAAGTTAAACTTTCGTTATACTTTTCTATTGGGTGAAAAAAACCAAACTTCGGTCGATGTAACAGTCCTGTTGCATCGACCGAAGTTTGGCGTGAAACCTAGCTCGAGCGCTTAAATTCCAGTATTTCTGCCGTCTTCTGGCGAACTTCCTGGGTTTCGCAGGTTTCAATCAATAGCTCAAGGCCATAAAGTAAACCGCGCTCGCCATAGACCGAATCCCACATCATATTATGGACACGCAGGCACGATTCCATTGGGCTGCTGCTGCGTTCACGCTCTTTATCAATACGCCATTGCAGTTTGCCCATACGCTCGCGAGATTTGTCGCTGAGGTCAGCCATGAAGCGATCAATTTCTTGCTGGCGTTTCGCCTCAAACGCTTCAGGGTTTTCTTCGAATAGATGCATCCAAGTATCGAAGTCGAAGCGATCGGTTGTGTTGCTGCTCATGAAACTATCCTCTGCAAAATACGATTTCCCCTGAATAGAGCAATAACAAGGCCAACCCACTATCTATTTGAATTTAAAGGATATTTTTTATTTATGAGGGCGGAGGCTTGATAATTTGTAAAGTAAACCGACAGTAGACAAATCCAATTCTCGGGCTAAAATCAAGGCCTAGCAAAGCAACATATTAAGGGTGTTAGTGCCGTATGCATGCAGAGATGGAAGTGATTACCGAGGCACCAAGAAGCCGCCGCCAGAGTGGTGATCGCCGGTCGCAGCACTCAATATTTTATTTTAACAGCAAAATGCTTTGCGGGCGCCGCCGCGCTCCGCGGCGTGTGATGGAACGTTATTATCGCGGCAGAGCAGGTTATTTTATTGATGTTTACCGTCAAGAAATCGGTTTGCTGAGTGTATTGCTTTTGTTGCTAAGCTGCGCCGATGCCTTTATGACTTTACAGTTGTTACAGCTCGGCGCGGTAGAGATAAATCCGGTGATGGATCGCCTGATACAAGAGAACGTGCAAAATTTTGTCAGCTTTAAGATAGCCTTGACCGCTTTGTCCGTGCTGATTCTTGTGCGTTACTCAAATTTTCGCATCATAGGTGGTATTAAGGTGGTGAATATTATGCGAGCCGCCTGCGTTGGTTACAGCCTATTATTTGCTTATGAATTAGTGCTGTTTAACGCACTACTGCCAGGTTAAAGCTTATGTGCCCCAGCGCGCTGCAAGCTCTCAATAACAGCGCCGTTGTTTTCTCTGACGGCGATCATCCATACCGTCCAGCCGCTGCTGTTTTTAATCGAGACATCGGCCCCTGCAGCGAGTAAAACATCAACAATTTCCGCCTCGTTTTTCAGCGTTGCCCATTGCAGTGCAGTCCATAGATCCTTGTTCGTGGCATTGACATCGGCGCCTGAGTCGAGCAGAAATTCGACCATCGGCTTATGTCCTTTTTCTACTGCGCGCATCAATGCTGTCCAGCTCGTATCATCTTTGGCATTGACGTCAGCGCCATTGGCCAGCAACAGTTTACCCAGTTCAACATTGCCCAGGCGTGCCGCATGCATCAATGCTGTCCAGCCGTATTTATTGCGTTCATCGACCGGTGTGCCTTGTTCCAGTAAGGTTATTACCGCCTCGCGGTCACCGTCGAGCACACTGTTCATTAATGGCGCATTCCCGTCGCAGCCAGTGACAAGGGCGCTGTATAATAAAATGGCAGCGAGCCGGTTTTTTGCTAGTGTAGGTATCATCATGGAGCTATTTTAGCAATGACTCAGGGTGATTGGCATGACTTTATTGATACGGTTACCATGGTGCTAATGAAATATGATGTATTTGGGGTTTAAGCGTGGTTAATTTTACCTGTCCTGCCTGTAACAAAGACTGTATCCCTTTGAAAGATAAATATGCCATGGGTTACTGGATGACGCGGCGCTGTGCTGGATGCAACAGTCTGATAGCGAATCATGCCATCCTTTTGGGCGTGTTAACCTTTGCCTATCTATGGAATCTACTGTTTTTCATTGGTTTGGCGCAGTTTAATCAGAGCTGGCACTATTTTGGTTATATGTTGGTGATTTGGTTTGTGCTTGATCTGATCAATATAAAATACGTGCCGTTAATGATTATTCATCGCCAGTAGCGGTCATTGTGGCCCGTATTCTTGGCGTAGGCAATGCCACTTTGGATATCATCAACACAGTTGATCGCTATCCCGCTGAAGACAGTGAGCAGCGCGCTACGTCACAACGTATTTGTCGCGGCGGTAATTGCGCCAACACCTTAGTGGTATTAAGTCAGCTGGGTCATGATTGTAGCTGGGCGGGTGTTTTGGCCGATGAGCCGGATGCCAAGCGTATCTGCGCCGACTTTGATCGCTACCGGGTCGATTGGTCGTCAGCCTATCAGCTTACTACGGGCAAGGTGCCTACCTCCTACATACTCAGTAACGAACGTAATGGGTCGCGCACCATTGTCCATGTACGTGATTTGCCTGAATACCCCGCCACACGTTTTTGCGAATTAGCGTTGAATGACTATAACTGGCTGCATTTTGAAGGGCGTAACGTTAGCGAGCTTAAGCAGATGCTGGATTATGTGGACACCATGCACCCCGAAATCCCGGTATCGCTGGAGATAGAAAAGCAACGGCATGACATAGAACAATTATTTGATTACCCAGATGTACTCATTTTTTCACGTGTCTTTGTCGAGCAAAGTGGTTACCACGAACCGACACCGTTCCTTGCTGAAATGCGCAAGCTCTATCAAGCCAAGCACCTTGTTTGTGCTTGGGGTGATCAAGGTGCTTATGCTATCGATGAGGAAGGGACGAGCATTTATTCACCGGCACACCCCGTTTCACCTGTGGTGGAAACCCTGGGTGCTGGCGATACCTTTAATGCGGCTCTCATTAATGCTTTCATACAACAGGAGCCGTTGGATGCTGCGCTTTATCAGGCCTGTGAATTGGCCGCCTATAAGTGCGGTATCACGGGCCTCACCCTCCCGCAACAGGCAGCATTGAAACCGGGTCATGAGAGACCAGGTTAAGGCGTGATTTGTATCTACGATAAAAAAGGTTTTCAGCCATTAATTACCGTGGCGGGTGACCGACTCGTTGGTGCCGACCTCAGTGGTCAGCAGCTCAATGAGGCCAACTTGGTTGAGCATGATTTAAGCGAAGCAAACTTACAAAATACCAGCTTTGTTCAGGCAGATTTTCGCATTGCCAAATTAGTCAATACTGATTTTCGTAATGCTGATCTCACCGGTGTGGATTTCAGCCACGCGATACTGGACGGCGCCCAATTACAAGGGGCGATACTTGTGGGCACCAAGTTTTTCTATGTTGATCTGACGCGGTTAAACCTGGATAAGGTCGATATGAGTCAGGCACAAGTGTTGATTTAGCGCGATTTGCAAGCAGGTGTTTGCGGAGGTGGAAGGTGGCGCTAACAATTGAGGACAGCCGAATAAAAACCCGCTGCATACAAAAGTATGCAGCGGGTGGCGGTTTAAACAGGGGCTGCTAAAGCGCGGTAAACTGCGCGGCGTCTGCACTCGGCACCGCTCTCATCCGTTAGAGATCGATATCCATGGTGTAGGACAGAACAAATTTGAGTTCATCATTGTCGAGGCCGTCTGACCCGGCGTTACTAAGGTCGGTGTCGGACACCATGAATGCGAACGGGCCTTTCGCCAAGGCTACATTGTAGTCGATGTATGATCCAGGGACACCGTTAAAGGCTTCGCTAAAATCACCATCGTGGTAACCGACATGAAAGGACAGTTCCAGTTCAGAAGAGACTTCAAGCGCATAATCTGCTGCGTAGTAAATGGTGTCGCCAAAGTCAAAGCTGGAACCGTTGGCGTCGTCGGCTTCTGAATGAGCAAAGACATTGACGCTTGTGCTGAAGCCGCCAAAACTTAGTGAGCCGTAGACTTCGGCAAAGTCGAAGTTAGCGGCGTCGTCATAGTTGTAATAGAGATAGCCGATGTCATAACCGATGCCGCTAGCCGTTTCGCTGGAATAACCGAAATAGAGATCATTTTCATAGGAAAAATCGTCGGCGTCGGCATACTCCACGTTGGATACCCAGGTGCCTACGTAGAAGCCGTTGCCGCTGGCGTAGTCGATACCACCTTGTACCGCTGAGCGGTTAACGCTTTGGGTGAGTCCTCGCCAGATGTAATTGTTGGTGATGGACACGTTGGCCGACAGCCCTTCGACTGCGAAGGCGGCGGGTGCCAGGGTGGTGGCACCGATAGCGAGGGAGGTGGCCAGGGCGATCGGGCTAAGTTTTTGAGTGAAAATCATTGTTATCTCCTGTTATTAGGTAAAAATAGGTACTTCAATATCCAGGTGCGCTGTCTCGTGTCCAGGTCATGCAGTACGGAACCTGAGCCTTTTGTAGCAGCTAATGTGCCAAGAGTATTTTCTACTTATTTAACAATGACTTAAGGATGGATTGGGGGCGATGTTGTTTTTTGGCAAAAAACAAATGCACTATTTTGAAGCGTTGCTTGTTGGGCTGGCACCGCTTTGGTGCGCAAAAATTTGTCGGCGTTAAGGGGGGCTAGCTTAAGGCTTTAGCGTAGGCGGTTTCAGACAAGGTGTTCCATTGAGCGTTGTCTTTGGCAAAGGCGCGGTAGGCACTGAGTACCTTGGCAAAGGTGGCGTCTTTTGCTGCTTCTTCATTGAGTGATTCTGCTGTGAGTTGTTTGAGTGCGGCGATGACATCATCAGGAAAAGGCAGGATCTCGACCCGATGTTTTTCACGCAGGGTTTTTAGGGCGGCGAGGTTTTTGGCTTCGAACTCTGACAGCATCCATATATTGCTGGCCGCGGCGGCGTTTTCGACAATTAATTGTAAATCTTGCGGCAATTCTTGCCAGGCGCTGCTATTAATGATTAATTCGAGTGTGGGGCCTGGCTCATGCCAGCCAGGGTAATAGTAGTAGTCGGCAGCGCGGTGCAGGCCAAGGCGCAAATCATGGTAGGGGCCGACCCATTCAGTTGCATCAATGTTACCGCGTTCCAATGAGGTGTAGATCTCGCCACCCGCCAGCAAGACCGGATTGACTCCAGCCTTGGCCATAACCTTGCCGCCCAAGCCAGGGATGCGCATTTTAAGGCCTTTTAAGTCCGCCATGGATTCAATCTTTTTGCGGAACCAGCCACCCATCTGGACGCCGGTGTTGCCCATTGGCAATGGTGTCAGATTAAACGGTTGATACACTTCCTGCCATAGCTTGCGACCATCGCCGTAATACATCCAGGCGTTCATACCCTGCGCGTTGAGGCCAAAAGGAACGGCGGTGAAAAATTGCGCGGCCGGAATCTTGCCGGACCAGTAATAGGCGGCGCCATGGCCCATTTCGACGGTGCCCTGAGAGACGGCATCAAAGCTTTGCAAAGGCGGGATTAATTCGCCACCGGCGAATACGGTAATACGTAGGCGGCCATTACTCATCTTGCTGACGTCGCGGCTAAAGCGTTCCACACCTTCGTGAAAGATCGGAAAATTAGGCGGCCAGGTAGTGACCAGCTTCCAGTTAAAGCGACGACCCGATGCGGTGCGTGCACTTTGTTTGCCGCGTTGACAGGCGGCCAGGCCTGTGGCGATGCCGGCAGCACCGAGCCCTCGGACAAATTGGCGTCTTTTCATTGTGACTTGATTTCCTATAGCGCCTGCAGATTGGCGTAGGCAGCGACCAGCCATTTGCTGCCGCTGGCGTTGAAATTGATTTGGACTCGAGCCTGACTGCCTTGGCCTTCATAGCTCATCACTGTGCCTTCGCCAAACTTCGGGTGTGAGACCTGTTGGCCAAGACGCAGTCCGCCGGGCGCATCATCAGCTGGTGCCCTGCGCCGTCGTACTGCTTGCGGCCGCCTATGCCGCATCGCACTGACCTGGGGTGCGCGCTGCCTGGGCCGAATTTCCTTGATGAGCTGTTCAGGAATCTCGCTAATAAAGCGTGATGGTGCGGCAAAGGTTTCAGCGCCGTGAATGCGACGCGTCTCGGCGTGTGTGATAGTGAGCCTTTGCCGTGCACGCGTAATGCCCACATAACAAAGCCTTCGTTCTTCTTCTAAACGCCCCGGCTCGTTCATTGACATCTGATGCGGAAACAAGCCTTCTTCGACACCGCATAAGAATACGGTGGGGAACTCTAAGCCTTTGGCGCTGTGCAGGGTCATCAGCTGGACACAGTCGTCGTTTTGGTCGCCCTCAGATTCCCCGGCCTCTAGCGAGGCGTGCGCAAGAAAAGCATCCAGCGGTGCCATGTCCATCGATTCATCGTGTTGAAACTGTTTGGCCGCAGAGCCCAGTTCTTCCAGATTTTCGATACGCGCCTGACCGCGTTCGCCTTTGTCTTTTTTGAAATGCTCGATCAATCCCGTGTGTTCAACCACGAGCTCGACGGTGTCGCCAAGTTCTAGCCCTTCACAATCGCTGGATAGTTCTTCGATAAGGCTAATAAAACCCGATAAGGCGCTGATCGCGCGCGAAGCCAATAGTTGTTGATGGCATAGCGCGCAGGCGGCATCCCATAGTGAAACGCGGTAATCACGTGAATAATCACGAATGGCCTGTAAGCTGCGCTCACCAATACCGCGGGTGGGTAGATTCACCACGCGCTCAAACGATGCGTCGTCATGACGATTGCTTAACAGGCGTAAGTAAGCGAGCGCGTCTTTGATTTCCGCGCGTTCGTAGAATCGCAGGCCGCCATAAACACGATAAGATATGCCACGTGCCAATAAAGCTTCTTCAAACAAGCGTGATTGCGCGTTAGAGCGATAGAGAATGGCATGGTCACTACGGCGCATGTCCAATTCAGTGTAGATCGAGATCTGTTCAACGACGTAGCGTGCTTCTTCAATATCGTTGAAGGCGCGGTAGAGCTGGATCGGCTCGCCATTGTTTCCATCGGTCCAAAGCTCTTTGCCCAAGCGTGCAGTGTTATTCGAAATCAAGGCATTGGCGGCCTTTAATATATTGCCGGTGGAGCGGTAGTTTTGCTCCAGACGGAAAGTTTGCGCGCCGCTAAAATCTTTACTAAAGCGCTGGATGTTTTCAATCTTGGCGCCGCGCCAACCATAGATAGACTGGTCATCATCGCCAACGACAAACAGTTTGCTTTGGTCTCCCGCCAGCATTTGAATCCAGGCATACTGAATAGAGTTAGTGTCCTGGAACTCGTCAACCAGGATATTAGAAAAACGGCTACGATAATGCGCCAGTATTGCCGGTTTGTTACGCCACAGCTCATGCGCGCGCAATAGCAACTCGGCAAAATCTATCAACCCACCGCGCTGGCAAATATCTTCGTAGCCTTGGTAGATCTTGATCATTTGTCGTAGATACGGGTCGCCGCGATCTTCGATATGTGCCGCACGCAGGCCTTCATCTTTGCGTGAATTAATAAATCCCTGCGCCTGTTTGGCCGGCCATTGTGAATCGTCAAGATCCATGGCCTTGATCAGGCGTTTGATGACGCGTTGCTGATCCTGTGAGTCGAGGATTTGAAAGCCCTGGGGCAGGCCGGCGTCTTGCCAATGGGCCCTGAGCAAGCGATGGGCCAGGCTATGAAAAGTACCGACCCACATAGAACCAACCGGAATGCCCAGCAGGCTTTCGATACGGCCGCGCATTTCGGCTGAGGCTTTGTTGGTAAAGGTTACGGCAAGCACTGCGTATGGCGAGACTTTTTCGACATCGATTAACCAACTTATTCGATGCACCAGTACCCGTGTTTTGCCACTACCGGCACCTGCCAGTACCAGTGCATGTTGGCCGTCGACGGTGACGGCATTACGTTGGGCTTCATTGAGGGGGTTTAATATTTCGCTGACATCCATCACGGCATTTTAACAGATTGTGCCATTGACCATGGTTTAAGAGTGACGCTGACATTCGACAGCGGCTAACGTATCATTAGCGCTAACGTAGGTGGGAGAACAGTGTGATTTTATCGGGTATTAAACAGAGTTTAGCCGCCTTTGGTCTGTGCCTTATGCTGCTGATGTTGGTGAGCTGTGAGCAACCGCTGAAGGTCGATCCGCAAGCGGTGGCCGCTGATTTTTACACCAATTTGAAGAACAAGGATTTTGAAGCCGCCAGCAAATTGTTTTCCGCCGGCATGCAAAAAAGCGTACCTCATCAGGCCTGGATTGATTTTCTGACCGGCGTACAAAAGGATCTGGGCAGTTTAAAAGGAGTGCGTTTCAAAAATGTTGAGACCAATACGGTGCGTACTGGCCGTATGTTTATCTTTGACGTTGCGGCAAGTTATGAAAACGGCAATAGCGCCGAGACACTGAGTTTGTTCCAAGGTCTAAGAGCCACCGATCTTGAAGCGGTGGCCTACGACGTCAAGGCCAATGGGCTGACGGTGCGCGCGCCGCGTTAGCCAGCGTTCCCGGCCTGTGCCCCGAGCCTGTTTTAAACGCTACGATCCAAACGACGATAATTGATGGCCTCATGCAGGTGTGGGCTGGTGATATGCTCGTTGCCCGCCAAATCAGCGATGGTGCGTGCGACCTTGAGGATGCGATGGTAGGCGCGGGCCGAGAGTTTAAGCTGCGTCATCGCCTGCTGCAGTCGCTCTGCATCTTCATCACGTAGCGCACAGTATTGTCGGATCTCTTTTTCACTTAATGCTTGGTTAGTTTTATTGCAGCGTTGCGTTTGCAATAAGCGCGCTGCGGCGATGCGTTTGGCCACCTCCCTACTTGACTCAGCGGCCCCCCTGTTATGCAGTTCTTTTACTAGTACTGCGGGCACTTCAACATGCAGGTCGATACGGTCGAGTAAAGGGCCTGAAATGCGCGCGCGGTAGCGGTTTATCTGATCGGGTGAACAACGACAAGCGGCGTTGTTATCACCGTGGTGGCCGCAAGGGCAGGGATTCATGGCAGCAATTAATTGAAAGCGAGCCGGGTATTGAGCTTGCCGAGCGGCGCGCGAGATAGAGATGCTGCCTGACTCCAAGGGTTCGCGTAGAACTTCCAATACCTTACGATCAAACTCTGGTAGCTCGTCGAGAAACAAGACGCCGTTGTGGGCTAGTGAAATTTCGCCTGGTTTGGCCAGACTACCACCACCCACCAGCGCGACTGCTGAAGAAGTATGATGCGGGTGGCGGTAAGGGCGGCGCCCCCAGTGCTGCCAATCGATGCCCTGGTTACTGACCGAGCTGATCATCGCGGTTTCCAGCATTTCATCCTCGGTCAGCGGTGGCAGTAGCTTGAGCAAGCGTGCAGCAAGCATGGTTTTGCCGCTGCCTGGCGGGCCGATCATAATCAAGTTGTGACCACCGGCGGCAGCGACTTCCAGGGCGCGCTTGGCATGAAACTGACCGTGAACCTCGCTCAGATCGGCGTCGTTTGTGGTGGCGTCAATGTAAGGCCGCGGTGTGATACGCGCCAGCGGGCGACAGTCTTGTAGGTGTGCACAGACAGCCAATAAATGGTCGGCGCCGACGCAATGCGCAGTTTTTATCAGGCCGGCCTCAGCCGCATTAGCTTGCGGCAAGATCAGTCGATGCTCGGCCTTGCTGGCGGCGAGCACAAACGGTGCTATGCCGTGACAGGCACGCAAGCTGCCGTCCAGGCCCAGTTCACCGATAATTTCATATTGGTCGAGACTGTCTTGCTTGATTTGCCCCGAGGCACATAAAATACCGAGTGCGATGGCAAGGTCGTAGCGCGCGCCCTCTTTGGGCAGGTCGGCAGGCGCCAGGTTGACGGTAATGCGGCGTGGCGGGAATTCGAATTGCGAATTGAGCAAGGCGCTACGAACACGATCCTTGCTTTCCTTGACGGCGGTTTCCGGCAGTCCGACGATGGAAAAGCTGGGTAAGCCGCGTGATAAGTGCACTTCAACCACGACAGGCGGCGCACTAATACCGACTGCCGCCCGACTCCGGACCTTCGCTAACGCCATACTACATCCTTGTTGCTTGGGCGCGGCTCTTTGCCTCGCTCGATAATTAAAGCTTACTTAAGCGCTTCCAGCTCCGCCAGTTGTTTCTCCAGGGCATCGACCTTGCTACGTGTGCGTTCCAGCACGCCGCGTTGGACATCAAACTCGTCGCGTGTAACGAGATCAAGCTTGCCTAGTCGTGATTGTAAAAGGCTAACAAATTGCTGTTCAAGATCGGCTTGTACAGCACGCACTCCACCGGGCACAGCGGCTGCCAGCTTCTTTGCGAGCTCATTGAATAATTTGGCGTCGATCATCGATGACAGTCCATATTTCCGGAAAACACTCGCATTTTAGCGCATAAAGAGCAGGACATAAATGTGAAGACAATTTGCCCCAACCTGGTGCTCAAACCCAATATGAATGACTCATAATGGTGCGGGCAATAGATGGCGGAAGCCGTGAATTTATTTAACTTGCTGATTTTAATCGTAAAAAAACTTTGGCATAAATGATGCCCTATTACGACTCGTCTAAGAGCGTGATTGGGCGCGCATTGCGTGATTGGTGCGGCGAATACATTGTCGGCCTCATGGCCAGTGCTAGAACGAAAACAGGTCATCACTTCAGGGTCGTTTGCTGGGGATCAGGCCAAAAAATACAGCGCTTGTTCTACTGGATAGTCAAGCCATTGTTTTGAAGGAGAGGATATGAAGTTAGTTACAGCAATCATTAAGCCA
Source organism: Gammaproteobacteria bacterium (assembly GCA_015492075.1). Classification (GTDB taxonomy): domain Bacteria; phylum Pseudomonadota; class Gammaproteobacteria. Next base: position 39,537 of record WGFU01000032.1, read on the forward strand.
TTCAAGCTCGATGACGTTCGTGAAACGTTGTCGGAGATAGGTGTAAAGGGGATCACGGTCACGGAAGTGAAGGGGTTTGGTCGCCAAAAGGGGCACACTGAATTGTATCGTGGCGCGGAATACGTGGTGGACTTTCTACCCAAGGTCAAAATCGAAGTGGCGGTGAGTGACGATATGGCAGAGCAAGTGATCGAGTCTATCACCAAGGCCGCCAACACCGGCAAAATCGGCGACGGCAAAATCTTTGTCTACGACATGAGCCAGGCCATTCGCATTCGTACCGGTGAGACCGGTGACGAAGCCTTGTAAAAAATTAATTTTAGAATTTAACTTCCGCGGAGGACGTTATGGAAAGTAATATTTTTCATCTACAGTATGCCTTGGACACCTTTTATTTTCTGGTGTGCGGCGCGCTGGTAATGTGGATGGCCGCTGGCTTTTCCATGCTCGAAGCCGGTTTGGTTCGAGCCAAAAACACGACTGAAATTTTGACCAAGAATGTCGCGCTCTACGCCATTTCCTGCATTATGTACATGGTTATCGGCTATGAAATCATGTATGACGGTGGTGCCTTTCTTTCCGGTATCGCCGATGTTGACGTTGATGCCGTGCTGGGCGAGTTCGCCGAGCGAGAAGATGGCTTTACCGGCGGTTCCATTTACGCCGGTGCTTCCGACTTCTTCTTCCAGGTTGTATTCGTTGCGACGGCGATGTCCATTGTTTCTGGTGCCGTGGCGGAGCGTATGAAGCTGTGGTCGTTCTTGATCTTCGCCGTGGTTATGACCGGTTTTATCTACCCTATGGAAGGTAGCTGGACCTGGAACGGCGCTGATGTATTTGGTCTGTACAACCTCGGTGATTTGGGTTTCTCTGATTTCGCCGGTTCCGGTATTGTCCATATGGCCGGTGCTGCGGCCGCTTTGGCAGGCGTGATCCTGCTGGGTGCACGAAAAGGTAAATACGGTGCTGATGGCCAGGTTCATGCTATTCCCGGTGCCAACCTACCTTTGGCCACCTTGGGTACTTTTATCTTGTGGATGGGTTGGTTCGGCTTCAACGGCGGCTCGGTCTTAAAGCTGGGCGATATTGCCAATGCGGCGTCGGTTGCTATGGTGTTCTTAAATACCAATGCTGCCGCTGCCGGTGGTCTGGTTGCTGCTTTGTTGCTAGCACGTATCATGTTCGGCAAGGCTGACTTGACCATGGCGCTTAACGGTGCGCTGGCCGGTTTGGTTGCCATTACTGCTGAGCCTTCGACTCCAACTGCATTACAGGCAACGTTGTTTGGTGCCGCTGGCGGTTTCATCGTGGTGCTGTCCATCGTCTTGCTCGACAAGCTCAAGCTTGATGACCCCGTCGGCGCCATTTCCGTTCACGGCAGCGTTGGTTTGTTTGGTTTGCTGATTGTGCCTATAACGAACGAAGGTGCTAAGTTTTCCGGCCAAATTGCGGGTGCGCTGACGATCTTTGTCTGGGTTTTTGTCACCAGCTTTATTGTTTGGGGCGCACTTAAAGTCTTTATGGGTGTTCGCGTTAGTGAGGAAGACGAATACGCAGGGGTTGACTTGTCCGAATGTGGAATGGAAGCCTACCCGGAGTTCTGCAACAAGTAAGATCCGGCTCAACTGATGGTTCAAGGGGCACTTCGGTGCCCCTTTTTTGTGATCAGATCAGGAGGTTCTGCCAAAAAATATAGAAATTACGTTGCAATCGCGCTAAGTTAGCAACCAGGTTTCTTGTTATCGAGTTGTTCCATGTATAAATTATGCGCCCTTTCCCTGCTGTTATTATTATTTTCAAGTGCACATGCCAAGTTATACCAATGGACTGATGAGCAAGGCAACGTCCATTTCACCGATACCCCACCTATCGATGCCAATGTGCAGGAACGCAAGATCAAAGGCGGTAAGCCCAAGGCGGAAAGCATCAAAAAACTCCATGCCGAGCGTGAGGTGCGCGCCAAAGCGAAAGAAGATGCCGCCAAGGCGGCGCTGGTTGCCGAGCAAGAAGCCAAAAATCAGGCCATTCGCGACAAGAATTGCGCGATTGCGAAAAAGCGTTTGCGTTTCTACACTGAAGTGGCGCCGGCGCGTCGTGTCCGCGTCAAGCAAGCAGATGGCAGCTATTATTGGAAAACACCGGAAGATATTGCCAAGGACAGCGTCGAGGCACAAAAGCTGGTCGATGAGTGGTGTCATCCACGCTCTGACGCCGAGAGCAAGCCATAGTGCCGTTATTTTTGCTGGTTTTTATAGACCGAGCTGCTCTCAATTTTCATTAAGCAATTTTTCTAAATAGGGTGGTAAAACCATTGCGCCATGATGTCCGGCGACACTATAAAATTGGGTATCAAAGCTGAGCTTGTCTGAAATAGAGTTGGCTGCCTCTGAAAGATTAATGTTCTTGCCACCGGCGGTTGCACTCCACCACCCTGATGGATAGACGCACTGTGGAAACTGATAACTTTGCAGGCTAACAAAACCAGCAGCGCGCATGGCCTGGCGCATCTCGACCATCTCGTTCGGTGTCAGCAAAGGTGATCCGCTTTGTTGAATGACAATACCACCCTGATTCAGCGCTTTATAACAATCACTAAAGAATTCCTGCGTAAACAGGCCTTGGGCAGGTCCGACTGGGTCAGTGCTGTCAACAATAATCACGTCGACCGATTCAGGTGCTTTATTTTTGATCCAAGCGATACCGTCGTCAAACAGCAGTGTCGCCCTGGGATCGGTGTTGGCTGAGCATAGTTCTGGGAAGTAGATTTCCGCGGCGCGGGTAACGCCTTCGTCAATGTCCACTTGTGTCACATGTTCGACAGTGTGGTGTTTCAGCACCTCTTTTAAGGTGCCGCAGTCACCGCCGCCAATAATCAATACTTCTTTTGCTGCGGTGCAACTTAGCAATGCGGGGTGCGCCATCATTTCATGGTAAATGAAGTTATCGCGGCTGCTTAACATCACACAACCGTCAATGACCATTAACTTACCGAAATGCGTAGTGTCAAAAATCTCAATTTTTTGATATGCGGTTTGCTGCTCAAAGAGTTTGCCTTTGATTTGCAAAGAAAAGGCGCTGCCGCTTTGCTCAAAGATTTCGGTAAACCAGTTTGTGTTAAGCATCGGTGCCTCATAAGCGAGATTCTTGGCTGGGAGTCACAAGCATGATTGCTTATACTGCGCCAATCTAGAATATGTGATCATTACGGCGCGATAATATATGCAAGACTGGAGTATTGACAAGGCAAGATCGACCTATGCGATCAAACAATGGTCGGGCGGCTATTTTGACATTAGCGATAATGGTCATGCCACGGTGCAGCCTGATCCTGGTCAGGCAAGCGAGATTGATCTTTATGAGTTAAGCCAAGCGTTAGAAAAAAGCGGCTTAAGGCTTCCCGTATTATTACGTTTCCCGGCGATTCTACGTCATAGAGCGACCATGCTTGATGCGGCATTTTCTCAAGCCATGAATACGCATAAGGTCAATGCCAGGTATATCGCCGCATACCCAATAAAAGTCAACCAGCGCAGAAATGTTGTCGACCAGATATTGGCTGTCAATGACATGAAAGTCGGGGTTGAGGTAGGCAGTAAGGCAGAGCTTCTCATTGCGATCGCACGTGCAGGGCGGCATCAACCCATTATATGTAACGGCTACAAAGACCAGGAATATTTGCACCTTACTGCATTGGCGCAGCAGCTGGGTTTTACAATATATATTGTAATCGAGCGCTTGATCGAGCTTGAGCTAAGTCTGCACGTCTACCAGCAACTTGGTTTGCAAGCGCTGTTTGGTATCCGTGTGCGTCTTGCCACAATGGGTAGTGGACAATGGCAAAACAGCGGCGGCGAGAAATCCAAGTTTGGTTTGTTGGCCGCCGAGGTATTAAAAGCCGGCGATATTCTACGCGCGCATAAGAGTGAACAGTGTCTGCGTATGATGCACTTTCATATGGGGTCGCAGATGAGTGATCTTGCCGATATACGTCGTGCCATACGTGAAGCCGCGTTTTATTTTGCCGGGCTGTGTGACGACGGCTTTGATATCGATACCATGGACGTGGGCGGCGGCCTCGGTATTGATTACGAAGGCAGTCAAAGTACGAATTACTGCTCGATGAATTATTCGCTGGATGATTATGCCAACGTTATTGTCAGCGAGATCAAATCCGTATGTGAACACCGAGGCTTAGTTTTTCCGAACCTCATTACCGAAGCGGGCCGCGCCATGAGCGCGCATCACGCGGTCTTGGTCACCAATGTTATTGACGTCGAGCGTGTAACACCATTAATCACTGAAAACGTAACGGTGAGCAGTCGCGGCGAAAGATTGTATCAACAGTTGCAACACGATTTGCAAGAAGCGCGTAGGCAATTTAGCGCGGGTGATTTAAGTCTGCGTCAGCGAGCGCAAGCAGAACAACATTACTTCGCTGCTTGTGAGCGACTACGCTATCTGATCGAGGATGGGGACGAAGAAGACTATAGTGTGCTGCAAGAAATACATGAAAAGCTGGCGGATAAAATATTTTGTAATTTTTCTTTGTTTCAGTCTTTGCCTGATACCTGGGCTATAGGGCAGGTATTCCCGGTTATGCCGCTGCATAGGTTGCACGAGGAGCCAGATCGTCACGGCATTGTTCAGGATATTACTTGTGATTCAGACGGTGTGATAGAGCATTATGTGGCGAATGAAAACGTGGCCACTTCGTTACCCTTGCATGCCTGGTCACCAGGCGAGACATATCTGCTGGGCATATTCCTTGTTGGCGCCTATCAGGAAACATTAGGGGATATTCACAACCTTTTTGGCCGAGTTAACTCAGTGGATGTTGAGCTTGATGCCCAAGGTGGCTACCGTTTGCTGCGCCCTGAGGAAGGCGACGACAAGGCGGCGGTGATTGATCTGGTTCATTACAACAGTGAAGATTTACTGTCCAAGCTGGCGCTTGAAGTCGACAGAAGTGATATGAGTGTTGGTCTGAAAGAGGATTACCGTAAACTATTGCAGCAGAGTTTTTCCAGTTATACCTACCTGACGGAATAAGCTTGTTAATTCACCTTTAGTACGACTGTCTCAATATCGTTATCCTGCAAACGGTAGCGCACCGTATTTACTTTGTCGAGACTGCTAAACGGACCAACACGAACACGATGCCAGGCAACCGCGTCATTGATTTTTACTGTTTCGATATTGGCCTCAACCCCAATCAGCGCCAGACGCGCTTTTAGTTGGTCAGCCTGTTTGAAAGTTTTAAAGGCGCCGGCTTGCAATAAATAATGGCCTCCTTTGTCTGCGTCGGGGATGGGGGCTGTTTTTTTGTCGCGACGGTTTGCTATTTGCTCTTCGGGGATAATGATTTCACGCTCAGGTAACAGGCGGTAAAAATCAAAGCGCGGTTTGTCTAAGTTTCTTGTCTGGGCCGGTTGCACTTTCTTTTTGGTCGCGGGCACTGCTTTTTGTTGTGCAGCTGGTTCAACTGCCTTGGTTGCGGGTTTGCCGTCAGCGCGTACGTAGAGATAAACAGCCAGCGCGGCGACTAAACCCAGAATCAAGCCGATGAGTAACCAGACCCAAGGCGGTGTCGATTTTTTACGTGTGCTGCTGCGCCGAGCCTGTTTTTTGCGAGTTTTAGCTTTGCTGATGGCCATGCTTGCATCGCCCCTACATTGATTCGGGCGCTGAGACCCCGAGTAATGTTAGACCATTTTTCAGCACCTGTGCTACAGCGCTGATTAAGGTCAGGCGCGCATTGCGAGTGGCATCGTCATCTACTAAAAAGGCATGAGCATTGTAATAGGCGTGAAAATCGCCGGCTAATTGTCTTAAATAATTCACCAACTGATGTGGTTCACGTTGCAGCGCCGCATTTTGCACCACGTCTGGATAACGTGACAGACTGATTATAATATCGGTTTCGTGTGTTTGAGTCAGCGCGGTTAACGGCACACTGGTATCAAGCGCGCTGAAACCTTTGTCAGCCAGTTTGTTCATTACGGTATAGATGCGGGCATGGGCATACTGGATATAAAATACTGGGTTTTCATGCGATTGTGACTTGGCTAAATCAAGGTCAAAGTCCATATGCTGCTCAGTACGGCGCATGACATAGAAAAACCGCGCGGCATCGTTGCCGACCTCTTCGCGCAGTTCGCGCAAGGTGACGAAAGAGCCGCTGCGCGTCGACATGGAGACTTTTTTGCCATCGCGGTAGAGGTTGGCAAATTGCACCAGTAAGATTTCCAGTTTGTTCGGATCTTCACCAACGGCTTGAATGGCTGCTTTAACACGGGCGATATAGCCGTGATGGTCGGCCCCCCAAATATTAATGATGCGCTGATAGCCACGGCCGTATTTTTCCAGGTGATAAGCGATGTCAGAGGCAAAATAGGTGGGTTGACCGTTGTCGCGTAAGACCACGCGATCTTTTTCATCACCAAACTCGCTCGATTTAAACCATAAGGCGCCCTCTTTTTCATATAGGTGACCCGAATCTTTCAGGCGAGTAATAGCATGGTCAATGGCATGGCTGCTGACCAGCGAGCGCTCTGAAAACCATTGCTCATATTCAACGCCGAATTCGCCCAGGTCTTGACGAATATCGTCAAGGATGACATCGAGACCGGCATTGACAAAAACCAGGTAGTCATCGCTCAGCAGCCGCTTGGCGCAGGCGATGAGGCCGTCGATATGCCGTTCCTTATCGCCACCGTCTGCCGCATCAGCCGGCACCTCAGAATAGACCTCACCGCTGTTACGCTTGAAGCGATCACCCTTGCTGGCCAATACCGCTTGGGCGATGTCAGTGATATAGCCACCCTGATAACCATTGCTCGGGAAGCTCAGCGTTTCACCGCAGGCTTGCAGATAACGCAGCCAAATACTGGTGGCAAGAATATCCATCTGACGTCCGGCATCATTGACATAGTACTCGCGCTCAACCTGGTAGCCGACGGCGGCCAGAAGGTTTGCCAGTGTCGCCCCGTAGGCAGCACCGCGGCCATGACCGACATGCAACGGCCCGGTCGGGTTGGCGGAGACAAACTCGATCTGAATCTTGCTGCCCTGGCCATGATCACTACGGCCGTAGCGGTCGGTCTTAAGCAAAATGTCGCCGACCACGCCATGCCAGGCATTCTCCTTTAAGTAGAAATTAATAAATCCTGGTCCAGCGATCGCTGTTTTTTCGATAATAGGGCTATCCGGCAAGGCATCAATAATCAATTGTGCCAGCTCACGCGGGTTTCGACGCGCCACCTTGGTCAGTGTCATTGCCATATTGGTAGCGAAATCACCATGTGCTTTATCACGGGTGGCTTCGATATGAATGGGGTGATTTTCGAGGCTGAGTTCAAGCTCAGCGCTGATGTGTTCGAGGGCGCTGGTCAACAGCGCCTGCAGCTGGTGTTTCATTAAGGTGTAGGTTTTCCGGAAATCAAGAAGCTAATGCCGGCTATTATGAAGGGTCAGTCAAGGAGTGCAAGTCAAAGAAAGTGACTGGTGCGGTGACAGGGAAAATTGTGGATGCCGGACAACAAGGCTGTCCGGCATCCAGTAAAGGCAGATTGGGCTTACTGAGTGCGTGTTACCGTAACGCGTGCAGCCCCGCCGTCAAGGAAGCGATGTGACTCGTTCAGCAACGATGTTAGCAGACCATCATCGCGGGTGACGACACCGGGGTGTCTGCGCACCTCGTTGGCGCCATCGTTGCGTGCGGCATTAAAACCCTCGCCACCGACGTCGGGTCCGGGTACGGCGCGTTCGTCATCGGCTTCTGTGCCGGCGTCGTAGACGGCAGTATAAAAGGTCAGGCTTTCGTTTACGGTTAGATCGATAGGCATATTGGTGACACCGGTGTAGGCGTCGTTGGTATGCACCAGCATAGCAGCCAAAGTGAGGTGTAAATTCACAGCATTGGTAACGGAAATGCTGAGCGTTTCACTGCCACCGCCGCCGATCGGCGCAGTACCGGTAGTTTGTGTTAGAAATTGCGGTGCAGCCTGTGCCTCGTCGAGAAACATTGCAGGATTGCCCCCTTCGGCAAGGAATTCCAGCCCGGCACTGGCCGCTGTGCCGATTTGCCATGCGCTGTATCCCGCTTCATGTAATGCCACGCCAACCGGTGCGAGAGGCTGGTTATTGGTAGCATTACTGACAGTGATGTCAAATGACATCATTCCAGTGTTAGTGCTGCTGGCGCTGTCGATGGTGGCGCTAGCACTAGTGGTATTGTTGCTACTGCCGCCGCCACAAGCGCTAAGCACGCTTGCCAGGGCTATCATACCCGGCCACAAGAGATGTTTGTTGATATTCATTGTGTGTTCTCCCGTTTACTGTAGCGTTATCGTGACGCGTGCTACAGGGTTAAGCCAGCGGTGCGCCGTGCTGTCGATATCGCTGTAGCCGCCGGTGGCATAGGTGTCGCCCAGGACATTACGGTGAATATGAATGGTGCCGTCAGCACCACCGATATCGGCATCCGCGCCAACGCTGCCGACGGGAACGCCATACGCGCCGGTGCCAAGGTTCGGTACCGGCCCGGCGGGGAAACCCGCTTGGTCGGTGGCGCAACCAGCTGATTGCACTTCATCATTGATCTCTGTACCGGCATCATAGCCAGCCAGGTAATAGGTTACGCCGCCTGCAGTAGGTAGTTCGACAGCATCCAGCCCGACAAAGCCATCGTTAGTCGGCAGAATCATCGCGCCCAGGGATAACAGGGTGTTGTTGGCGTTGGTGGACAAAGTGAAAGTTGTTGAAGCACCGGGTGCCAATGCCCCCCCTGCCGGATTGTCGATAATATCGGCGCTAGCTGCGGCAAGAAGCGCATTCAAGCCACTGGTGTCACCACATTCCGCCATAAGCTCTAGCTCATTGCTGGCTGCTGTGCCGACTTCAAAGATATCGGCAGCATCGGTATGGGCGGCGACAATCAGTGGTGTGAAATAGCTGCCATTGGTCAAGTTGGTAACAGTAATATTAAAATCAGCGGCAGAGATGGGTGCAGACAGTGCTAAGAAACACGCTGCGGACAGTGATGAGAGGGTATGCTTGGTCGCCATGATGATACTCCTTAAAATTAAAGCGGTTTTAAAAAGGGTTAAATAACTGGTTCCGTGTCACTGCAGTAGGATCGAACAGAGGTCGCAGTTTGATGAACATCCGTGTTAGCTGAAGAGGCCGTTAGTATACGTTTAAATAACGCTTGATCTTGGTGTGAAAAATTGTGAAATTCTCATAAATTTATGACAAAATCATCACTAAATAAGTGGCAAGCCAATGGCGCGATTGATGTTGCGGGGTAGGTGTAGTCACAAGTGGCCAAGATGATTTGAAGGGTGTTTATAAGCTTTGTGATAGTTTTATATGTAGCAGGTAGATTTAGTTCATATCCATCGGGTCAACGTCTATAGACCACCTGACCTTTCTTGCTAATTTAATATTCGAAAGTTGTCTTATCCACTGATGTAGTAAAGCATGCAGACTGCGCCGGTCGCCGGCTTGCAATAACAATTGTGCCCGGTGGCGACCCGCACGCCGTGCCATGGGTGCCGGGATGGGGCCTAGCAGCATCGCAGTGTTATTGGCAATTAATTCAGCTTGCTGCTTTGCGCTGTCTAAAAACTGCATTGGTAGTGACTCATCTACTGCTTCAGCACGTAATAAGGCCATGTAACTAAAGGGTGGTAGCTCGGCGCTTTTACGTTCAGCGATCAATTGTTCACTAAAGCGTTGGTAGCCTTCATTTATTAGAGTTTGTAGTAAAGGATGTTCCGGATGATGGGTTTGTATCAGTACATGCCCTGCTTTGTCACCACGCCCGGCTCGGCCAGCCACCTGAACAACGAGCTGGGCTAGGTGTTCCAGTGCGCGAAAGTCAGTGGCGAACAGCCCTTGGTCGGCATTGAGAATCGCGGCCAGTGTGACGTTGGGCAGGTGATGACCTTTGGCGATCATCTGAGTACCGACAAGTATGTCGCCCTGCCCTTCTTCGATTTGATTCAGCAGCTTATTCATAGACCCTTTTTGCTGGGTGGTGTCGCGGTCAATACGAATAATATGCTGATAGGGGAAGAGCGTTTTCAATGTGTCTTCAATTTGCTCGGTGCCAAAGCCAACGGTGGTGAGTTCTTCACTGTGGCAATCACCACAACGTTTATCGAGCGTGCGTTGTGAGCCACAGTGATGGCAGCGTAGGCAGTGTTTGATGTGATGCACCGTCATATTGGCATCGCAGCGCTGGCATTTGGCGGCCCAGCCACAGTCGTGGCAGAGCAAGGCAGGGGCGTAACCGCGACGATTGACGAATAACAAGATTTGCTCGCCCTTTTCCAGTGTCTTTTGCATATGCGCAATCAGCATGGGTGATAAGGCGCCTTTGAGCGATTGTCGGCGCATATCGATTAAACCCACGGTCGGTGGCATGGCGTTACCGCCGCGTTCTGGCAGGTGTAACCAATGATAGCGGCTATTACGTGCATTTTCGCTCGACTCTAAGCATGGCGTTGCTGAGCCGAGAACGATGGGAATATTAAGTTGCTGCGCGCGCCGTATCGCGATATCGCGGGCATGATAGCGAAAGCCGTCTTGTTGCTTGAATGATAGATCATGCTCTTCATCCACCACAATGAGTCCGGGGCTGGCCAAGGGTAAGAACACGGCAGAGCGCGTGCCGACGATGATGTCGGCCTTACCGCTGGCGGCATCCTGCCAGGCGCGCGCCCGCTCGCTGTCGTTTAGCCCTGAGTGATAAGAAACAAAGCGATAGCTGAAACGTTGCTGTAGGCGCTGACTGAGTTGCGGTGTCAAACCGATTTCCGGCACCAGTAGCAGGCACTGTTTCCCTTGGCTCAAGACAGCTTGCATAGCCTCGAAGTAGACCTCGGTTTTACCGCTGCCAGTAACCCCTTCTAATAAAAAGCGGCTAAAACTGCCGAGTTGTTGCTGGATCTGATCGACTGCATTCTGTTGATCCACATTGAGATTGACGAGCGCGGATTTGTTCTCGGTATTGGCAACCGCTGCGCAAGGTTGTACCCAGTGTTTGTCTAGAAGAGCTTTTAACGCGGGTTGCCAGGCAAAGTCGCAGGTCTGCAGTTGTGAGCGATCCAGCCTATAACCCACAGCGCGCTGAAACCGTTGCATCAAGGCGCGTTGCCTTGGCGCACGTGCTAGTGTTTCGACGTCGCAGTTTTGCCCAGCCGCGGTCAATGCCCAGGTGTTGCTTGCGGTCTCATTAACCTCCTGGCCACGACGTAATAATGTGGGTAAGGCAGTGGCCAAGACTTCACCCAAAGGGTGATGGTAGTAGCCGGCTGCCCAGCGGCACAGCGCCAGCAATTCTTGCGGCACGATATCACTATCAATACAGCGAACCGCATGGCGTAAACGTTCTCGCGGTAATGCGCTTTTTGTCGCGGTTTCAATCAAGACACCAAAGCGTTTACCTCTGGCAAAGGGGACTTCTATCCGTATACCAGGTGATAGGTTTGTCAGATCACTGTCGATCGGGGGTAGATAGTCGAACAATTGATACAATGGGCTTGCCACTGCCACGCGTAAAATCATATCGTTTTCTGTTGACTTCATGGTAAGGATTATAGTGGCTGTCGGTAAACGTTAACGTAAATCATTGTTTTTTGCGCTAAGTGATTGTTCGTTAGTGTTATCCACAAAATCTGTGGATAAGTCTGTGGATTATCTGTAGTGAGCACCATAAAACAGTGGTTTTTACAGGACTTGTTACAGATTGACTATAAATTGACCGATATATAAAATCTATATAAATCAATTAGTTACATTTGTATAAAAATTTATAAAGGTTTTCATGGAAAAAGGGCTTGAAAAATTTTTCAATTTCTGTAGATGTGCATAACTAACAACAAACTTATATGTTTAAGACAAAATTTTGACAGTTTCAAACTCTGGTGCTGGCTACGGTGTCAAAATGGTTTGACGACAACAAAGATGATAATGGCGATCAAGCCCAGTACCGGAATTTCATTGAGCCAGCGATAAAAGGTGTGACCATGCAGGTTAATATCGTGTTTGAAGGCCTGATAAAGTCGACCACAGTAAAAATGGTAAATGACCAGCAGCAAAACCAGAAACAACTTCAAATGTAGCCAAAGATCGGCAGAATATGCCGACCAGACTGTGCTGAGCAGCCAGGCCCCTGACAACAATGTCAGCACCATACCAGGTGTCATAATGCCATAATAAAGCTTGCGCTCCATGATTTTGAACCGATCCTGACTGGTCTTGTCATCAGACATGGCGTGATAAACAAAGAGCCTGGGCAAATAAAACAGCCCGGCAAACCACGTTACCATGAAAATAATATGAAAGGCTCTCACCCATTCCATCAACGGTTTTCCTCATTATTCGTGGCGACGCTGGCATAGCGTGGCTTTAAATGGTAATGGGCATCGATCGTATCACGGCTGAGTACGCCGTAGATCTGGTCGGAAGCAAATGCTCGCTTACGCAACACCACGAGGATGTCGGCTTGAGATTTATCCAAGGTCTCTAGCGCTTCTTGCAATGTCGATTGCGGTTCGACGTCTACCCAGTGTAAACGGTCGGCGGGGATGTCGCGCAGCTGAATAGTCTCGTCTTTTGATTGTTCGGTGTGGCGGGCGAGGTCTGCTGCACGAAGTAAAAACGGCTTGCCTGGAGCTTTGTGCCCCAAGCGCAAGTGCTCGACAACGATGATCCATTGAGGGTTTTTTTGTAGCATACTGAGCGCCTTATCGCGGCTGAGTTGTTCTGTGCTTTCAGCAAAGCTGCGATCCATGACACTGGTCACACCTACGCGGCGTAAAGATTGCGCGACGGGGTTGTTAGAATAATCGAGTCCACGTGTTTGTAATAAGGTTAGCACCAACGATGTTTTGCCAAACAGCTCGCGGCTGGTTAAGCCGGAAGTAATCACCGCCAACATTCCTGGCAAGATAATATGCGGGTTGGCAGTGAGCTCTACCATTGCGGTGAGGGCAGACAACGGCGCTTGCAGGGTGGCCGCCATCATCGCCGCCATGCCGAGCATGGCATAAAAGCCAGTGCTGGAAATCGTCTCCGGAAATAGCGCCTGGCCAATAAGCCCCATAACAGCGCCAGCACCTGCACCGATGACCAGGGTCGGGCCGATAAACCCTGCTGGAACGCCAAGCCCAACCGCTGTCGCCGAAGCGATCAACTTGGCGCCGATGATGATAAGCAATAGACTTATGCCCATGCTACCGGCGAAGCTGGCATTAACAGTGTCGTAACCAATGCTCATGATCTGCGGCGCAAACACGGCGACCAAGCCCATGATAGCTCCAGCGATAAGCATGCGTTGCCAAACAGCGTGTTGGCTAAATGAGAGTGATAATTTGCCAGCGAGATGAATAAATATAGCAGCAAGCGTACCGACGACTAAACCAGTTACCAGTACATAGGGTAGCTCCCAGGCCGATTGCATGGCCATTGGCGGCACACTAAATGCGGGGCTGTCACCGTAAAAAATGCGTGTTAAGACCGTTGCTGCGACCGCTGCCAGAATCACTGGCGTGAAACTGGCGATGGTGTATTCCATCAATATTACTTCCATGGCGAATATGACACCGGCAAGGGGAGTATTAAACGATGCTGCGATAGCAGCAGCAGCGCCACAACCGACCAGAACGCGAATACTGTTATTGGGTAGATGGGCCCATTGTCCGAGCAAGCTGGCACTGGCAGCGCCAAGGTGAATACTGGGCCCTTCGCGCCCCATTGATTGACCGCTGATCAAGCTGATGGCGGCACCCACTATTTGTAGTAAGGTATTTCTGAGTGGCAGGCGGCCTTGATGATAGGCCAGTCGTTCGCTGACATGAACAATGCCGACGCTGGAATCATTTTTTGATAGCCAATGAAAAATAACACCAATAAGTATGCCGCCAAATAATGGCAGCAAAAAACGCCAAAGATAGGACAGCGATTCATAGTTTTCGTAATCGCCACCTAAAAAAGAGCCCTGCGTACTTTCAACCAGCAAACGAAAGGCAACAATAACAATGCCTGAGACCAGACCGGTGGCCAGGCCCAGTAGCGAGATTTGCCATAAGACTTCACCGCTGGCAAGGTCTGTGTGCTGGCGTTGAATAAATAATGACAGCCAGCGTTGTATTGCTTTAATGGTCTGCCTCCAGGTGTGTAAAACAATCGGCGAGGCCGGAATCTAAACTAGGGAAACGCAAGGTGACCCCAAGATGTTCGCGCATGAGCCTGTTATCAATGCGACGCGATTCACTTAAATAGGACAGCATGGCAGCAGATAGTCGAGTTTTGGCTTGCTCCAAACTAATGACTTCGGGCCGCGGTAAATGAGCATGATCAGCGACGGCATTGAAATAATCGGTCATCGTCGATGGTTGATTGTCACTAATATTGTACAGTGGCTCGGGCGCTGTGATATGGGCTGCCTGCATGCAGGCAGCAACCAAGTCGTCGACATGAATTCGATTGCTAAACGGAGCCTCTTCTTTGCATATCACCGGTTGACCAAGCCGTGCCTCAGGCGTGTGGCCGGGCCCGTAGATACCGGGTACGCGCAGTACCACCAGTTTGACCCGGTTGCGCCTGGCCCAGGACGACACAGTTTGTTCGGCATCAAGGCGCCGTTGCGCCCGCTCGCTGGTTGGGTGGGCCGGGCTGTTCTCGGTGACCCAGCCACCATCGACATTGCCATAGACACCGGTAGTACTAATTAACACGATACGTGCTGGCAACGCTTGCTGATCAAGCACTTTAATGAATGCCTGCATGCGTTTGTCGGTATTGCCGTTAGGGGCGGGTGGTACGTGATAGTGTATGACGGCGTTGGCACAATCCAGGTCGATAGCTATTCCAGTGTGGTCAAGGTCTAACACCTTGCAAACGATGCCTTTTTCAGATAACTGTTGCGCTTTATCCGGGCGCGTAACATACGCCCTAACCACTGCGCCGTGATTTTGTTCAGCACGTGCGAGTCGTTGTCCGACATAGCCACAGCCGATGATGATACGAGTGTTATCCATATTCAAAGTGTGTCGCTAAATATTAAAGCGCCAGCTGAGCCCACCACTGGCCCAAATATTCATGGATAGCGCGTTCTGATTTTTTTAGATGTCTTGAGTTCGGCAAAAAGCTGGTGGGATCCTTCCATTGCGCCTCGCCGGCATGAAAATCGGTTGGCGCGGCAATCGGTTTTAGCCCCTGGTTTTGTATTAATAACATACTGCGTGGCATGTGTGCGGCAGAAGTGACTAGAAAAAAACGCTGCTCGCCGAGCAATTTAGCTATTTCTACTGCTTGAGACGAGGTATCGCGTGCGCGCTTCTCTATAATGATTTGATGACTTGGAAAACCCAGAGCGATGGCTATAGAGGCCATGGTGTCGGCTTCGTGATGCTGGTCAAACACCGCGCCACCGCTCAGAATAACCTTAGTATCTTGCAGTTGACCTGGCCCTGCGAGGGCACGTTGCAGGCGTAAACCTTCGACCAGTCGTTTTAAGGTGCTGCTGCTAAGATGACTGCTTATCGGCGTTGCCTCATTCACTGCATGGCCGCCGCCCAGCACGACGATGTATTTTACTGAGTGATACGCTTTGGCATCTAGAATAGAGGGATATTGCTGTTCCAGCGAACGGATCAGGTGGTTGCTGGCAAACGGAGTGGAAAAGCCAAAGACCATGATTAAGGCGAGTCCGATACAAAATTTCCCTAGTTTTTGGTGTCGGCCCAACCATAGCAAGTATAAACCGAGCAGCGCGACAATAAGGCTCAACGGCAACGGTTGCAGCAGGCTAGCGATAATCTTTTTAGCGAGAAACATCATCGTCTCCGAGAGCGGCATATAGAAATTAAGCGAGTAGTGTCAGGGTTCACGTTTTCGCGCCGACACATTGATGACAGATTATAAAGATAAGCATACAGGACAGCGAACTGATGTTGCGCCAATTACGAATACTTGCCTTGCTATTACTATTGTTTGGGGTGGCCTTAACCACTTGGCAAACAAAAATGCGCACCACCGACTGGGATCAATCTTTATGGATGGTGGTGTACCCCATCAACGGCGATGGCAGCAAGGTATCGCAAAGATATATAGAGGGACTTAAAGAAGCCGCGTTTACCCCCGTTGAAAACTTCCTTAAACGCGAAGCGCAGCGTTACGGGGTGATGATAGAGCAACCGTTAACGGTAAAGCTGGCACCGAAGCTTGAAGAACTGCCACCATTGCCACCAGAAACGGGTAATCCCTTGATGGTGGCATGGTGGAGCCTAAAGATGCGTTATTGGGCCTTAACCCACAATAACTACGATGGCCCATCACCTGATATACAAATGTTTGTCTTGTATCACGACCCAGCCAAGCAGCAGCAATTGGCGCACTCCCTGGGCTTGGAAAAAGGCCTGATAGGCGTGGTAAATGCCTTTGCCGGCAAGAGAATGGCGCCAAGAAATAATGTGGTCATCGCGCATGAGATGTTGCATACCGTGGGTGCCAGCGATAAGTACGACTTGTCGAATAATTTACCTATCTTTCCTCACGGCTATGCTGAACCCAATCGTATACCACTGCATCCACAAAGCAAGGCGGAGATTATGGCGGGCCGCATTCCACGGTCGGAACGCGAAGCGGTAATGCCGCGTGGGTTGAAGTCGACGACGGTCGGTGAGGCGACGGCGTTAGAGATTAAGTGGCTAAGGTGATTTAGCTAAGCAAAGCTAGTAGCGCTCGGCGCTTGTTTTCAGGGAGACGGCGAAAAATCATCACCAGTTGTTGCTCGCAACTGCTTAGCTCATTGAGATAAGGCTCGGCGAGGGCTTCCTGTACAGAAGACGTGCTGGAAAAATCAGTACGTTCGTTAAGCAGCGTTTTTTCTAGTCGCGCGATAATCTCTGCCGTCATGCTGCGATGATTGCTGGAGGCGATTTCGCGGATTTCTTCACGCATCCCTTGTGGAAATCGCAGCACAAATTTGGGCGCTAGTTCCGACGGATAACGTTTGTGACCTTGGCTCATATGTGAAGCATAGAGGTTAATCGTATAAGTTTTCTATAGTGGCAACTTGACATCATTCGTTTTTCTGGTTAGAGTGTCTAATTGCTATATCATTGATATTTGTAGAATTTACTTTGTATTTTATTGAATATTTAAGCTTTTATTGCATCAATGATCAGCTCTTTATTAATTATCGCACAAATCATTAGTGTAAGTATAACTAATTCAAGAATTAGTTATACTTATTTATTACCAAGGATGAAAAACTGTGGTTATGGAAGTATTTTCATTGCGCCCTCAACAGGGGCAAAGCCTGTTGATTGACCTCAAGGGTCCGCCTAACTCGCATAAAAAAGCATCGGAGTTGTTTGCCGATGGGCCGGTAGAGATATTATTTTGTCGCGCTAACGATGAGAAAATAGTACTCAGTATCAAGGCGCCGAGCGAGCTCGACATATTTTTGCACGGCACAAGCTATGGCGAATAGGGTCTATTGCCAGCTATCGAGAAGGTCTTGAGACGGGGCAAAAAAATAGGCACCGCTAGTGGCGTGTGAAAAATCCATCAGGTGATCGTGCAGACCGTCACCACTTTCGCCATACATTCGGGCCAGCATTTTTTCAAAAATATCGAGTCGTCGACTGTAGGCTAGAAAAAATAATCCTTTATCGCCGGAGGCGGTGCCCAAGGGCATACTGTGGCGTAAAATCTCAAGTTCATCACCTTCCTCTTCGATGACGACACGACTGATATGAGCAGTGGCCGGGCGCTGAGTTTCGTCGAGCTCAATGCTGTCGGCTTTAGTGCGGCCAATGACCTTCTCCTGCTCAGTAACATCCAGTGTCTGCCACTTACCAAGGTTATGAATAAAGGGCATCGCCAGGACATAGCTACCACCAGCAAAATCGCTGTCTTCGCTGCCGATCAAGGCGACTTCGCGGCGTTCGTCTTCCCGCTCAGGGTTTTCGGTGCCGTCGATAAACCCAGTCAGATCGCGGCTGTCGAGAAACAAAAAGCCCTGTGTTTCACCGACCACAGTGACACTGTCGGATAATGCGGCCAGCAGCTTCTGGCACAGCAAAAAGTTGATACCAACAGCCTGTGAGTGGCAATGGAAAAATAAGTCTGATTCACTTGGAACAACAGATACCTCGCCCCGCCCTAGTGCGCTAAATGGCTTGAGTTGCCGTGGCATGGTCGCAGACAACTGTGGCCATATCTGAGCACCAAAAGCGATGCTGGCAACGAGTCCGCATGCGCCATATTCGGCAATAATGTCGTCTGTCATGGCAGCCAGCTGGTGGCTGACGGTACGCACCGTGGCTACAGCGCCGGAGCTTTTATTGAGGCGCAGCGATAAAAAGCTAGCGTAACAACCGCTATGTGGAATAATGGCAGATTGCGGCTGTGGCATTTTGACTCCGTTGAGACTACGTTTCGTCTAGTGTAACGTTTAGATTATAGACAGTGTAATAGATCGTCCATGCAGAACAAACCCATAGCGTTTTTCATTTATGACAAGGCATTATGCTAATGGGCGTATGGACGACACGAACTTCCGGAGTGCGCGCTTCTTCACCCGAGGCCTTACGTTCCCGCCTTGACAGGCTGTTGGCAGAAGCGCGTAAAAATGAATTCAAGATGCGCCGCTTCCAAGCCTTGGAGCTCACGCTCTTTGGTTTAGACTCCGTACACAAATTGTTAAGCGCGTTGCTATACCCTGATCGTTCTCAGTTTGATTGGGACATCGTCAGTCTGGTGTTGATTGATAAACAATACGAACTAAGGCGTATTCTCGAAGGCAATGACGACATATTACAGCACCCAAACCTGAGCTTTGTTGATGATGATAGCGTGCTGCGATCACTTTATCCGCCTTTGGCGTTAACACCAATAATTGGCGTATATAAACCTAAAGTGTATTGCCAGCTGTTTTCAGGTGTAACCAAAAAACCCGCCAGTGTGATGCTGTTACCATTGATACGGCAGGGAAAATTAATTGGTAGCCTCAATATCGGTAGCGCCGATGCGCAGCGTTTTGCCCGCGGTTACCACACTGATTTCATGAAACATCTTGCGGCGGTGGTATCGATCTGTATAGAAAACGCGATGAATATGGAGCGCATCAAGCTATTAGGGTTGACCGACACGTTGACAGGCGCCAACAACCGTCGTTACTTCGACCAGCGTCTAGAAGAAGAGATTCAGTTGTCTCGACGTAATCACCAGTCCTTGGCTTGCGTGATGCTGGATGCGGATCATTTTAAACGTATTAACGACCACTATGGTCATCAGACAGGTGATATTGTGCTCAAGCAAATTGCGCAACTTGCGCGCGCGGAATTGCGCAGCAGTGATGTGCTGGCGCGCTATGGTGGTGAGGAATTTGTTACCTTGTTGCCCCAAACTGATATCAGCGTTGCCGTCGAAGTGTCTGAGCGAATAAGACGTAGTGTCGCCAGGCAGACGTTTACGAGCATAGATGGACAGGTTTTTCGGTTGACCCTGTCGGCGGGGGTGGCGGCGACAAGTCACTTGCCGGGGGGGTCTATTCATGGCGAAGACCTGGTTGCCTGTGCGGATAAGGCACTCTATGAGGCCAAAGCGCGAGGCCGGAATCGCATTGCATCAGCTTAGTTGCCAGCACCTTTGATGACAATGATGGCAGTGACCATTGAGATGAGCAGAATGCCAAATGTGAAGGGCACATAACCCAGTAAGCGTAGGCCCAATGAGATTTCTTGGCGAGCGCGAAATGTGGCGAATGCAATCAATATAGACAATAAAAAAGCAGCGGCCTGAAAGCTGAAAAAAGGCACCATTTGCTGCAGCCCTTTTATAGAATTGCCATCACCTGGCGCAATAAATACAGGAATGAGCAACGAAAGGACGGCAAGCCCTACCCATACCAAAAACAAAATGGCAATCTTTTGTATCATGCGTGATCCTCGCGGCGAAAAAACAGTAGCACCAGAAAAAAGATTCAATAGTATCGCCGTTTGGCGACAGAGGATTGTCCTCTATCGCGCACCTCGACTCAACTAGGGAGTATCCAAGTCGCTGCCACTTAACGAATGGACTCAGAGCGGTTTGGGGGCTTATGCTAAAGCGGCGCTATGAACGAGTTCAATTCACCGGTTTCTGCAATCGCTATGACGGCGTGTGCTAAGCAAATTACATATTCCAGGCAACGCCGGTCATTACGCGCTTTCGGCCTTCTCTTGCGGCTTACTGATTCTTTATGGACGCGAAGCGCAAAATGACTTTACCCAATGCAATAGTTGAGGGATACTCGATCATCATTGATCATATTAAGGTGGCTATTGGAGTGTATCCTGCTACTTTGTCCGTATCGGTGCTAAAAATCCGCCGACCACTTGGAGGGACGGAAAATGGAAGCGAAAAAACAACTCAGTGGGCACTGCTTATGTGGTGCTGTTACCGTGCATGTGACGGCTGCAGAGATGAAATTCGGTGCCTGCCATTGCGCTATGTGTCGACGCTGGGCTGGTGGTCCCCTGTTGGCGATCGATTGTGGCACCCAGGTCGCGTTTGACGGCGAGCAGCATATTTCGATATACGACTCATCGGAGTGGGCGCAGCGTGGTTTTTGCCAGCAGTGCGGTAGCCATTTGTTTTATCGATTAAAAGCCAATCAACAATACATGATGCCGCCGGGTCTGTTTGATGATATCGACCAGATAAAGTTTGACCATCAAATCTTTATTGATGAAAAGCCGGATTATTATGACTTTGCCAATGAGACGCACAATATGACAGGTGAAGAGTGCTTTGCCGCCTTTAATTCGGCTCAAGACTAGGATAAAAATAGTTTGCGCATAAGCTTTTCTGGTTCATAAGGTGGCGGTCGGCTATCATGCCGCGATGAACGATGCGAGCTTGCCCTATCAACAGCTGACACCAGACGTCATATTAAATGCTGTTGAGTCATTAGGATATATTTGTGATGGTCACCTTCTTGCGCTAAACAGCTACGAAAACCGTGTTTACCAAATAGGTATTGAAGGCAGTGCTCCGCTGATTGCAAAATTTTACCGGCCGGGACGTTGGTCGATCGATGCCATTAAAGAAGAGCACCAGTTTGCGCTGGAGCTGAGTGAACATGAAATACCGGTGGTTGCTCCCTTACACGATGCAAACGGTGACACTTTGCATACGACGCAAGCCTATCCGTTCGCACTCTATCCGCGCTGTGGTGGTCGCTGGCCAGAACTGGATACGAGACAAGACCGCGAGCAGATGGGGCGCCTTCTCGGTCGCTTGCATGCGGTCGGGGCGGCGCGGAAATTTCTGTACCGTCCGCGTATTGATATCGAGACCTTGGGTAGCAAGTCGCGCCAGTTTATTCTAGAACAAAACTTATTGCCCGATTATCTGGTTGCGGCCTATGACACCTTGACGCGTGATTTATTGCTTCAGATTGAATTACATTTCGAGTCGCTCAATAACTTGCAGCAGATACGACTGCATGGCGATTGCCATCCCGGCAATATTTTGTGGACCGATACCGGCGCACATTTTGTCGATCTTGATGACAGTGCAACCGGGCCGCCGATACAAGATCTGTGGATGCTATTGTCAGGTGACAACAGTGAAATAGCGCAACAGATGGAAGATTTTCTCGCCGGGTACGAGACCTTTTTCACTTTTGACCATAGTAGCGTGATTCTTATAGAACCTTTACGTACGCTACGCATCATGCACTATGCGGCCTGGCTCGCACGGCGCTGGCAAGACCCAGCCTTCCCCAAGGCTTTCCCCTGGTTTGGTTCGCCACGTTATTGGGAAGAGCACATCCTCAGCCTGCGCGAGCAAGCTGCAGCTATGCAAGAGATTGCTTAAGTTATATTGGCCAAGGTAAGTAAAGTGGCAGGGAACAGTGAAGTAACGTAATCGTACCTGAGTGGGTGGCTTTGTATTCATGCCAGATGGCAAAGTTAGTGTCAGCCTTGCCGTTGATCCTTCTTTAGGGAATGACTGATTTTTAGTTATCGGTTCTTTTCGGTAGCGACATGGTTGGAAACGGTGTCACGCTGCTAACATTGCCCGCAGCGGGTGAGATTTTGTTTGCACCGCGTTTCTTTACCTCATCGATGCGCAAGATAGAGTGCATGGGAACGAGCGTACGTGTGACACCTGAATATTCTGATTCTAAGCGCTCTTCCGTTGGGTCAATCACCAGTTCTGATTTTTCACCGAAGATAAGATCTTCAATTTCAATAAAACCAAAGAAATCACTTTGCCCCACATTGTGGGCGTGCAGTTCGTAGACTTCATCTTGGTTGATGAAGACAATGCGGTAAATAGTTTTTTCTGCCATGTTATCGTACCTCACTGAGCAGTTTGGCAATCATCTGTTCGGCGCGCGGTGCGTAATTAGCGCCAAATAAATTAAGATGATTCAGTATATGATAAAGACTATATAGGGTTTTGCGCACAGAATAACCAGCTTCCTCGGGATAATGATGCCAATAGGCCTCATAGAAACGTGGAGGAAAGCCACCGAATAGTTCTGTCATAGCTATATCGGTTTCGCGATCACCATAGTAAACAGCAGGATCAAAAATAACCGGTACGCCATGAGGGCAAATACCATAGTTGCCTGACCACAAATCACCATGTAGCAGCGACGCTTGGGGTTTATGAGACAGCAGTTGATCCAAATATCCGAGCAGCTCATGGGCTTTATCGATAAGTTGGCCGTGGTGACCATTGCTACCGGCCAAATCAATTTGGTAGCGTAATCGGTATTGGCCATAAAATTCGGGCCAGCTCTCACAGGGCGTGTTGATCTGCGGGGTCGAGCCTATGGTGTTATCGATATGCCAGCCGAAAGTACTCTGATTGAGGCGATGCATGGTCGCCAGTTGCTCGCCAAGTCGGTCGATGCTGCGCTTATCGCCACGTCCGAGTTCAAGGTAGTCCATAACGAGATAGGTGCTGCCATCGAATTCACCATAGCAGACAGGCTTTGGTGCCAGTATGCTGCGGCTGTTAACAATGGCCATAAGGCCTTCGGCTTCGGCGGCAAACATGCCAGCATGGTTGACACTATTGGTTTTTACAAAATAGTTTCGACCCTGACCGCTGATTTTATAGCTGTTGTTAATGGAGCCACCGCTAACGGGGCGACAGTCTTGCAGGCTAAAGGGTTGTTGTTGATTGAGGCTGATATGCCGGCTCAGCGCCTCACTAAATGCTGGGTCAATCATAGCCATGATGTTCGCATAGAACGCGAATCAAGGCGACTGTTAATCGGGGGAAGTGTTGTGCAGGGAGCCTGAAGGTCGGAGCCCCCTTAATCGGGGGCAAGTAGTTTCTCAGAAGAATATAATTAAGCGCTGGCGGCGTTGTGAAAGTCAGCAGAAGCCAGTTTATTATCAATGGCCTCAAGCAGCGTATCAAATGATTTGGCGAAAATCTCGACACCCTGGGCTTCGAGTTCCTCGGTGACTGCATCAAGGTCGATACCGAGTTCGGGCAGCATATTGATTTGAAACCGCGCCAGGTCAACACCATGCTCAAGGGTAAGATGCGGGTGGCCATGTGAGCGCATGGCATCAAAGGTGGCTGGTGGCATGGTGTTCACGGTGTCTGGGCCGATTAATGTTTCGACATACAGCACGTCGCTGTAGTCAGGGTTTTTGGTGCCAGTACTGGCCCACAAAAGGCGCTGGGTTTGTGCTCCCGCTTCGCGTAGTTGTTGGAAGCGTTCACTGCCAAAGACTTCTTTGTAATTTTGATAAGAAACCTTGGCATTGGCGATAGCAATCTTGCCCATCAGCGCCAGGGCTTTTTTACGCTTGCTTTCGTCGCTGGCGATGGCTTGGGCTAGCATGCTGTCAATCGCGCTGTCGACGCGACTAATGAAGAAGCTGGCGACGGAGGCGATCTTATTGATTGGTTTGCCAGATTTAAGGCGGGCTTCAAGCCCAGACAAGTAGGCATCCATGACTTCTTCGTGACGCTGGGAAGAAAAAAGCAAGGTTACGTTGACGTTAATGCCATCAGCGATCAATTGTTGAATGGCGACCAGTCCTGCGCGTGTAGCAGGCACCTTGATCATTAAATTGGGGCGGTCAACGCGTTGCCAGAGTTCGCGTGCTTCAGCGATTGTGCCGTCGGCATCATGCGCCAGGTCAGGCCCGACTTCAAGGCTGATCATACCGTCTTTATCGTTGCTGGCGTCGTAGACCGGGCGCAGTATGTTGGCCGCTGCTTGCACGTCTTCTATGGCCAATGAAAAGAATAGTTCACGGGCGGTGGCGTTCGGCTCGGCGGCACGCAACGCAGCCAATGCACCGTCGTAGTCACTGCTGCCATTAATCGCCTTTTCAAAAATAGAGGGGTTTGATGTCACCCCCTTGAGACCGTCGTCCTCTACCAGTTTTTGCAACATCCCTGATGTCAGCATGGAACGTTGGATGTTGTCATACCATACGCTTTGGCCCAGGTTGCTTAATGTGAGTAATGGGTTCATTGGATTCTCCCTTCCTTAGTGTAGAGTCGGTTTCGCCATTTTCGGTTCCTTACTATAACGGTCATATTGCGCGTTAACTTTAAAGAAAGTATCCCGCGCGACGTTATCAAAAAGCGTCCTCTATATTCCCTGAATTTTGTGGTGTCAGTCACAGAACCTGGCTGGAAATTGGCAGATACTCTGCTTCAAGGTCAGGGGTGGCGCTGAGGCGAGGAAGTAGTGGGGCGCAGTGCGCCCGGAGGGTACAAGCCATGTCCTACCGTCGTTACAGTTGGGTGGATATGTTGACGAATATGACTGCTCTGGCGGTTACGATATTGCTAGTTGTGCTGTTTAGCAATAACGCGTATGCGGCGCAATTTCCCGATGACCAGGCAAATGCAGCCAAGACTGTGGCCTTTGTGTCGGCAGCACAACTCATTGACAGCGTTAGCAAAGACGGGATCGCCATAGACAGGCGTTATCTGCGGGAGGTGGCCGAGGTGGATAGTGTCATCCATTATAAATTCACGCAAAAGTGGGGACTTGGCGTCCGTTTCGATGGCACTTCACAAAATGATATTCTGGAGCCAACTTTATTTATGGGGTTCAGGAGCCGCTGGTAGCGGCAGCTCCGAGCGAGCCATACTATACGGCTTTTCCCGCCCGCGGCTGCCCCGCCTACACCCTACGCGCGAATCGCTGTGCTGTGCCGGCGCGGTTAGTTATTGATGATAAGACCCGCAACCACCGGTGCGACTTTGCTGTCTGGTTAATGGTGCTCGGCCTCTTCGTCATGTTCGTCGCCGAATACACGGTTTTCGAGCAAATGAGGCATGGTGGCAGCATAGCGCGCAACGGCTTCAGCGGCTAAAAACTGTGGCAATGCCTTGTCGGTTTCACCATGTGCCAGCAGTAATTTACCTTTCGCTTCCAGCTCCTTGGCAATATTGATCATGGTTTGGGTATTGGTTTCGTCAATAGCCCGCTCCTTATACAGTCCCTCGCCTTGGTGTTCGGCGAGTTCGGCTTCGGCCCAAATAATTAGACCGGGTATGGTTTCTACCACCGCCTCAGTTGGGTTTTCCGCGGCATAGCTAAACGCCGGTGCGGTGTCATCGGCCTGCAAGGTAGCGATAAGAGTAAAACCAAGCAGAGCGGCTACAAGATAAATACATTGACGTGACATGATCAGGCTCTCCAAATATAGACCGCGATAAGTGGGCGGCGAATTGATGTGAAGCTAATAATAAAAAAACCCACAGCGAGCGAGTTACACACAGGCGGTGGGGCTAACCAAGAAGAGAAGGGCTTTCATTTGGTTAAAATCGACTGGCCGCTATAGCTATAAGAGATAGCGGCTATAAAATTCGTTGTAATGTTGCAAAATCATCATACTTTGTCCTGATATAACAGAGTGTTAGCATCCCTTTGAGTTGGCTACTGACAGAGCGCAGCATAAAAGAATCACTTTTGCTAGAGTTAAAAGTAATATGCTGGTCTGTGTCAGCCGCTGCAGTGGGTGTCCGTCCTGATGGCGGTTACTAAGGTTTTCCTGTATTTGAATAAGAATATATATCAAATGATAATGATTCTCATTGCTAAGTCAAGGATTTTTTCGGTGTGTGCTTGCGCGTAGTCAAGCGCTGGCAGATCAGCTATGGTGGACTCGTGAACCGTTTTATCAGTACAGTGTTGGATATCTGCCTGTTGCGTGCAGGTCCACAGCAAATCCCTTTCAGTTCCAATTTGCTCATGATGTGTCTCATCGCTTATTTTGCTTTGGACGTCATGTTGGCGCGTTATTACATTCCCCTTATTGATCCAGCAGTCTTTGCCTTAGTTGATGTCGCGCTGGTGCTGGGTTTTACATGGTTTTTGTTGTCGTTTAAGGGTTTTTATTCGCGTTTTACACAAACTGCTATCGCGTTTTTAAGTAGCGGGGTGCTATTGGGGCTGGTGGCGTGGGCGCTGTTGAGCTGGCAGGCAAGTTTTGCTGGCAGCAAGACGGATATGGCACTTCCTTCATTATTATTATTGCTGCATCTGGTATGGAGTCTGGCCGTAATCAGTGGCATTGTGCGGCATGCTGTTTCAATCAGTCTTGTATGGGCATGGGGTGTGACCTTGGCCTACTTCTTTATATACATGATCATTATTCGTTTGGTTACCGTAGCATTTTCTTAAGGGGTTTTATGCACGTACACATACTCGGGATTTGCGGCACGTTTATGGGTGGGTTGGCCCTGCTTGCACGCGGCATGCGTCATCGCGTGACTGGTAGTGATGTCAATGTCTACCCACCGATGAGTACGCAATTAGCCAGTCAGGGCATAGAACTCTATGAAGGCTATGATGAAGCACAATTTAAAACCCGGCCGGATGTCGTTGTTATCGGCAATGCCCTGTCACGTGGCAATCCGGCAGTGGAATATGTGCTCAATAATAATATTCCGTATGTCTCCGGTCCCCAGTTTTTGGCCGCCGAGATATTGTCCAAGCGTTGGGTTTTGGCGGTAGCGGGCACTCATGGCAAAACGACCACTTCGAGTATGATCGCGCATATATTAGATTATGCTGGGATGTCTCCGGGGTTTCTTATTGGTGGTATTGCCCATGACTTGGAGGTGTCGGCCAAGCTGGGTAAGGAGCCTTTTTTTGTTATCGAGGCCGACGAATACGACACGGCGTTTTTCGACAAGCGTTCAAAGTTTGTCCATTATCGGCCACGTACCTTGGTGTTGAATAATCTGGAATATGATCATGCCGATATTTTTCCCGACCTGGATGCCATTAAGCGCCAGTTTCATCATCTCGTGCGCATCGTGCCTGCCAATGGTTTGATGGTGAACAATGTTGACGATGAAAATCTGAAAGATGTCTTAGCACAAGGTTGTTGGACACCATGCGAACCTTTTTCAATTAGGCAACATAAAAGCGATAGTTGGCATGTCAGAAACGCAGCCGATGATTACAGCAGCTTTGATGTCTATTTTGGTGAAGATAAACAAGGATCCTTGCAATGGCAGCTAAGCGGTTTGCACAATGTGGCCAATGCCCTGGCAGCAATTGCTGCGGCGCGTCATTCCGGTGTGCCGAGCAAGCATGCCATTGAGGCCTTGAGTGCCTTTGCGGGTGTTGCACGGCGTTTGCAAAATATTGCCTGTGTCAACGGTGTGACGGTTTACGATGATTTCGCCCACCATCCGACAGCAATCAAAACAACGCTCGACGGTTTGCGGCGCAAGGTTGGCAAGCAGCGTGTAATCGCCGTCTTTGAGCCGCGTTCAAACACTATGCGTATGGGCGTGCATGAGCATACCCTTGCTGCATCATTTGTCGATGCAGACCAGGTAATTATTTATGCGCCCGATGGCTTGGGTTGGAATGTGTCTGGCGTGAGTGATGCCATTGGCGAGCATTGCCAGGTGTATAGTAATATCGAAGAACTGCGCCGTTTGTTGGCCGGCAGTGTCGGCTCGGGTGACCATATATTGATAATGAGCAATGGCGATGTTGGTGGCCTGCGTGAGAGGATAGCCGGTGACTTGGCTTAACGATAAAACACCGGCATTCTGATGTTATGCCTTGCCGCGCTGAGGTCAATGGCGGCGGGATCAAAGGTGGAAGAATGGCCAGTGCCTGAGGCCTTTGCTGGTTCGCTACGGCTAGTCAGCGCAGGTCGGTCGCAGACAATAAAACCGTGTTGAGCAAGGTCGAAGCAATAATATTTGACGATGCGCTATGACTGCGCAGGGCCGCAGGGAGTTAGCCCGCTGTGCAGTCCCATAACCAGGCAGTGGCTGAGCGACTGCCTGGTTATGGGGCACTTATAAAGACCAGCCCCAAAACGCGAGGAAGTCGGCGAACGGCCACATATTGGAGGCTTTCCGCTTCCAAGGTTTCAGGCTGGTGTAGAAGATAGTACCGGTTTTTTCAGGATTGCCATAGTCTTTATCGACGCCGATAAAAGGATCCAGTGCCCACCAGCTCATGAGCAGTGCCTCGAAGGGTTTGTGTGAGCCCTTGACGTAGCCTTTACGCGCGCCTTCGTTCTCAAACATAGATATCGTCTTGTCACCCAGCGCTAGCGCGCGCAGCTCATGGACGCTGGCCAGTCGCATTGGGGTGTGAAATCTACCGTAAGATAGTTTGCGTTCAGTCGTGGTGGACACATGATGTACGCGATGGCTCGCGTCACGTAAGTCAATAATAAGTCTACTATTATTGCCATTAAGTTTGAGCGTGCCGGGCAATGTTTCACCAAATATAGTCTGCTGAGTCTCCGGCCAGTTGCGCGGATAAGCCGAATCTGCCAAGTGATCGGTAGGGATAAACGCAAGGTAACAACCGCAGCTATGAACTGTGGTCACCAAGACCACTTGCTCGTGTTTGTTTAGCGTAACAATAACGAACAGGCCGACATTGCGGCCATAGGTCAGGCTAAATGGCCATACCCGGAAGGGAACGCGACTAAAATGCAGCCGGTAGAGGAGATTGGTGTAGTCTCCGTGAAGGCCGCCAAAGGTGGTTTGCTCGGCATAGAGAGTCGGCCGAGTGGTATCTATTGTGACGTGTTCATGACCTTTTTCGTCGGCATAGGCCGTGACGCCACCTATTTTGTTGTAATCACGCAGGCCATTCTCAATTCGTATGATAGGTGCATGTCGGGCAAGGACGCTACCTGAAGATTGTTCAACAGAATAAACCCAATAAAAATCAGCAGCTTGTGGATTTTTCGGGTTGGAGGAGCATGCGCTAATGACGGCTGCCAGGCAGATTGCCAGCATTGTAGCGATAATCTTTATAGCATTTTCAGGGTGACGATCATGCATGTAATTTGGCCGCAATCAGGTTTGAGCGCTTATATTTGCGAAGACAGTTCGCAGCATGTACATAGCTCTAGTATAATAACGCGTTTTTGCACTACGCTTGGCACGGGTATTCCCCTCGCTGTCCGTGCATCAGTATCAAATTTTTCGCAGTTGCTTTGATCAAGGGCGGTTGCGTCAGTTTATTTTTATATTTGCTATTTGGAGAGAACGATGTCTGTAAAACACCCTGTGATCGCCGTAACCGGCTCGTCTGGCGCGGGTACCACTACTGTCAAAGTTGCTTTTGAGCACATTTTCCGTCGCGAGGGTATTACGCCTGCCGTTGTTGAAGGGGACAGCTTCCACCGTTATGACCGTGTGGCCATGAAGAGAGAAGTTGCCCAGGCGCAGGCTGCGGGTGGCAGTATTAGTCATTTTGGTCCTGAAGCAAACTTGTTCGACAAACTAGAAGAATTGTTTAAGACCTATGGTGAGACAGGTACGGGTGAGCGCCGTTATTATCTGCACAATGAAGAAGAAGCCGAACCTTATGGCCAAGAGCCTGGTACCTTCACACCTTGGGAGGCGATAGGGGAGGGTTCAGACCTGCTGTTTTACGAAGGTTTGCATGGCGGTGTAGTTAATGAAGAGGTGAACGTTGCGCAGTGGGTTGACTTGCTGGTGGGAGTGGTGCCAATTGTTAACCTTGAATGGATTCAAAAGATTCATCGTGATTGCGCGCAGCGAGGTTACTCTGCAGAAGCGGTGACGGATACGATTTTACGCCGGATGGATGATTATGTGCATACCGTTACGCCACAGTTTTCGCGTACTGACATTAACTTTCAGCGAGTGCCGGTGGTCGACACCTCTAACCCGTTTATCGCGCGTGATATTCCAACGCCTGATGAGAGTTTTGTCGTGATCCGTTTTCGTGACCCCAAAGCACAGGATTTCCCTTATTTTTTGAGTATGATTCAGGACTCATTTATGTCGCGCCCGAACACATTAGTGGTGCCAGGAGGCAAGATGGGTATGGCGATGGAAATTATCCTCACGCCGATCCTGCATGACATGATCGAGAAAATGCGCACCGTTTAGCCTCGTATTATTGTTGGGCTGCCTGGTGAACAGGCAGCCCAGCTGCACTTTTTTGTTGCCTCCTGTGTTAGCCTCATTACCCCCGCTATTTTTTTGCTAATGATGGCTTTCCCGTTAAAAAATAGATTATCCGAAGCGAGCAGTCCGTATCTGCGTCGGCATCAACATAACCCCGTTGCATGGCAGGTTTGGAATGAGCACACGCTCGCTTATGCGCGTGACATGGACAAGCCTATTCTGCTGTCGATAGGTTATTCCGTTTGTCACGGGTGCCATGTTATGGCGCAGGAGTCTTTTGCCGATCCGCAAACGGCTGCTTTGATGAATGAACTGTTTATCAATATCAAGGTTGATCGCGAAGAGCGCCCTGATCTCGACAAGGTCTATCAGCTCACCCACAGCATACTTAATGAGGGGCGCCATGGTGGTTGGCCACTCACCGTATTTCTGTCTCCCCATACTCAGAAGCCATTTTTTAGTGGCACCTACTTGCCAAAAGATGCTGGCTCAGGTTCGTTGCCGTTTGAGCAAATTTGCCGCCGTATCGCCGCATTTTATAGCGCGCACAGTGATGACATTGCGCAACAGGCGATCGCTATCGATACTGCACTGTATGAGATAAACAGGGCGCATAGAAATACAGTTGATCAGCCGCTAGATTATGGTCTGTTTGATATTGCACGTGCGCAATTGCAATCTTCTTATGACCACACTAATGGTGGTTTCGGCGTTGCGCCCAAGTTTGCGCAAGGCCCCCGTCTGAGTTTGTTACTTCGGCATTGGTATGCGACACAGCGACAGGGGGCGGCGGACGCGGAATCTAAATCGATGCTATTGCATAGCTTGCGCAGCATGTCTAACGGCGGGCTATTTGATCACATCGCGGGTGGCTTCTACCGCTATTCGACGGACGAGCGGTGGCAGATCCCCCATTTTGAAAAGATGCTCTATGATAACGGCGTCTTGTTGAGTCTTTATAGCGAAGCAGCCGTGGCCTTTGACGACGACGGACTGCGGCAGACAGCATTACAAACAGCAGCTTGGGCCTTGGCCGCGATGCGTTCACCTGCGGGAGGTTTTTACAGCGCGTTGGGTGCCGATGCGCTAGGCGAAAAAGGTATCTACTATCTATGGACGCGGGATGAGGTGCGAGTGGTGTTAGGTAACGCGGCCTACTCCCTATTCGCTCAGCGTTATGGCTTGAACAAGCCGGCCAATTTTGCTGGTCGTTGGCACTTGTCAGTACATGCTGAGCTAAAAGCGCTCGCCAATAGCCATAATCTGCAAATAGAAAAAATTAACAAGCTACTGAATAAAGCGCGCAAGCAGTTACTCAGTTGTCGTGAGCAGCGTGTGCCACCGGCAATAGATGATAAGCAATCGGTGAGTGGGGGTGCGCTGATGATAAAAGGACTGGCTGATGGTGGCCGTTTCTTACATCAAGCAGAACTGACAGTCGCTGCGCAAGGCACCGTCGATTTTCTGCGCGCCGAATTATGGAATGGCGAAAAACTAAAAGGAGGGCTTACTCAAGGTGAAATTTCCTCCGATGCCTTTCTTGATGATTACGCCTTTCTCATCGATGCCTTGTTGTCTTGCCTGCAAGCAAAGTGGCGCCGGATTGATCTGGATTTTGCCATCGAGCTGGCCGATGCCATGCTGAAACAATTTTATGATCAGCAAAATGGAGGTTTTTACTTTACCTCGCATCAACACGAGGCCTTAATTCATCGTCCCAAAGATTACGCTGATGAAGCTATGCCTTCCGGAAATGGTGTGGCGGCAAAAGTACTGTTGCGTCTCGGACATCTTATTGGTGACAGGCGTTATATCGATAGTGCGATAGCGACACTAGAGTCGTCTCGGGCTGCAATACAATTGATGCCGTCGGCGCATTGCAGTGTATTAATGGCCTTGGATGATGTGCTGGCTATACCCGAAATTGTTGTCCTGCGTGTTGAAGAAGATGGCATCGATCAATGGCAGTTGGCACAGCGTTATGCCCCGAGGCAATTGCGTTTAGTTATCCCAAACAACGAATCGAGACTGCCTGGTGCGCTCAGTAAATTAGCGGCTCAGGGGCCGTTTACAGCGTATTATTGTAGCGAGGGCCAGCGCATACGCATGATCACCGATCCAGCCGAATTTTCTGCCGAGCTATGCATGCCACTCCACTAGCGCCACCGTCTTGGATGCCGCGAGTGAATGGTTTAGCTATGTCGCTATTCTAGCGCGCTACCGAATGCCTCTTGATAACGCGCACAGAATTCCGCTTTGGTGAATTGGTGGTTTTGTGTGCCAGCGCAGCTGATTTTAATTGCACCCATGAGCGAGGCGATACGCCCGGTGGTTTCCCAATCCAGTTCGTTTATCAAGCCATACAATAAGCCGGCACGGTAAGCGTCGCCGCAACCGGTGGGATCCTTTAATATATCTGTTTTGACTACAGGTATTTCGGTGATGCGACCATCATGGTAAATACGTGAACCCTCGCCACCGCGGGTGACCACGATGGCTCGAACTTCATTTTGCAGCGTATGCAATGACTTACCTGTTTTGTCTTGCAGCATTTCGGCTTCATAGTCATTGACCGCGATCCAGCTGGCTTGGTCGATAAATTGATCGAGTTCTTGTTTGCCAAACATGGGCAGCCCTTGGCCGGGGTCGAATATGAAGGGAATATTGGCGTTAGCAAACTGTTGTGCATGTTCGATCATGCCGTCACGGCCATCGGGAGAAACCATACCAATAGTGATGCCAGAGGCGTCGCTAACCTTGTTGAGATGCGAATGATTCATCGCGCCGGGATGGAAGGCGGTGATCTGATTATCATCCTGGTCAGTCGTAATATAGGCTTGGGCGGTAAAGGTGTTTTCTATATGCTTAACGTGGTCGCTAGCGATATTGTGACCTTCCAACCATTGTTGGTAGCTACCAAAGTCATCGCCGACGGTAGCCATGATCTTTCCGTTTTCTCCCAACAGTTGAAGGTTGTAGGCTACATTGCCGGCACAGCCACCGAATTCCCGGCGCATCTCCGGTACTAAAAAGGCAACATTCAGGATATGAATTTTTTCTGGCAAGATATGATTTTTGAATGAATCAGGGAACACCATAATGGTGTCATAAGCCATTGAACCGCAGATTAATGCTGACACGCTGTTTTTCTCCAATTATTGCTGATTGCGCTGTGTACTACGCATGATACGTTGCCTTTTTACCATTAGCAAAATAGCGCGCCATGATGCCATTTAAGCCAATACAATCGTCACAAAAAGGCAGATTATTATTTGCCATATTAGTATGCTTTTTTGCAATATCTAAGACGGTTCAGCTGTCGTTGGCTGCTAAAAGAATAGCGAGCAAAGGGAGATTGTTATAGCCAAATCTTGACTTGCGTTCTGCATGCGTAAAGTATCAACTACTGACAGCTTGCGTGGGATTTTTCCACACCAGATCGAGTTGGCGCGCCGCGCGGACGTCGTCGAGGCGGCGTACGGGAAGGGTATGCGGCGCTGCTTTCACCCTTTCGGCATCACGTTGGCATTCTTGTAGAATTTCTGCCATCGCCTCGACAAAGGCATCCAGTTCGTATTTGCTCTCGGTCTCTGTCGGCTCTATCAAAAAGCATTCCGGCACTAACAGTGGGAAGTAGGTCGTTGGCGCGTGTACGCCGTAATCGAGCAATCGCTTTGCAATATCCATGGCAGTAACGCCTAATTCCTTCGCCTGTCTCTTAAGGGTAAGAATAAACTCATGCGTTGCGCGGCGCTCAGGATAGGCCATGTCAAAGCCCTTGTCCTTCAGCCGAGCCATCATATAATTGGCGTTGAGTGTAGCGTAGTCAGCTACGCGCTCCATACCTTCAGCGCCTAACAAACGTGCATAAACGTAGGCGCGCAATAGAACGCCGGTGTTTCCCATATGCGCAGATAGACGACCAATGCTAGCTGGGCAATCCATTTCAGTTAGCAGGCGATAGGAGCGGCCATCATGGTCAACCATAGGCACCGGCAAATAAGGAATCAGCCTCTCACTGACACCCACCGGCCCTGCGCCCGGGCCGCCACCGCCATGCGGTGTGGAGAAGGTTTTGTGTAAATTCATATGAATGACATCAAAACCCATATCCCCAGGTTTCACCTTGCCGAGAATGGCATTGAGGTTGGCGCCATCATAATAAAGCAGGCCACCTGCTGCATGAATGATTGTAGCGATTTCAGAGATCTTGCGTTCAAATACACCCAATGTCGATGGGTTGGTCAACATGATTCCCGCAGTCTGTGGGCCCACCGCTGCGCGCAGCGCATCGAGATCGACATCGCCATTAATATCGGTAGGGATTTCGCGCGCCGTGTAGCCACACATTACGGCAGTAGCAGGGTTGGTGCCATGCGCGGCATCAGGAACCAGGATCTCGCTACGGCCATCATCCTTGCGTGCGTGGTGATAGGCGCGAATCATGGCAACGCCGGCAAACTCACCTTGAGCGCCGGCCATAGGCGACAATGAAACGGCCTTCATGCCAGTAACATCTTTTAGTATTTCCTGTAACTCGTAAAAGCAGGCCAGCGTGCCTTGATTGTACTGCGCCGGTGTTAGCGGGTGCTTGCGCAATAGACCCGGCAACATGGCGAGCTTGTTACAGGCGCGTGGATTGTATTTCATAGTGCATGAACCCAGAGGATAGAACTGGGTGTCGATAGAAAAGTTTTTTTGCGATAGCTGTGTGTAATGCCGCACGGTCTGCATCTCTGATACGGCAGGCAGATTTGGTGGTGTATCACGCAAACATGATGTTGGCAGATCGCTGATGTCGGCCATCTCGGTCGGAGATTGGCTAGGGTTACGTCGTTGGTCGATGCTGTGTTCAAAAATAAGCATAGTGCTGTTCTCTGTTAGGCGCTATTGATCGTTGCTGGCGACGGCTGGCTCATGCATGACTATCTGCATTGCGCTGTGATACGCGGCAATATCTGCCTCTGTTTTTGTTTCTGTCGCGCAGACCATAATTGCACTGCCTAATTCCGGGTAGTCATTGCCAAGGTCGTAGCCGCCGAGAATGCCATGCCGTGCTAACTCATCGAGCACTGTAGTGGCTGGACGCGATATTTGCAGCACAGACTCGTGAAAGCAGGGGCTATTAAAAACGGTTTTTACACCCGTGATTTTTTTGAGTTGTGATATCAGAGACAGGGTGTTTTTATGGCTGGCTGCGGCTACGCGTGCCAAGCCATCGGCACCAAGCAAAGACATATGAATGGTGGCTGCGGTCACCATCAAGCCTTGGTTGGTGCAAATATTCGATGTCGCCTTGGAGCGACGGATGTGTTGTTCGCGCGCTTGCAATGTCAGGCTAAAGCCTTGTTTGCCTTCGATATCAACAGTGCGGCCAATAATACGCCCCGGCATTTGGCGGACAAGTTTTTCTTTGCAACACATAAATCCAAAGTAAGGCCCGCCAGAGGATAGCGGAATACCAAGTGGCTGGCCTTCACCGCAGACGATGTCTGCACCCTCTTCACCCCACTGGCCGGGTGCCTTAAGTAGCTGCATGGCAATGGGGTTAACCACGCCAATAACTAAAATATTGTGCTCATGTGCCCAGTTGGTGAGCGTGTCGACTTCTTCAATAACGCCAAAGAAATTTGGTTGCGGAATAATCAAAGCGCTAATGTCGTTGTTATCAACAAGATTGTCCTCGATGATAATGCGCCCAGATTCTTTATCGTAATCGAGCTCGATTAATTCAATGTTTTGACTTGAGACGATCGAGCGCACCGTGCGACGATAATTGGGGTTGACAGTGCGTGGCATGAGTACACGCTTTGTTGTTTTTTTTCGTTGACTGCGTACCGCCATCAATACTGCTTCTGCCAACGCAGAACCACCATCGTACAGAGAGGCATTCGACACATCCATCAGCATGATTTCAGCCATCATGGTTTGGTATTCGTAGAGCAGCTGTAGCGTGCCCTGACTGGCTTCTGCCTGATACGGTGTGTAGGCACTGTAGAACTCGCCGCGCGTGGTGAGTTCCCACACTGCAGCGGGAATGTGGTGTTCGTAGCTGCCGGCACCAATAAAACATTGTAGATGCGGGTCTTGCTCGGAACGCTCGGACATTAAGCGGCTGATTTCCATCTCGCTCAGTGCGGTGGCTATACCGTTGAGCTTGGTGGTGCGTAGCTCGGCAGGTATTTCATCAAATAACTGCTCGATACTATCGACACCAATGGTGTCGAGCATTGCTTTGGTTTCAGCTTCTGTATGGGGGATAAAAGGCATGGTTTACTTTAATTGTTAGTGGTCGTCAGTTTCCGCTAATTCGTTATAAGCATCGGCATCCAGCAGGTCGTCAAATTCGGCGGGGGCGTAAGGTTTTAGTTCGAATAGCCAGCCATTTTCATAAGGGCTTTGGTTGACGATTTCGGGTGATTCGGCGATATCTGTGTTGACCGCGGTGATTTCACCGCTAAGAGGGCTATATACATCAGACGCGGCCTTGACAGATTCTACCACTGCGCACTCGTCGCCGGCGCTGACATCATCGCCGACCTCGGGTAATTCGATAAAGACCATGTCACCAAGCAAGTCCTGGGCATGATCAGTAATGCCTACGCGAACTGTGTCGTCTTCAAGGGTTTCCACCCATTCATGATTTTTTGTATATTTTAATTGTGTCGGAATATCGCTCATGATGTTACCTCTTGGTTGTGATGATTAGGCAAGGCATGATTTGCCGTGACGGACAAAAGGTGGTTTAACTATGCGGACGGTGACCAATTTGCCACGCATGTCGACCTCGCAATGATCTTTTATATTGCGCCCGACTCGGGCCAGCGCAATTGAATGTCCCAGTGTTGGTGAAAAGCTGCCACTGGTGATTTTGCCTACACATTTGCCATTGGCAAAAATTTTCTGGTGGTTACGTAGGACACCGCGCCCTTCCAGTACCAGGCCAACAAGCAGGTCGTGGTCAGCCTGCGCGCGTTGAGTTTCCAAGGCCCGACGGCCGATAAAGTCACGTTCGGCAGGCTCAAAAGCGACGACCCATGCCAAACCAGAAGCTAGCGGTGTGACGCCCTCATCCATATCGCTACCGTAGAGATTCATGCCCGCTTCCAGGCGCAGCGTATCACGTGCGCCAAGACCACAGGCCTTTACGCCATTATCAAGCAGTGCTTGCCATAAGGCTGGCGCCTCGGCGTTCGGCACCATGATTTCATATCCGTCTTCACCGGTATAGCCAGTGCGTGCAATAAATATCCCCTTATGGTTTAGGGCGGAAAAGGGTTTGAGGCCTTTACACTTGGCAGTCGCTTCGGCACCCAGTGCAGTATGGGCTTTAACGCGCGCGTTAGGGCCTTGTACTGCAATCATGGCTAGGTCGTCACGCTCTTTAATGTCCACATCATGGCCAGCAGCCTGTTGCCTGATCCAGGCAAGGTCTTGTTCGCGCATGGCGGCATTGACCACCATACGAAAACTGTCATGGCTCATATAATAGATGATGAGATCATCGATGATGCCACCCTCTTTATTTAGCATGCAAGTATAGAGTGCTTTACCTGCGGCGGTGAGCTTGTCAATGTTGTTGCTAAGCAGATATTTGACAAAGCTGCGTACACCACCGCCATGGAGATCGACTACGGTCATATGGCTGACATCAAACATCCCCGCATCGCGTCTAACCTGGTGATGTTCGTCGAGCTGTGAGCCATAATTAATGGGCATGTGCCAGCCGCCAAAATCTACCATTTTGGCGTCAAGCTTGAGATGTTCGGAATGCAGTACGGTTTGCTTCATCAGGGCTCACAGTTTTTGAGTGCAAAAAGGCGACATCTGGTAACGTATGTCGCCCCTCTGTCCTGTGTGCCTGAGAGCTTAGCCCCTTCGGCGAGCCATTTGAAATGGCTACTCTCCAGAGTCAACATCTTGTGCGGTTCCTGATACCTGAGCGTTTACGGACGTATTTGCGCCTTCGGTGCCCTGTGCCACAACGCTGGAACAGAGGCTCTCCCACAAAAGAAACGTGTTGAAGGCCGAAATTCTACCTATCTGTTGCTCAAAAACCAAGTTTTATAGATGCCGAACGCTGATGCCAGCGTTTACATGTACTTTAAAAACCATGCTCTCTTCTGTTGCCGCTTGAGCGTGCCATCAACCATATTGCGGGAAGGGTGGCGAGCACAATGATCAGTGCAGCGGGTGCAGCCAGTTCCAGCATTTCTTCACTGGCCTCTATCCAGATGCGTACCGGCAAGGTGTCAAAGCCGACTGGTCTTAATAATAATGTGGCAGGCAATTCCTTGATCGCATCAATAAAGACCAAGACCCAGGCGCTGGCCATACCGCCGCGAATCATCGGCAGGATGACCCGTTTTAGATTCTCCAGGGAGCCGGCTCCGAGAATGCGGCCAGCCTGTTCTATGGAAGGTGTTAACTGTTGCATGGCCGCTTCTTGTGATTGCACGGCCAGTGGCAAAAAGCGAATCACCAGGGCCAAGACCAGCAGTGTGAGCCCGCCATAGAGCGCGGGAACAGCGAAAATTGCAAAACTGATAATGCCCAGCGCGACGACCGGGCCAGGCAAAACAAAACCAACACTGGAAAAATACAAGCAGATATTGCTGAGCCAAGATTTGATACGCGTGTGAAATAAACCTACCGGCAGTGCCACGATCATGGCCACTGTCGCAGCCAATGCGCCAACGGTTAAAGAGTTCAGGGTGTAGCCCCAAAAACGCGCATCGATGGCGCCGCTGGCTATTGCCTGCCAAGTCCATTGCAACATCCATAACAAAGGAATAATAAAGGCGAATAAGCAAATAAGTCCCAACCAAAGCCAAATAACCAGCAGTTCCCCTTTGCTTGCCTTGCGTGGTTGCTGATATCGGGATTGCGCGTTGCTGAAATAGCGTGCTCTGCTGCGAAAAAAGCGCTCCAGTATCATGAAGGTGAGGCTGAGAGCGACCAGAATTAGACTCAGCCCGGCCGCGGCTTCATCATCCAGGCGACCGCTCATC
Source organism: Gammaproteobacteria bacterium (assembly GCA_015492075.1). Taxonomy (GTDB): domain Bacteria; phylum Pseudomonadota; class Gammaproteobacteria. The sequence goes on from WGFU01000032.1 coordinate 78,980, forward strand.
TGCAAATAAATGCTTAAGGTGAAGGTTTGAAAGCGCAGCATGCTGACCGCGCCAAAATCAGATAAGGTATGCAGTACAACGACCGCCATGGCCGCGGCGATAGCAGGGCGTATTAAAGGTAGATTGACATGCCAAAATACCGAAAAGGGTTTCGCGCCTTGAATGCGAGCAGCTTCTTCCAGACTGCGGTTGGCATCCATGAGCGCGATGCGCACCAGGAGAAAGACGTAGGAAAACCCGGCGAGGGTTAATATCAGCGCGCTGCCCCACAGATTGAAAATGTCGATAGAGCTACCAAAAAGCGCTAACCAGAGTTGTCCAAGCCAGCCATCGTCAGCGGTGATGACGGTATAGATATGAGCAAAGACGTATGTTGGAATGGCCAATGGTAATACTAACAACCAACTGACAAGGCGACGCCCCCTGAAGTGACGGCGTGCGACCAGCCATGCCGCGCTAACGCCGAGGATGAGCGAGCCAATGGCTACCAGCACGCTAAGCGACAGCGTGTTGACTAACAGCTCTGGTAGCCGGCTTTGCCAAAGACCACCCCATTTTGTCAGCGTGAGTCCACTGCTTTTGTAGGCGACGAAAACAAGCGGGATAGCGGCCAGCAATGCCACAAGACTGGCAGTGATGGCGAGGGGGCGAACAGCAGAATGCATATTTGTACTTAGGGCATACCTACCGCTTCGATCATGTCCAGAGTACGATTACGTTCTGTGCCCAGTTTATACATGGGGACATCGGCGACTTTAAAGCTGCCAGCTGGCGGCACTTCTGCAGCGGCGGCAACGCCCGGGCGCACAGGATATTCGCGGTTAATTTCGGCAAAGATTTTTTGGCCCTGCTCTGAAACAAGAAAGGCAACGAAGGCTTTGGCAGCATCAAGCTTTTTGCTGTACTGACTAATCGCGATGCCAGCGACGTTTTCAGCGACACCGATGCCGTCTTTGCCTTGGTCAGGTAATACGATTTTTATCGCCGCATCGGGTGATTTTGCCAAGTGACGGTAGATGTAATAGTGATTGACCAAGCCCACATCGGCCTTGCCGGCGGCGACCGCCTTGACCACCTTGCTGTGTTTGTTAAAGACTTTGCCGTCGACATTGGCTTTCATTCCTTTTAGCCAATCACGGGTTTTCTCTTCGCCGGCAGCCAGCATATAAACGGTGGTGCCAGCGATAAAGCTGCCGTTAGCGCTGTGAGTGATGGCGAGGCGGCCCTTTAGCGCAGGATCGGCAAGATCAAAAACGGAATCAATATCGGCCACGTTTTCCGCTCCGGTATTGATCACCAACACACGCATGCGGCTGGACAGGCCGACCCAGGAATTGTCGGGTGCACGGTATTGCTCAGGAATGTCAGCCACCAACTCCTCGGGCAGAGGGAGAAACAGGCCTTTGTCTGCACCGACTTGCAGATTACCGGAATCATTACTCAAAAATAAGTCAGCCTGAGTTCGCTCGCCTTCCAGGATCAACTTGTTCAGCAAGGCGGTGGATTTAGCATTATGCAGCTGAACCTCGATACCCGTTTTTTTAGTAAAGGCGTCAATGACAGGAAGGACGAATTGATCGCTGCGGCCAGAATAGACGACCAGTCGTTCTGATGCCAGAATGAATTGGCTGGCAAATAACGATATTGTTGCCAATACCAGCACAAATGAACGCTTTAACCCTAACATCAGCCTAAACTCCTACATATTATAAGGTGAAAGATAGCACCATTAATGATAATGATTATCATTAATGGTCTCAAGCAATATCTTTCTTTTTTGAGGGTGTCACTAGGATTGCTTTTTACGCAGGCGATAGACCGGCGATGATCATCGTGGATTTATCGCCAAAGTCTTTTTATTTGCCGGCAGCCAAGCGCATAAACAGCGACGTAGTCTGGGGAATACCTTGTATAGCGGCGAATCCGGTGTTTCTCGCCCAGTTCAGCAAATGATGGTTATTGCTAAAGAGTTTGTTGAGCCCGTCGGTGGCAGCCAGCATAGCGAGGTTACCGGTTTTGCGGGCGCGTTGGTATTTTTTTAAGGTATGTTCTCGGCCAATATCGCGTTTGTTATCAATAGCGGTTTCGATGATGTCGGCAAGGCATGCAGCGTCGAGCAAACCGAGATTGACGCCCTGGCCAGCCAAGGGATGGATGCTGTGCGCGGCGTCGCCAATTAATGCGATGCGTGGTGAAACGTAATCGTGTACGTGTTGCGCTTTAAGTGGAAAGGCGGCGCGTTCGCTATCAAGCGTCACCTGCCCGAGTTCGTTTTGAAACGCAGTGTTGATCTCGCTTTCAAACGCTGCTTTATCCATTGCCATGAGCGCATTGGCGTAATCGTCTTTCGCTGACCAAACAATGCTTGAACGGCTATCATCGAGGGGTAGGAAGGCAAGCGGCCCGGTATTTAAAAAGCGTTGCCAACCGCATTGCTGATGTGATTTTTCGGTTTTGACGTGAGCGACAATGCCTTGTTGATGATAGGCCCAGCCTGTTGAGTGGATATTCGCAAGCTGGCGTACTTTCGACCGTGCACCATCAGCACCGACAACAAGCTTCGCAGTGATATTTTGTTTGTCGCTAGTGGTAATGGTTGCCGCGTCTTTATCTATATTGAGTGCATCCAGCGATATACCGAGTTTCAGTTCTACTGAGCGCCGGTAGGCGAGTGCTTGATGCAAGGCCTGTTGGATGCGTCGATTTTCCACAATATGGCCAAGATAGGCAGCGCCTGTGTCTGCGCTATCGAAGCTGAGTTTGTTCTCGGCGTCTTGATTCCAGACATGCAGGGCGCGAAACGGACTCGGGCGTTCTCTGATCAGGTGTGGCCAGATACCCAGTTTTTCAAATAGCGCGCTGGACGCGGCTGTCAGTGCCGAAACACGTAGGTCATACGAGGCAGGCGGCCAGTTAAACGTTGGCTTGTGTGTATCAATCAATAATAGTTTCAGGCCGTTGTCGGCCAGGGCGCAGGCGAATGTGGCGCCGACCATATTGGCGCCGACAATAATAATGTCATAGTCGTGCTGCATTAGCTTCCCTCTGAATTTAAGGCTATGCCACGCGCGAGGCGCGGCTGTTTGCCGGCGATACCCATGGTTTGTCGCGCCAGCAATCGCTTAACAGGAGGGAACAGGTCAACGGCCACCAGGCCAAGGTTGCGCAATAGACTGACCGCAGCGAGCGGGTTGCTAAAGACGCTGACCAAGCCTTCGGTGAAATTGATAATGCGTTGCTGGTCACCACGGCGCCAGCGGCGAAATGTACCCAGGCTGGCATCGTTACCAATATCAAGATTTTCCTTTAGGGCGTCGCTTATTGTCTCGGCCAATGCGGCGATGTCTCTGACGCCTAAATTAAAGCCTTGCCCTGCAACAGGGTGCAAGCTGTGCGCGGCATTGCCGATCAATACAGCGCGCTTGGCGAGCGTTCTATCTGCCCGACTGAGTGCCAGCGGATAGGAACTGCGCTGGCCGACTTTAACCAGTTTTCCCAGGCGGTCGCCAAAGCGTTCTGACAGCTGCGCCAGGAATGCTTCGTCACTCAGATTCAGCATCCCTTCTACTTCGTTATGCCACACGCTATAAACCAGGGCGCATCGTTGTTCGCTCATGGGCAGGAGTGCTAACGGGCCGCTATCGGTAAAACGTTCATAGGCAATATTATTGTGCGGCTTTTGCGGCGTGATATTGGCGACGATCGCGCTTTGCCCGTGATCGTGTGTTTGTGTTGCGATACCGAGTAGTTCGCGTGTTTTCGATTTTGCACCGTCAGCGCCCACCAGCAGAGAGCAACTTAAGCGGCTGCAATGCTGCCCTTGTTTTAAGGTGATGTCGGCATGATCGTTATGGATTTCCAAGGCGGTGATACTGGCCGGGCAGATGAGCTTGACGTTGTCCCGTTGCTCTATGCGCCGTTTGAAGGCTGCGCCGATAGCGCGGGTTTGTGCAACAAAGCCCAGGGCATTAACACCGAGGTCTTTTGCATGCAGACGCACGGCGCCGAAATGACCGCGATTACTGACGTAGATAGATTCAATAGGGGTGGCGGCGTCAATCATATCCTGCCACAGCCCAAGCGTCTGAAAAATTCGATAGCTGGCTTGCGACAGGGCGATATTGCGGTCATCGTAGCTGGGCTGCGCCGCATCGCGAAAGGGAACGGCTTCGATGATCGCGATACGGAGTTTGCTGTCGCCTGATTGCAAATCAGCCAGAGCGCAGGCGAGGCCGGCGCCGACCAGCCCGCCGCCAACAATAATAATGTCATAATCTAATTGTCTAGCAGGCATCAAGCGGCCTTCATAATGGCTTCGATATTGTCGGCATGTTTGGGTGCGGCGGCGCTGAGAATTTTGTTGCCGCTGCGGGTGACGACCACGTCATCTTCAATGCGAATGCCGATACCGCGCCAACGTTTAGCCACTCTCTTACAGTCAGGCGCAATATATAAACCGGGTTCAACGGTCAAGACCATGCCAGGACGCAGTTTTAGCCAATGTTGACCCTGCTTATAGGGGCCGACGTCATGCACATCCATACCAAGCCAATGTCCTGTGCGGTGCATATAAAATTCTTTATAAGTACCGTCTTTAATCAGTTGCTTGTAATCGCCTTTTAACAAGCCAAGCCTAATAAGGCCTTTGGTGAGGATACGCACGGCTGTGTCATGATGAACATTGTAAGCCATGCCTGGTTGCACTTTTTTTATCGCACCGAGCTGCGCATCCAGCACCAAATCGTAGAGCGCACGCTGTTCTTCACTAAAGCGCCCATTGACGGGAAAGGTGCGTGTGATATCAGAGGCGTAGTACTGATATTCTGCGCCCGCGTCGATTAGCAACAAGTCGCCATCGTTCAGTTCGGCATCATTTTCTGTGTAGTGCAATATACAAGCGTTTTTGCCGCCCGCGACAATCGATGGATAGGCCGCTGAGCGGCTACCGTGCTTCATAAAGTAATAGTTTAGCTCGGCTTCTATTTCGTATTCATTCATGCCGGGTTGGCACTGTTGCATGGCCTGGATATGAGCCTCTGCTGCAATATTGGCAGCCTGCTGCATGAGTTTGATTTCAGACGCGGATTTAACCAGGCGCATCTGGTGCAGGATATGCGCGAGGGAAATAAACTGTGAGGGTTCGTTGACACCATTGCGTGATTGATTGCGCAGTGCTTCGGCCTGTTGCGTTAGGCGCTGATCAAATTCGTGGTCATGGCCAAGGGTATAGAAGATGCGATCAATACCGCTCATCCATTCTCCGAGTTTTTCATGCAGCGCTTCTATGTTATAGGCCTCGTCGGCATCAAAGTGCTCTATGGCGCCTTCTGGTCCATAGCGACGCCCATGCCAGAGTTCGAGGGCACGATCACGTTCACGGCAAAACAGAATAAAGCGTGATTTCGACTTTTCGCGTAGCAATACCATGACCGCTTCCGGTTCGTTGAAACCAGTCAGGTAATGGAAGTCGCTGTCGGCGCGAAACGGATAATGGACATCGCGATTGCGAATTTTTTCCGTTGCCGTTGGCAAGATGGCCATGCTGTTTGGGCCCATTTGCTTGAACAGGCGTTGACGACGTTTACTGAATTCGGTGGACATAGACTAGTGCGTTTCGGCTAAATTTAATGCAAGGTTTCACTTTTGGCGGGCAGGCTGTGCTCGTTAACCAGGGTAAAGGTGCCGACGCGCAGATATTCCACCAACTCCATATATGCAGATTCTTCATCATCGCCTTCTTCGCATGGTTCCTCAAGCTGGACAATGGCGTTAAAGTCCTCGACGATTTCGCGGCTGGCCTCTGAAAGCGCGTCGAGCGTTTTCAGTCCACTGACACTGAGACCGAAAAGAAAACCTTGGCACCAAAGGCTGAGCGCTTGTGTGCGCAAGGCGATGGTTTCGCTGTCCTGCGGTAGCAATGGGCTGAAATCGTAATTCATATCATTGAGTTGCGCGCGCGTCTCACGGTGTAACACAGCCAATTTTGCCACGGCGGCGCCTTGCCTTGAGTCAGCGTGCGATGCAGATTGGCTTTCTGCTAAAAACTGTGCGAATAACTGACATAGCGGTTTATCCTCCAGCCCCAGCCAGTCACTGCTATGACTGTTAGAGTCAAGGCTGAGTATACCGCAGAGAATGCCGTGGGCCTCAGCGCATTCGACCGTGGAATCGAGCTCACTCAGTAAACATTGGTAGTCGTCGTAATCAAGCATATCATTGGCACCGCGGCAGTAAGGCTTCTTGGCCGCCGCTTATTTTTAGCGTGGGTTCAAGCGCTATTGTATCGGATTTAGGCTAATGTATAGCCGAATCGTAAATAAACAATGACATTGACCACCTTATGAGGCCGATTTATAGTGGCTTAGAGATTATTGGAGGTGGCTTATGAGTGAATCGAAAACCCCAACTACTGATGGTTTTTCGCGCTTTGAGTTTTGGGTCGGTGAGCTGATTGATACCTGTGAGCAGCTCAAGCGGGAAAATACCAACCTGCGCCAAGAACAGTCGGTATTGCTTGATGAAAAGATGTCTTTAACAGCCAGCAAGAACCAGGTTGCTCGGCGCTTGGAGGCCCTGATAGGCCGTCTTAAAAGAATGGAGGCCGTCTAGTGGAGAATGATCGCGTTGCGGTTGCGGTGCAAATTCTCGATAAAGAATATCGTTTTTCCTGCCCTGAGGAAGAAAGCGAAGCGTTAGTGGCTGCGGCGCGATGCGTCAACCGTAAAATGGCAGAAATTCGGAATTCAGGTAAAGTCATCGGTTTAGAACGCATCGCCATTATGGCCGCGATCAATATCGCTCACGAATTACTGGATGTAGAGGCTGGTGGCGCTGGCAGCAAGACTGAATTACCCCCGCAGCTTGCGGTATTGCAAAGCAAAATAGAACAGGTGGTTAGCAGCACGCGGCAAATAGAAATATAGTCGCTGAAGGTTGTCACGACTAATTCTTTGCTTAATATATATTTGGTTGTCATAGCGGCCACCCGAATGGGCGATGGTACGGTTTATCAGTGAGCAACCGTTTTTTACTTCTACTTGGTTTGGCTTGTTATGAATCCCGAAGGTCAAACTCAAAGAATGCATAAGTTGCAGACTGACTGTCAGCATTACAGCGGTTTATTTGTTGCCAGTATTAATGCAA